>JAJDAD010000054.1 GCA_029262055.1 Candidatus Zhuqueibacterota bacterium
AAACACGATGGCGCCGACAAAAACTCAAAGAGAGAAACCGCATTGAGGGTGCCATTGGAAACAGCAAATCACATTATGACCTGGGAAGAGTGCGCGCAAGAACGGACAAAACCGAGAAAGCCTGGATTCAAATGGCGCTCCTGAGCAGAACTGTCACGCTCGCAGGGCAAAAATTGTAAAAGAACAAAGAAAACGCAAATCAAACAAACACAAAAACAGTGAGCATCATAACAGGAACATGTTTCACTGTGAGTTTTTCAGAAGACCCTAATTAGATTCAATTACAATGAGTTTATCGTTGAGACCACCAATCCGGATTGCATCGACAGCTTTGTTGCTGGCGCCGACCGTGTCGTCTTATGCATTTGGTATAGAGGCCTTAAATGGGCAAGGTGCCGAGGTCACAAATACCGACGTTGTGATGTTGATAATCTATGTGTTGCTAGCATTGGTGTTCTCATTTCTCTGTTCAGTGGCAGAAGCGGTGCTATTGAGCATGACACCCTCATATATCGAAGGGGAGAAAGAAAAGCGACCTAAGCGAGCTGCCTTGTTAAAAAGACTAAAACAAGATAATGTGGACCAGTCGCTTGCTGCTATCTTGACTTTGAACACGATTGCACATACAGTCGGTGCCATTGGCTCGGGCGCCAAAGCGACAGTTGTATTCGGAAGCGCCTGGTTTGGACTATTCTCAGGTGCTATGACACTCATGATCCTTTTCCTTTCGGAAATTATTCCCAAGACCATGGGTGCCGTCTATTGGTCAAAACTCGTCATGCCAACAGCGTTTTTTGTTAGAATCCTGATAGTGGCTCTCTATCCAATTGTCTGGATCTCGGAAAGGCTGACACAATTTATTTCAAGTGGAAAAGCAACACACATTTTTAGCCGGGAAGAGCTTATCGGCATGACATCTGTCGGGGTGAAAGCGGGTCAGATCCGCAGTAGTGAATCAAGGATTATCAGAAACCTGCTGCGCTTCGAGTCACTGGAAGTGGCTGATATCATGACCCCACGTACCGTAGTCTCTGCACTACCTGAGGACATGAAGATAAGCGATTCATTGAAACAGATAAGCCAAACACCATTCTCGCGTCTCCCGCTCTACAGCGAGCATCTTGACAACATAACTGGCTTTGTTCTTAAGGATGATGTTTTGGTTTATTCAACGCAGAATCAAGGGAATGAGAAACTCGAATCGTTGAAACGCAACATAATTGCGTTTCCAGGATTGGTATCGTTAACTGTTTTGTTCGAACGATTTCTTGACGAACGCCAGCATATCGCAATTGTCGTGAATGAGTATGGTGGCCTCGATGGACTGGTGACCCTCGAAGATTTAATTGAGACAATTATGGGCATGGAAATCATGGATGAGACAGACAACGTTAAGGACATGCGTATTTTGGCGAGGAAGCAATGGGTGGAACGCGCCAGAGCTATGGGCGTCGATCCGGATGCTGTAGATAAAAGGCACTCCGATCATGCAAATTCGGCGAACCCAAAGTGACATTGGTGGTCGCGGCGAGCGCCTACCCAAATCTTCAACTGTACGCTGAACATTCATAGAAAAGTGGATATATGTTTTAACAGTGTTTGCAGGTGACTCGCTTAGCGATCGTTCTTTGGAATGCTTCGAGAGTGCGTCAAAGCTTAGTTTTATTAGAATGGCCTGAATATGATACGGTGAAATGAGTCATGTAGCGACTGTCCAAACTGACGGTCATCGATAGGAGCAAAAACAAACTTCTGCGGATCGGCGTAGGCGTCCCGGGCACAAAACCTGAGCTGTTCGAGATCGCAAAAGCGATTGCCAGGTTGGCGCTACCGAAGTTATGACCTGGGCTGACCCGCTCAAAAAGGCCTCTCCGCGCAGCAGTCCCACGATTCACACTGAGAAGTGTCACAATGTCCAGGCCAGGCCCGGAGACTTTTCCTTGCGCTCGAGATTCTGGGGTGGTTTATTCTCTTATGAAGTGAGAGATGTAGTTTGTCTAGATAAGATAAAGCAGAAGGAACGAACATTCCATGAGCAAACCCCTGATAAACATTTTGCTAAACTCGACAATGGCCTTCGTGTCCGCCTTTATCTTCACCACCTTTTTCCACGAATTTGGACACTATCTTTCCTATTCTGTATTTGGGGAAAACCCAACGTTATTTCACAACTATGTTCAGACTCCCGGGCAACAACTGGGAATAGGCGCGAAGCTGGTGTCTGCTTTGGCCGGGCCGGTTAGCAGCCTCATGCAAGGCATCGTCCTGGCGCTTGTCGTCTACAAGAAACAGGAGAACACAGCCCGAAATTTGTTTTACCTCTGGCTTAGCTTGCTGGGTTTTGTCAATTTTTTTGGCTACCTGGTCATGACGCCGTTTTCAACTGTCGGAGATACCGGCAAAGCTGCCGAACTGATGAGGCTGGATCATTCTGTCAGAAGTGTGATCGCTTTCGTGGGATTGGTCTTGGCCATTTGGGTCATTCGCAAAGTCGGTAAGAATTTCTCCGTTTTCATCCCCGCGGACTGCGGCGCGAAGCTCAGGACAAAATATGTCTATCACATCATGTTCTTCCCAATTATGATCGGGAGTATTTTGAATACCCTTTTGGCTTTTCCCGTAGCGGCGTTGCTTAGTGTTATTTATCCTGCAACCAGTTCTTATGTTATCATGAGTTCCTTTGATGCAATCTTAAAAAATGCCAGCCCGCAGCCAACAAAGCCTGAGTTTGAAGACAGACTCATGAAATCAGTCATGCTGTTGCTGTTGTCGGCAATTCTTCTAAATCGTCTCCTTACAACCGGGGTCGGCTGAGTCCTGCTGGTGTCAACCACCTGAGCAAGTGCGAGTCCTGGACCTCGCAGTGTTAGCCGGATAAGGCGAAGCTGAGCAACAAGGGAACGGACCTCACGGACTGACTGCCCTACCATGCGCAGGCTCCTTAGACTGCCTGAGGATTTTTCCTTGTTTCACACGCTGCGCCTGTTTATCTTGTAAAAGTCTCGCCTTAACGATTGTCGAACAGCCCCGGGAGGACGTGCTTGAATCCCCGATTTCGAATGTTTTTCGTACTCGCCGAAAGAACCGCCTGGCGCACCCATACGCTGCCTCCTTAAGTCACCCACACCCGACCGGCGACCCATTTCAGATGACTCTCGTGCGTTCTTAAAGGATGGGGATGGGGCCCCCAATGACAGTCTCTCTCTACATGGAGGATGTAGCGGTGAAATCTCTAATTCTCTCAGTCTCTTTTCTTCGTCAAACCTGTTCTCTTCAGATTCCGGCTAGCAGTAGAAACCTTACACTCATTGGGTGCACATTCCTCACAGCCATTCTTGTCCTTTTCGCCCCTGTATCGCCTTTGTTTGCGCAAAAAGCGCCGATAAAGTGGGGCAAAATTGACAAGGCGATGCTGGAGATGGAGTCCTTCCCCCAGGACACAAATGCAGCGGCAGTAGTCCTGTGCGAGTTTGGGGAATCGTATATTACCGGCCAGTTTACACTGGACTATAAAGTCCACCGGCGCATCAAGATTGTCAAAGAAGCCGGGTATGACTGGGGTACGGTGGCGATTTCATATTATGCTAAAGATCGTTCGCAAGTGGTGAAGAGCATCAAAGGCCAGACTTTCACGCTTTCACCGGACGGTGAGGTGGTCAAGCACAAATTGGACAAGAAGTCGATTTTTGAGGAAGATGTTGACGGCAAGCGCAAACGCAAGAAATTCACTTTGCCGAAATTGCAGCCTGGCGCGATAATCGAGTATCAGTATACTATTCAATCGAAGAGTCCATTGCATTTGCGCGGCTGGTCGTTCCAGAACAGCGAGCCGACCCTGATCAGCGAGTACCGGGTCTGGATTCCGGATTTTGTGCGCTATGTTTGGGTCTTCCAGGGTGAGACCAGGTTCGATGTGCAGGAGACGAATGCCGAAAACAGGTTCCAGTTGACCGGCAAGTGGAAGCGTTGGGTCAAGCGGGATGTGCCGGCGCTGCGGCGGGAGCCGTATATGACGACTCCCGAAGACTTTCGGGCCAGGGTGCGCCTGCAGCTCGCCGAGATAAATGTGCCCGGCGAGTTTACGCACAAGTACCTGACGAGCTGGGACGAGCTGGCAAAAGAGTTGATCGAGGATCGTGAGTTTGGCATGCAATGCGACAAGAAAGGACTGCTGCCGAAAGACGTGCAGGCTGATATCGAAGGCCTCGATTCAGCGCATAAGAAGATCGAAGCGGCATTCGACTATGTGCGGAAGACCATCAAGTGGGACGGAACAAACCGGTTGTTTGTCGAGGGCAGTCTAAAGGATGCCCTGAAGGCGAGAAGCGCCTCCGGCGCCGAGATGGCTTTTATGCTCATATCCATCCTGCGTGAACTCGATTTCGACGCTAATCCGGTTATTTTGAGCACACGCGATCATGGTAGAATCGTCCACCTGTACCCGCTGGTCGACCAGTTCAACTATGTGGTGGCGCATGTTACAGTGGACGACCAAACATACATGCTTGACGCCACAAGTCCACTCCGGCCATACAACCTTCTGCCGCCGCATGCGCTCAACAATGTCGGCTGGTTGGTGCGCAAGGACAACCCGAAGTGGCTGAAGCTGGGCACAGCCGGCAAGCTTAAGAAAAGGACCGTGGTAGCGGCACAACTGGCTGAATCCGGCAAGATAACCGGCCAGATCAATTGTGTCGACTATGACTACAGCGCTCTGCAAAAAAGGAAGCATATTCAGGATAATGACAAAGACGCGTACGTAGAAGAATATTTCTTGTCGGATATCTTTGGCGCCGTGGCAGATTCCTTTAAGGTTTCCGAGCTGGAAAGTGAAATGAATCCGCTGGCAACCACAGTCTATTTTGGGTCCGACGAGGCTGTCCAGGTAGCGGGAGATTTCATGTACGTGAATCCGATGTTGCTGGATCGATATGAGGAAAATCCCTTCAAGCTAGCGAAGCGTACCTTTCCGGTGGATTATTCCTACGCCAGAGATGTGGCATTCAGGATGAACCTGACACTGCCGGCGGGCTACACGGTGGTGGAGCAGCCGAAAAATGTTGCCCTGCGTTTGCCAAACAGCGGCGGCATTTTTCGCCGGGTCGTGCAGGTCAATGGCAAGACACTCAGCGTCTTGAGCATGCTCAAGATCGACAAAACCGTGTTTGCGCCCGAAGAGTATGCCGGCCTGCGGGAGTTTTACGGCCGAATGGTGTCCGCGTGCGTATTCCGGTCCAAACCTGCCACCTGTTCCGGATGAAGCCTGCCACCCATTCCGGTTAAAAACTGCCACCCATTCCGGACGAAGGCTGCCACTTTAGTTCTCCGGTTTCATTTTTTCTAAGAACATTTCTCGACTGTTTGTTAGTATGCCTCCGTTGACAGGGTATCAAACGGAGGACCACTATGCCAATGCGGAGGATCTCGATGAACAAGGTTCGAGAAATCATACGGTTGAAACAACAATGCCATCTGAGCGAACGTGCCATATCCAGAGTTCTGAGCCTGTCACGTCCGGTGATATCACAGTATCTGCGGGATATCGCCCATACAGGGCTCAGCTATGACGAGATACAGCTTATGGACGACGACGCACTCACCGACCTTCTGACGGGTAAGGCCAGGAAACCCGAACGATACATCCAGTTGACCAAACAGTTTGAGCACTTTGCCCGGGAACTGAAACGGACCGGCGTCACCCTGCAACGGTTGTGGCATGAATACCGGACCGAACATCCGAATGGGTACAGCTATACCCAGTTCTGTTATCATTTCCAGCTCTGGCGCAGTACGTCTGAGCTGACCATGCATCTGGACCACAAAGCAGGCGATAAAATGTTCGCCGACTTCACCGGTAAAAAGCTCTCATTCATCGACCGGCAAACCGGTGAAGTCAAAGAGACCGAAGTCTTCGTGGCCATCCTACCGGCCAGCCAACTCACCTATGTCGAAGCGGTTGAAAGTCAGAAAAAACATGACTGGCTCCAGGTCAACCAAAACGCCTTCCATTACATCGGTGGTGTCCCAAAGGCTGTGGTGCCAGATAATCTCAAATCAGCGGTCCATAAACCGAACTTCTATGAGCCGGAGATTAACCCCGAATATGCGGACTTCGCACGGCATTACCAGACCGTCGTCTTACCGGCTCGCCCGAATCGTGCCAGGGACAAGGCCATGGTCGAAGGCGCGGTCAGAATCGTCTATGCCTGGATATTTGCCGCTCTCAGAGATCGCATCTTCTACAGCCTCAAAGAACTGAACACCGCCATCGGTGAACAACTCGAGACCTACAATGCCAAACCCATGCAAAAGCTGAAAATCAGTCGAAGAGAACTCTTTGAACAAACCGAAAAGGATGAACTGAAACCGCTGCCGCATGAAAAATACACCCGCAAACAATGCAAGCAGCTTAAGGTTCAATTCAACTATCATATCCAGCTCAGAGAGGACATGCATTACTACAGTGTTCCCTATCGATATCGGGGCAAACAGGTCCTGGTTATCTATACCGACGCCGTCGTCGAAATGTTCTGTAACAACCAACGGATTGCCTTACATAAACGTGACCGGACGCCAAACCACTACAGCACCGTCAAAGAACATATGCCGTCGCATCATAAAGCCTACAGCGAATGGAGCCCGCAAAGACTCATCAACTGGGCGGAGGATATCGGTGAACATGTCAAGGCTGTCATCGAATATATTCTGGCGCATCGCAAACACCCGGAACAAGGTTACCGGGTTTGCCTAGGCATTCTGAATCTGACCCAGAAATATGACAAAGAACGACTCAACAAAGCCTGCCAAAAAGCGGTCTATTATCAAAACTACTCACTCAAAGGCATTGAAAACATCCTTAGAAACCGATTGGAAGACTATCAGCAGGAAAGCTTTCAGCTCCTACCTGACCACAACAATATTCGAGGAAACCAATACTATCAACAAGTAAAGGAAATCTCTCATGACCAATGAAGCCACCTTCGAGAAAATGAAATTGATGAAGCTCCACGGCATGCTCCATGCCTTTCGCACTACCATGGAAACCGGCGGTCATCGCGATTTTACCCCCGATGAACTGGTGGCCCATCTCGTGGATGCGGAATACGAAGACCGTTACAACCGCAAACTCGCAAGACTTCTGAAAGTCGCTAACTTTCGGCTTAAAGCCACACTTGAGCAGATCGACTTCAAACCGACCCGTGCGCTCGATAAAAACCTCATCACCCGGCTTTCGACCTGCGATTGGATAACCAAGACTGAAAATGTCCTTCTCACCGGTCCCACCGGCATCGGCAAAAGCTACATCGCTTGTGCGCTCGGACACCAGGCGGCTCTGGGCAGCTTGAGAGTTCTTTACTTCAACTGCGTCAAGCTCTTTTCAAAACTCAAATATGCCAAAGCGGACGGTACTTATGTCAAAGAACTCAAGAAAATACAGAACCAGAACCTCATCATTCTCGATGATTTTGGCTTGCATCCCATAGACCAGCAAAGTAAATTAATCCTGTTGGAACTCCTGGAAGACCGATACGGCGACAAATCAACCATTATCACCTCACAACTACCGGTTAAAAGCTGGTATGATATCATCGATAACCCGACGATCGCCGATGCGATCCTCGACAGAATCGTTCACAATGCGTATCTGATCGAAATGGATGGAGACTCCATGAGAAAAAATCCAAAGAACCGTTCCGGCTGAAAACTGCCACTTAGGTCTTTTAAATAACCAGAAATGTTCAAAGAAAAAAAGTGGTAAACTTTCATCCGGAATGGGTGGCAGGTTTCACCGGAATACACATCCGCGCATGCGGAGCAGGTTGTACTGAAACAGGCCAGTAACTAGAGAGGGCGTCATGAGAAGAATGCAAGCGACCGTCCTCCTCATACTTGTCTGTGTGTTTGCCGGATTCGATTGCGGCTATTTTGGTCCTGCTTTCGCAAATGCCGGCGGGGACGAGAGTCTGGATATCAAGCGCATTGTGCCGGGTCTGCTGCTGGACGCGGACGCTGTGATTCGTCTCAACCTGCACAAGTTCGTCGTGGAAAACACCGCCCGGGCGCGCGAGTCCGTTCGTCTCGTCATCACGATTATGAATGAGAAAGGGCGGGATTTCGGGCAACACGTTATCCCGTACGATAAATTCCGTACGGTCAAGAAGGTGCAGGGCTTGATTCGTAACCCGGACGGATCGGTTTATCGCAAACTGAAGCAGGACGAAATCGCAGACTACAGCGCGACAGCGGCCTACAGTCTTTACGATGACACTCGTATCCGGGTCGTGGAGTTGTATCACGATCATTATCCCTACACCATCGAACTGGAATATGAGCTGGAACGTAAAGGCCTAATCAATTGGACAACCTGGTATCCGCAGCGAAACGGCCAGCCGTTGGAAAAGGGCAAGTTCGAACTGGTGCTGCCCCTGGCAATGGATTTTAGGTTTCAGCCTAGAAACCTGCAAGCCGAACCCAAGATCACCCAGATGGGCGACAAGAAGTCATATGTTTGGGAGGTCGTCAATCTCACGGGGCTGAGCTACGAGCCCTATTCGCCGCCGTGGCCCGAGCGCGTGCCAACGCTGATTGTTGCGCCAAACAAGTTCGAGATCGAGGGTCACGCCGGCGACATGTCCAGCTGGGGTGCGTTTGCAGCCTGGTACTACCGACTGGGCGAAGGGCGTGATGCTCTGCCCCCTGCGGTCCGGCAGGAAGTGCGCGAAATCACTGCCGGTGTGCAAAGTCCGGTAGAGAGAGCAAGGAAGTTGTATGAGTATTTGCAGAAAAACACCAGGTACACGAGCATCCAGCTCGGTATCGGTGGCTGGCAGCCGTTCGACGCGACGTACGTTTTCGAAAAAGGCTACGGAGACTGCAAAGCGCTGTCCAATTACATGCTCGCTATCCTGAAGGCTGCGGACGTGCCGGCCTTTCCGGCGCTCACGCGTCTCGGCACAAATGAAACAGACGTGCTCGCTGACTTTCCGAGCAACCAGTTTAACCACGTGATCTTGTTCGTGCCGACGCCAGAGGATACGGTCTGGCTGGAGTGCACGAGCCAGACCATGCCGTTTGCACACATCGGCGCGGCCAATGAAGATCGCAACGTTCTGGTGGTAACGCCGGATAGCGGAAAAATCGTCCGCACGCCGGCAAGCCTGTTTCATCGCAATCGCCAGGTGCGGCGTGCGGTGGTAACGATCGACGCGCGTGGCAATGGGCACGCGCAAGTAACCACGACTTTTACCGGCAACCAGCAGGATCGCGTACGGCAGGCGTTGGCGCAAAGCTCCGGCAGAGACCGTGACGCATGGCTGCGCAACAGAATCGATATCCCGCGATTCCGCCTGCTGAAGGTAGATTTTTCGGATGTGGATCGGCAGGCGACCTCGATTTCCCTGCCCATGGAGCTGGAATTGCCACGCTATGCTTCCGTCACCGGCAGCCGGCTATTCCTGGGGCCGAACCTGATGGAGCGCTGGCAACATGTGCCGGACGAGGTCGAGGAGCGAACGCAACCCGTGCATTTCGCTTACACCTATGAGGATGTTGATTCGGTGGCGTTTCATCTGCCGGCCGGCTACAAAGTCGAAGCCATGCCCGAGGACGTGCGCCTGGTAACGGATTTTGGTCTGTACGAAGCAACCATAAAGATGCCGGATGCGAACTCGCTCGTTTACCGGCGGGCGTTGCGAAAAACAAAAGACCGGCTACCACCTGAAGAATACGCCGCCTACCGTGAATTCGTCAGCAAAATAGTGAAAGCGGATCGTGCCCAGATCGTGCTGGTGAGGCAGTGAGAGCAGAGGGTGCGGCACGACCCGGAAGCAGCGCACAAGTACCTGACGGTAACGGCATGAATGCTCTTCGAGGGTGCAATTGCGCTGGGCGTGTAAATTCGTGGTACAATAAAGTCAGTTCTTAGACTTAACCGCCCCCGCCCGCTGGCCACGTTCGCGGGGGGTGACGACTGACGGCCACTTCTTCAGAGCAATCCCCCCGCGAAACCAATGGCTGGCGAAATCAATTCCCTGTGCATTGCTTCCAGGTAGAGTTGGTGCTACTTGTAGATGACGGTACGAATGCCCTGCGCTGGTGATTAGCACTAAAAAAAAAGAACAATCTGAAAGATCTCATGTATACGTGTTTACCATAGGTGATTTAGAAAATCGTCAGCCTGTGATTCAATCAGATAGCACGGAATATCATGAAATTATGGATTGGTTCAAGAAGAGACCTGTGTGCACTAGAAACTGGCCGTATTCAGTTTAGGCTAAGACTTACGTGCCTAACGTAACCTTTTTGGCATAGGCCCTAACATTCGAAAGTAACGAAACATCCAACATAGGAGAATACAAGTGAAGATCGCAGGTCATCTTATGATCGCCTCATTGCTTCTCGGCGGTTTAACCCCAATGAAGAGCACGGCACAGCAACAAGAAAGTCATGCACAAGAAGATTACCCTTTTGCCATCAAGCTAGATGAGATCATTCCAACGCGCTTGCGAGAGAACAATGTCCCCGGTTTTGCCCTGGGCGTGATAGAGAATGGACAAGTTGCATTCACACGCGGGTATGGGTATGCCAACATGCAAACTCGGCGTCCGATGACAGATAGCACGATCCTGAATGTCGCCTCCATTTCAAAGCCTGTGACGGCTTGGGGTGTCATGCAACTCATCGAAACTCACAAGCTGGACCTCGATGCACCAGTCGTTCCTCTCCTGTCGCGATGGACGCCTCCCGAGTCTCCCTTTGACAACAATGATGTCACGATACGGCGCCTCCTGAGCCATACTGCCGGAACCGGGCTTCAGGCGGCCCCTTTTTTCCCGGCGGACTCGACGCGTCCCAGTCTTGAAAAAGTTCTGGCGGGGCAGGCAGGTAGCCATGGCCCTTTAAGGATCGAACAGGAACCCGGAAGCAAATGGTCGTATTCTGGTGGAGGCTATACGATGTTGCAACTTTTGGTCGAGGAAGTTTCCGGCATGCCCTTTGACGAATACATGCGTAAAACAGTCTTTGCTCCGTTGGGAATGACGAGCACGAGCTTCATACTACCGTATCTGATTTCATGCGTTTTCTGCAAGCGTACGCTATGGAGCCCTCTCAAAAAATTATCCGTCCCACTTCCTTTACACAGTTGACCTCTCCGCACGCCCCAATCGAGTTGGAAGGTGTCGAAGGAGCGCAGTACGGGCTGGGTCACGGTGTCCACCGTAGCACTTCGGGCGACACGATTGTTTACCACAGTGGGAGCAACCCGGGAGTTGTGGCCTATTTTCTGGTGTCACTCAATCAGAAAAACGGTATGGTGGTTGTGGCTAACAGCAATAATGTGATTCCAATTCTAATGGAAACTATCCAACTTTGGGGAAAACATTATAGGATCGAGTTGCCGCCGCTTTACTGATATTCCCTTTGCATTGCTTGCAGGTACTGTTGGTGCTACCCGTAGGTGTCGGTACGAATGCCCGGCGCGGGCAATTTTACCACAACAATTTGAAAAATCTCATGTATAAGTGTTTACTACGGGTGATTTATGAAATCTTGAGCGCGGGTTTTTGTTTCATGAAATAGCGGTATACGATGATTCGACCTGGAAAATTTGACTGTCGGAAAGGAGCATATTTTGATAACAAGACGAACCACTGGCTTATTAGCAATTTTTGTCATTGTCGCTGTCCTTACATTGCCGGCCTATACGTTTGCGCAGGACAAGGCGTTCAGTGGCCTGTATGGCGGCGTCGAACTCGGGCGGCAGAATATTATCGGCGGCTCACTCATTGACGATGTCGATGTCCTTACACAAGACACCCGCACCGTGTTCGCCTTTCAAGGGGGCTTGCGCTATCAGTTCGACCTCGGGCTCGTCATCGGGATAGAAGGCAGTTTAGGGTTTCTGGATGGCACGCTGAGCCTTTCCGAGCCCGCAAACCAACTGGACATCACCTACGAGAACAGTAAACAGACCACGCTCGGTTTGATAGGCGGCTTCGCATTTGGCGCGCAGAAACACTGGCTGCTTTTTGGCTATGTCACAGAAGCAACTCGCGAGTTTGACGTCACCATTAATCAGGCAGACGTAATGTTCGAGCAGCGAGACGAGCAGGGCTTCCTGCGCTATGGCATTGGTGTTGAAAAGCAGGTCTTCAGTCATCTTAACCTGCGCATAAGCGCCGGAACAGGTCGTGCGGATTTTGGCGATCGACAAACAAACATAGATGTGAAGAAGAAGCTTGAGTTCACTGTTGGTGGGGTGTTCCAACTGTAGCCATGCGCGGGCGGGTTGGATTGACAACTCACCGTCCCTGGTCTTGACCAACCCGGCGCACAGCCGATGGATGGGGAATATAATTCTCCATCCATTACCATTGATTAACTCGATAAGGGCTTGCGGTTAGTCGCTTTTCGTAAAAGAAATATTCTGTTTCAACTCACCGGGATTTCTTCAGCGAGCGTGGACTCGGCCTTATATGATGTTTCTGTTCTCTTCGACGGTGCCGGTGTAGGCTCTGGCCCCCGGCTTTGCTACAGGCTCCCTTCCCACAATCTTCACGACTCTGCAGTTGCCTTTCACTGGTAATTGCTGTACGTTTAGGCATACAGAGGTTTGCTTACAGGATCGCTTAGGCGGTTATGGGCTCAACACCAGCAAGGTTGTTAAATATGAGTGAGATAGAAACGAGACATTTGCTGCTACGCTTGTGGAAGAATAGTGACAGCGATGCATTCATTCGTTACTACGCCGACGAGAAAAATGCCAAATACATTGGCGGACAAAAGAATGCTGATGAAGCGTGGCGGCATATGGCCTTACAAGTCGGGCATTGGCAACTAAAAGGCTTTGGATACTGGGCGGTCGACGAAAAGGAGAGTGGTGACTTCGTTGGCTGTATTGGTTTGTGGCAATCTCCAGGCTGGCCGGAATTGGAACTTGGCTATTGGTTGGTCAATGAGCACCAAGGAAAAGGTTACGCAATGGAGGCTGCAAGAAGGTGCATAGAATATGCGCGTGACGCACTTGAGGCTAGTTCATTGGTCAGTTATATTGACCCAGGCAATAAGCCATCTATCAAGTTGGCAGAAAGATTGGGAGCAAAGTACGAAGAGACTATTGACCTTGCGCAACATGGACCTCATCGTGTTTATCGACATTTTTGAGCGGTGAGTGCAGCACAACGCATTACCGCTAGCCGCTGAGTGCGGCGGTTTACTTGAATCGGCATGCTCAACTTAGATGGTAATTTGGCTAATCAACAATGAATCCGCCGGAGGAAAGATGAAGCTTCGAATCTTGACCGTATTTCTGTCGACTTTTGTTTTTCTTAATTCCTGGGAGTCGGTGGCAGCTCAATCGCACAGCGATACAACAAAGACCACCCAAAGCGATTCAACAAGAACCGAAAACAAGAAGTGGGACGTCAGCGCTAAGCATGGCCCTGCAAGGGACGTGGAGTTCACGACGACGGAGGGCACATGGATGAATCTCGATGTCAGTCCCGACGGCCGGGAGATCGTATTTGACCTGCTGGGAGATATCTATCTCATGCCGATTGCCGGCGGTCAGGCCAGGCTTTTGTCCGGTGGGCCTGCCTTTGAGGTGCAGCCGCGCTTCAGTCCTGACGGCAAGCGCATCAGTTACACCAGTGACCGCGACGGCGGCGACAACATCTGGGTCATGAATCGCGACGGTTCGGAGGGGCATGCTGTCACAAAAGAGGATTTTCGTCTGCTCAATAATGCGTGCTGGACGCCTGACGGGGCGTATCTCATCGCACGAAAGCATTTCACCAGCCAGCGTTCTCTCGGTGCGGGCGAGATGTGGCTCTACCATAACTCCGGCGGTGACGGCCTGCAGCTTACCAAACGTAGAAATGACCAGCAGGACGCCGGCGAGTCCTGCGTCTCACCCGATGGCCGCTACGTTTATTTCAGCGAAGACATGAGTTCGGGTGGCGGTTTTCAATATAACAAAGATCCCAATGGGCAGATTTATGTAATTCGCCGACTGGACCGCGAGACGGGCAAGCTTGAAAATACCGTCAGCGGCGCCGGTGGAGCTGTGCGGCCACAGGTTTCGCCCGACGGCAATTATCTGGCATTTGTGCGCCGGGTTCGCACAAAAAGTGTGCTGTACGTTCATGATTTACGCAGCGGCGAACAATGGCCGGTGTACGACCAACTGAGCAAAGACCAGCAGGAAACCTGGGCGATTTTTGGCGTCTACCCGAACTACGCCTGGACCCCTGACAGCAAGGAGCTTGTAGTCTGGGCCAAGGGCCACATCTGGCGCATCCATACGGAAAGCAAAGAAGTGGCACAGATCCCATTCACGGTCAATGTCAGACAAACTATCACAGAGGCCGTCCGCTATCCACAAACAGTAAGCCCGGATTCCTTTGCAGTCAAGATGGTTCGCCATGTCATCACGTCACCGGATGGCAAATGGCTGCTGTTCAGCGCCGCCGGACATCTCTGGAAAAAGGCACTGCCGGACGGTAATTGCCAGCGCCTGACCAACGACGACCATTTCGAACAATGGCCGTCCTTCAGTCCTGATGGCCGCTGGATCGCGTACACGACCTGGAGTGACGGCGGCCTGGGTTCGGTTTACAAGATAAGAATCGACGGCAGCAGGAAGCGCAAACTGACGCGCCGCAAGGGTTACTACCGAACCCCGGCGTTTTCACCCGACGGCGACAAAATCGTCTACAGACGCACCAGAGGCAATAGCCTGCTTGGCTTTACGCACGGCGTCAATCCCGGTTTATACTGGATGTCAGCGGACGGCGGACCGGAGCATCTCATCACTGACACGGGTCGCGAGCCACGCTTCAGTCGCAAGGGCGACCGCATCTACTACCTGTCCGGTGGCGGCTTGGAGAAGGAGTACAGGAGCATCAGACTGGATGGCGGCGATGAACGGTCGCATTTCACGCTTAAATACGCCAATCACATTGTGCCTAGCCCTGACGAAAACTGGGTCGCCTTCACGGAGCTGTTCAATGCCTATGTCGCGCCCTTTCCCAAAACCGGCAAGACGTTTGATCTGAATTCGAAAACAAAAGCCATTCCGGTTAAGAAAGTTACCCGCGATGCCGGCACCTATTTGCATTGGTCAGGGGATAGTAAGAAACTGCATTGGACAATCGGTCCGCAGTATTTCAGCAGAGAGTTGCGGGACTCCTTCAAGTTCGTTGCTGGTGCTCCGGATAGTATTCCCCCACCTGACAGCGTGGGAACGTCAATTGGGCTGAAATTGAAAACGGATGTTCCATCAGGAAAACTGGCTTTGACCGGGGCGCGACTTATTACCATGAATGGTGATGAGGTCATTGAGCGCGGCACAATCGTAGTCGAGCAAAATCGCATCACTGCGGCTGGTGCGGCAGATGATGTGACGGTACCTGACGATGCCAGGGTCGTCGATCTGCAAGGCAAAACCATCATGCCCGGTCTGGTTGACGTGCACGCGCATGCCATGCATTTCGGCTCCGGATTGATTCCGCAGCAGAGCTGGGCCTACTATGCCAACCTGTCCTACGGCGTGACCACCATGCATGACCCCTCTGCCACGACAGAGACTGTGTTTACCATGTCGGAAATGGTCAAAGCCGGCGAGATGACCGGGCCGCGGGTTTTTTCCACCGGCACGATTCTGTACGGCGCCGATGGCGATTTCAAGGCTGTCGTGAATAGTCTGGAAGATGCCCGTTCCCATCTGAGACGCCTGCAGGCGGTCGGCGCGTTTTCGGTGAAAAGCTACAATCAGCCACGGCGCAACCAGCGCCAGCAAGTGCTGAAAGCCGCGCGGGAATTACGGATGAATGTCTATCCCGAGGGTGGATCATTTTTATACCACAACATCTCCATGGTCATCGACGGCCATTCGGGCATCGAGCATGCAATTCCCATCGCCCCGCTGTATCAGGATGTGCTCCGGCTTTGGAGCGCCACTGACGTGGGATACACGCCGACATTGGCGGTCGCATACGGCGGCATCTGGGGAGAGAACTATTGGTACCAAACATCAAACGTCTGGGAAAAACAGAGGCTGCTCAACTTTACACCCAGGCCGATCATCGACGCGCGCTCCCGGCGCCGCATGATGATTCCGGACGACGACTTCGGCCACATCAGCATTGCAACGGCCGCCAGGAACCTGGCGGATGCCGGGGTCAAAGTTCAACTCGGCGCTCATGGTCAGCTACAGGGGCTTGGCGCACACTGGGAATTGTGGATGTTGGCACAGGGCGGCATGGCGCCTCTGCAGGCAATACGGGCAGCCACTCTGGATGGCGCTTATTACCTCGGAATGGATGAAAGCCTCGGCTCCCTGCAGCCCGGCAAGCTCGCGGATCTGATTGTGATGGAAGAGAATCCGCTGCAGGATATCCGGAACACCGAGTCCATTGTCTACGTCATGAAGAACGGCCGGCTTTACGATGCCGAATCCATGAATGAAATCGGAAATCATAGTCGGAAACGCAGCCCCTTCTATTGGGAGAATCCAAAAACCAGCGACGCCTTTGTCTGGAAAGGGCCTGGCATTGGTTTCGGCGAGCTGCAGTGCGGTTGCACAGTGAGTCAGTAGACAACAAAGGCTGCAGCGCTTGCAGCAACTGCTCCGGATGGCCCGCTAAACTCGATGCGGGCTCATCGGGTGGCGTCAGCCTGGATCTCGCTGACCGTTCCGGCAGAGGAAACCTTTCTGTAAGCAGGATCGTTACAGATCTTCAAAACGGATAACGCTTATGAATACCAGTAGTAGGTTTGTTGTCGCTATTCATGTTTTGGCGGCGATGGCACTGGACAGTGACAAGCCTCTCAAATCAGAAAGACTCTCCAGGAGTGTCAACACAAATGCGGTTGTGATCCGGCGCATTCTGGGCTTGTTGCGGGCGGCAGGCCTGGTTGTTTCCCAGGCCGGACCTGACGGTGGCTTTCGCCTGGCGCGGGAATCCCGGGCAATCTCTTTGCTCGATATTTACCAGGCCGTGGAAGAGGGCGAGTTATTCCATATGCACTACTCCGAACCAAGCTGCGATTGCCCCATCGGGGCTTACGTACAGGACAGTCTGGGCCAGGTTTTTAAGGACGCGGACACAGCCATGAAAAAGGTTCTGCGCGGCCAGACCCTGGCTACTGTCACCCGGGAAATCCTGCAGCGTTCCGGCATTTCCGAGAAGCTGGACGAAGGATGGACCATCGATGAGCTGCATCGGCACTTTAGCTTCGAATCCGGACGGCTGGTCTTAAAGAAAACCTGACAGGTTTCATTTATCGGAGGGCATATGGCAAAAGTACTTACGATCGGCGGCGTCTTTTTTAAATCAGAAGATCCGAAAAGTCTGTGTGCCTGGTATGAAAAGTGGTTGCAGTTCAAGCTTGAACCTGACCACAACAGTGCCGCTTTCAAAGCTGCGGGTCTGCCCGAGTCGGCTTACGCGGTCTGGGCGCCTTTTCCAAAATCAACGTTCTATTTTGCGCCGGGCGAGCAGCAATTCATGCTCAACCTGATGGTAGATGATCTCGACGGTGCACTGGCTCAGGTAGAAGAGGGCGGTGCTGAACGTGTCGGGGAGATCGAAGAATGCGAGTATGGCCGCTTTGGCTGGTTCCTCGATCCGGAAGGGAATAAGGTGGAGTTGTGGCAACTCCCGCAGCAGTAGCAGGACTCATTCCGCAAAAGAAGGCAAGAGTGTAGAACTTCTGCAAACGTTCCCCGACAAAGAAGAGCGGCTGCTTCGGCCGGTGCTCTTACAGCGTCAAGTCTCTCCACAACTTCGGGTATATTTGGGCAAAGGAATACGGGAAGAAGTTTTTTTGAAACTATTTGTAACTACCGTCGTTACAGAAGGTCAATTAGCCTAAGCTTACTGGTTGTCATTCGGCCAGCGACGTTTCGATTGAATGTTGGGCATGATGTCACAAATAGGTAGCGTCTATCGTCTAAGGGGTGACAATACAAATAATCACCAGCGCTAGAAGAAAGATCATGCAAGATATAGATGTATTCAGCAAAAATCGTCCCTTGATATTCTCAATCGCCTACCGCATGCTGGGGAGTGTCTCGGACGCCGAAGACATTGTCCAGGAGACTTTCCTGCGTTGGCAGGTGACCGAACAATCGAAGGTCAAATCGGAGAAGGCTTTCCTGTCAACAATCGCGACTCGACTCTGCATCGATCATCTACGCTCCGCCAGAGTCCAGCGCGAGACCTACGTCGGCCCGTGGCTACCGGAGCCTCTCACATATTCGGATCAGACAGATCCTGAGCAAGGGGCCGAGTTGGCAGAGTCTATTTCCACTGCATTTTTGTTGCTTCTGGAGAAACTGACCCCCACCGAACGGGCGGTGTTCTTACTGCGCGAGGTCTTCGACTACGACTATGCGGACATTGCTGAAATCGTCGGTAAGAAGGAGACGAATTGCCGGCAGATTTTCGGGCGAGCCCGCCAACAGGTTGCAAGAGAAAAGCCGCGCTTCAAATCTAGTAAAAGCGATCAAGAGAGAATTATTAGACAATTCATGCAGACGTCGCTTACAGGAGATGCGGACGGGCTGATTCAACTCCTGACAGATGAAATCACATTGTGGACGGACGGAGGCGGCAAAGTCACAGCTGCCACCCGTCCGGTTCTGGGTAGTGCCAATGTCTGCAGTTTCATACTTGGGATATTGCGGAAGCATACCGGTTTTGCCAGCGAAATCGAGATGGTTAATGGCCAGCTCGGCATAGTCAATCGGGCTGACGGCAAAGTGCGGAACGTTCTAACCTTCGAGATCGCAGACAACTTAATTCAAGCCATTTTTATTGTGGCTAACCCGGACAAATTACCGAACCAGAATTTCTATTAGATTCTTGGGAATTCTATTTGAATCTGTTCGAGAAAGGAATGTAAATGAGCGAGAAGTTTGACCAAAAGGTTGTGGACCTGACCCGTTGGGTTATCAAATGGCGGTGGGCAGTTATTGTCGTAATGTTGTTGTTTGCAGGCATAATCGGTAGCGGTGGCCGGTTTCTGAGGTTTGATACAAGCTATCGAGTTTTTTTCAGCAAAGATAATCCTCAGCTAACCGCCTTCGAGGCACTGCAGGATATTTACACAAAGAACGATAACATTCTCTTCGTTTTTGAACCGGATGGTGATGATGTGTTCACTCCGGAAACTCTAAACATGATAGAGGAATTCACGGCCGATGCATGGAAAATCCCTTACGCTATTCGCGTTGACGCCGTTACAAATTTCCAGCATACACAGGCTTTTGACGACGACCTGATGGTTGACGATTTAATCGCCAACGCCCTGACCCTGTCTTCGGCCGAGATCGAGAAAGCCAGGAGTGTTGCCATCGATGAGCCGCAGTTGCGGAGCCGGCTCATCTCACCGGAAACTCACGTAGTGGCAGTCAATGTCACGTTCCAGTTGCCCGGCAAAGACCAGGCAAAGGAAGTGCCGGAGGTAGTGACGTACGCGCGCAATCTCGCCAACAGCTACCGCGATGCAAACCCATCGGTCAACATTTATGAAACCGGGGTTGTGATGTTGAACAACGCTTTTTCAGAAGCGGCTTTGACCGACATGAGTTCTTTGATTCCAGCCATGTACCTGGTCATGATCCTGGTGATGTTTGTCGTCCTGCGGACCGTGAGTGGAACTTTGGCGACCGTATTGGTAATCTTCCTTTCCAGCTTGACCGCTATGGGCGCTGCCGGCTGGTTACACACCGGGTTGACCGCTCCATCCTCGATTGCCCCAACCATGATTATGACACTCGCGATTGCCGACAGCCTGCACATCTTGATTACGATGCTGCGCGAGATGAGGCGCGGCCTGGGCAAGAGGGAGGCGATAGTAGAAAGCATACGGCTCAATATGACGCCGGTTTTTCTAACGAGTCTGACGACCGCCATCGGTTTTCTGAGCATGAATTTCAGCGATGCGCCCCCCATGTGGCATTTGGGGAATATAACCTCAGTTGGTGTGATCGCAGCTTTCTTGTACTCGGTCTTGCTGCTGCCTGCCCTCATGGCAGTTCTACCTCTTAAGGCCCGGTCGCGCAAGAGTACGAAAGAGGCTGTAATCGATCGCTTTGCCGAATTCGTAATAGCACGCCGAAGGGTGCTGCTTTGGGGGACCGGACTCACGATCCTGCTGATAGCTTTCGCCATTCCGCAGAATGCTCTCAATGACCAATTTGTGAAGTACTTCGATGAATCGGTGCAATTTCGACGCGACACCGACTTCATGGTTGAAAACTTGTCCGGCATCTACCAGGTGGAATTCTCTTTGGCCGCCGGCGAAAGTGGTGGTATCAGCAATCCAGAGTACTTGACCGAACTAGAGCGTTTTGCCGCGTGGTTGCACACGCAACCCGAGGTTGTGCACGTCAACTCTTTCAGCGAGGTCATGAAACGGGTAAATAGGAGCATGCACGGCGATGACGAGAATTGGTATCGCGTTCCCGAGAGTCGCGAATTGGCGGCGCAATACCTGCTGCTTTACGAACTGTCCCTGCCCTACGGACTCGATTTGAACAATCAGATCAATGTGGACAAATCGGCTACGCGCTTCTCAGTCACTCTCGATGATCTCTCCTCTACGGAATTACGAGAATTTACCGAGCGAACTCAGGATTGGCTGCGGTCCAATGTTCCAGACTATATGTTTTCGTATGGCGTCGGACCGGCAGTCATGTTCGCGTACATTTCGGATCGCAATATCATCAGCATGCTGAAAAGCACGACCGCCGCCTTGATTTTGATTTCGTTCTCACTTATGTTGGCTCTGCGCAGCACCAAGTTTGGCTTGCTCAGTTTATTGCCAAACCTCGTGCCGGCAACCTTGGCTTTTGGCGCCTGGGGCTTGACAGTCGGAGAAATCAACATGGCGACTTCGGTGGTGGCCGGCATGACTTTAGGGATAATCGTCGACGATACGGTTCATTTTCTGTCAAAATACTTAAGAGCGCGACGCGAAAAAGGCATGGATTCTAAAGATGCCGTTCGCTATGCCTTCTCCACGGTCGGGGTCGCATTAGTCGTCACATCCGTCATTCTTGTGGCGGGATTTGTCATTCTCAGTTTTTCCGCCTTTACCATGAACTCGGGCATGGGCAAACTCACCGCGCTCACAATTGTGTTTGCCCTGCTGGCTGATTTCCTGTTCTTGCCACCGCTTTTGATGCGAATCGACAAAGGGGAAAGCCAAAAGACCGCAGAACCGGATTTAGTAGAAGATGCTGCAGTGCTGGTTAACAACTGATATGCCAGCTAAGGAAGATACTTAAAGGAGATTCCCAATGTTTAAGAAGATTGTACTCACATTGGCAGTGGCTGTTTGCTTCGGTTCCGTTTCCGCGGGCAGCGAAGAGAGTGCCGCAGTCGAGCGTGGCCTGGAAATAGCTATTGAAGCCGATAGAAGAGACACAGGATTTGAAGATTTCCAGGCCGATCTAATAATGCTCTTGCGCAACCGGCACGGCCAGGAAAGCACCCGAGACATCAGTAACCGTACGTTGGAAGTGGCCGATGACGGCGACAAGTCCCTGATCATCTTCAATAAGCCGCGCGATGTGAAGGGCACCGCTTTCCTTTCTTATAGTCATAAAACCGGCGCCGACGATCAGTGGCTTTATTTGCCGGCCCTGAAGCGCGTGAAGCGCATCGCGTCCAACAATAGGTCGGGGCCGTTCATGGGTAGCGAGTTTGCCTACGAAGACATCTCCTCTCAGGAGGTCGAAAAATACACGTACAAATATCTGCGGGATGAAGTTTATGAAGGGATGGACTGCCATGTCGTAGAGCGCTACCCGGTAGACAAAAAATCGGGATACACCCGGCAGGTGGTCTGGTTTGACCAGGCGGAATACCGTCCGCAGAAGCTGGACTTTTATGATCGCAAGAATGACCTGCTCAAGACTTTGACCTACCATAGCTACAAGCCCTACCTGGAAAAGTACTGGCGGGCGGATGAGATGCTTATGATAAACCACCTGACCGGCAAAAGCACAAAGCTGATCTGGTCGAACTACAAGTTCGGCAACGACTTCAAGGAACGCGACTTTGACCGCAACTCGTTGAAACGGGCGCGCTAATCTTGTCGGCGATGCAGCATCGGGGTTGGCTTTGGTGCACGATCCTGCTCAGCTTGTTCTTTGCTGTTGCAGCTCTGCCGCAGACGGCGGAACTGAGCGGCTACGTTGCAATCGAAGCACGGGCATTTCCGCAAGCGCCTTTGCTGCCGGAGCAATTTTCCGGCGGTAACCTTGCCTTTTCGCTGCAGCCGGAGTTCTACTACGAATCGGGGAATGGCAGCGACAGAATTCTGTTTGTGCCGTTTATGCGCGCCGATCAGCACGATGGCAATCGGACACACTTTGATATTCGCGAGCTTTACTGGCAGCATGTGGCGGACTGGTGGGAACTAAGCCTCGGGATGCGCAAGATCTTTTGGGGGGTCGCCGAGTCCCAGCACCTGGTCGACATCATTAATCAAACCGATCAGTTGGAAAACCTCGACACGGAAGATAAGCTGGGCCAGCCGATGGCCCACCTTTCTATCGCGCGCAATTGGGGCATCCTCGATCTGTTCATCTTACCTTATTTCAGAGAAAGAAGCTTCCTGGCGCATGATGCCAGGCTGAGACTGCCGGTGCCCATCGCCAGGAACCGCACCAGGTATGAATCAGATGATGAGGAGTGGCATTTGGACTGGGCCGCGCGCTGGTTTCACTCCATCAGTATTTTTGACGTCGGTCTCTCTCATTTCTCCGGTACCTCAAGAGAAGCTGTGGTCGAGGTCGGCGCGGGCGCGGGCGGTGAGTTATTTTTGGCTCCGTTTTATCCCATCATCGGCCAGACAGGTTTGGACATGCAGGCAACGACCGGCGCCTGGCTTTTGAAATTGGAAGCAATTCGCCGAACCGGCCAGGGCGATGCTTTCTTCGCGAGCACCACCGGGTTCGAATATACATTCAATAACATCAAAAACACGGGCGCGGATATCGGCGTGTTGCTTGAGTATCACTACGATGAACGGGGTAAAGATGCGTCTTCCCCTTTTGATGACGATATCTTTGTCGGGTCCCGCCTGGCACTCAACGATGTGCAAAGCACCGACCTGCTGGCCGGTTTCATCGTCGACCGCGACAACGGCGCAACTTTTCTGAACCTGGAAGCCAGCCGGCGCATCCGCGACCGCTACAGAATGGAGGTAGAATTTCGCAGTTTCCTCAACGCCGAGGAAACCGACCTGTTCTTTGGGTTGCGGAAGGATCATTATTTTCAGGTAGAGTTTTCGCGGTTTTTTTAGCCGGACCTATTCCAAGAAGGATTCCTCCTGAATGACTGTGGTTGCCTGGTGTGCCCAATACGCAGATTCATGAATTATCCAGGCGAGCCAATCGCTTACAAATAGTCACAGCAGTTCCGGCATCTTCAGCGTAAGCATCGGAGCCTATTTCATGCGCGAAATGTTCCGTAACCGGGGCTCCTCCCACGATCACCTTAACTCCTTCCCGCAGGTTGCTTTTCTGCAGGCTTTCAATGACCTGTCTCATAGCAGGCATGGTGGTAGTGAGAAATGCAGACATACCTAAGATATGGGGCTGATGCTGTTGAACCGCAGAAATGAAAGTCTCCGTAGCCACATTGATCCCCAGGTCAAGCACCGTAAAACCAGTTCCCTCCAACATATAAATCACAATGTTTTTGCCAATATCATGCAGGTCTCCTGCGACCGTACCGATAACAACTTTTCCGGCAGGCTTAATGTCAGATTTTGATAATTCGGGTTTCAATAATTCCATTCCTGCTTTCATGGCGCGCGCGGCCAGCAGGACTTCAGGCAGGAACATGTCACCATCCCGAAACCGGGCTCCCACAACATCCATTCCGGGGATCAAGCCAAAGTCCAGGAACTCTTTTGCAGTAATCCCGTTAGCAAGCGCTTCCTGAGTTAGTTGCGCCGCGTCCTCGTCATTGCCTCTGATAACGGAATTAGATGCGAGTTCAAAATTTATTTTCTTGTCGAATGACATTGTCTTCCTCAGTCATAGTCTGTTTCGCAAGCACTCGTAGATTTTTCATCCGTTGCAGACAGGAATAAGTTGTGCAGGGCTCGCAAAAATCCCAGTGAGGTTCAAAGTAATTGATTTCCCTCGCACCGGCAACTAAAACACCGGATACGGACTTGATGGGGTGCATTAAGCAGTTGTCATTTAGCTCAATTCCAACCCGTTCCGGCTTGAGAAGCTGAAAAAGTTTCTTTTGCCCAGTAACATGCCAGCCACAGTATCCCGGACTGTACGCCAGGACACAAGTGTCGTGAATTGTCGGTTGTTTCTTGGCTATGAGATTGTAGAAAAATTGTTCGCAGAATTCGGAGCCGTTATCTGCAGCCACGGAGGCCGCCGCGTCGAGTGCGCCGCCCAGGGCAACATCGCCTGAATTACAAAGACCTGCAATTTTTCCGCTGATTTTCTCGCCCAGGGTCAAAGCATAAACGGCCAAACGTCTGGCTTGCGGGAAGATATGTTCCAAAGGCGTATCCCTGGCATTGCATCCTTCGCCTGCATAAACAATCGTAAACTGCTTTTCACTGATTTCCGTCATAACGCCCGCCGGGGCCGCATATTGGGACAAAATCTCGATCGCATTTTCCACGAGGCTTTGGACTGCGCTGGAAACCGCCGCCCGCCTCGGTACCCCCATCTGCATGAGGACCGATTCGGGTTTCGGCATAACCTCCGTTATAGTCAATGGAACGATTCGTGACATATCACTGCAAATCATGAATATATGCCTCACCCTTCTCAAGCAATTCGTCATGGTCTTCAGGAGGTCTGAGGTCTGCCATAACGTCCATGACATGTTTCCTGAGCAAGTCTATTGCTTTAGGAGATGCTTCCGCCTGCCACTTGTCCAGGGAGAACCCCGGCCAAATCTGACTGTGCTGATCATGCATCTCACGATAAAGGGCGAGGGTCTGTTCGGACATGAGAAAATTCCCGCCCGGCCCGACTGAGTCGATCTCAGCCAGTCCCACAGCGGCATGGTCCAGGGTGAATCCACGCGAGAAAAGCCGTACCTGCCGGATGATCTCATCGGAATAGACCACCGTTGCCGGGGAGAACGCCAGTGAGTCGAAGTTACCACCCACGAAGGGCGCCAATCCCACCTTGCCAAGACAGCTCGTTAGATGGTTCATCCACAAAGTTCCGCTGGCCAACAGGTCAGGTCCCCAGCCGGTACCGCTACCCGAGGTTCCGCAGTGGGGGATTCCATAATGAGCCATCATCTCGGCGCACGCCAGGTTCAATAACATCGTTTGCGGGGCGTAGGCGGAAATCATGCTCTTCATTTCAAAAACAGATGGCAGGCTGCCCAATATCACCGGCGTTCCTTCTTTGACGAGCTGCGAAAACACCAGGCCGGCCAAAAGTTCCGCGTTTAGCATAACCAGGGTGCCGCCGGGCGTAATAGGTGCAGTTGCTCCCGACATACCATAACTCGAATAGATAAGCGGCAGCCCCTGCTCGATAGTCAAGATCATTTTGTCCGAAGTATCTTCATTCAGAGCAAGAGGCGTTACCGGATTAAAGTAAGGAATGACAAAAGGATGGTCCGCCAGATCGCCGTGCAGGTGTTGCAGGAGTTTCAGGGCATGTTTAAATTGGGTCGTGCTGGAAATCAGCAGGACCAGCGGTTTTGTTGTGTTTGCCACCATTTCCAGCGCTGCGTAAACTTCGGCTTGTTCACTGGAAATATCTTGAATGACTCCGGGAGTTGAGACTATCTCGAAGTTCATCAGAGTCTCGGCCAGTCGGGTGGAGATTTTCATATGCTCCCGGCTAAAAGGCGAAACCTCATCCGTTTGGGGGTCCTGGTACCAGAGGTTTGTAACGCCTATGCCGAAAATTGTTTCCGTGTCTTTCGAGTCCAGGCAAAATGCGGAATCGCCGGTACGGTTGAATACCTCGATTGATGAAGGCGCTGACTTTAAAGCCTGTTCCACCAGGTCGGCTGGAATGCGAACTCTGTCTCCGTCCTGAGAACCTCCAATAGCTCCGGAGAAAATATCTCTCGCCCGCTCTGAATCAACGCGAATTCCTGTGGTTGCAAGCAAACTAAGTGAGTAGGCGTGAACCTGCTCTATCTGGTCTAGCGTCATGAGGGTAATTCGAGCTTGCGCGTTGTTCATTGATTGCACCTCATTCGTTGGCATTGAAAGCATTGCTCCGGTCGTCAAGAAGCTAACGCCAAAATCGGCTGACTTTTTTGGGTTCCGCTGCATTTGAATGCTATACTTTGTTTTGAGGATGGTTCCGGACCGACGCTATTTTGACTACTTGGTGATGGACCGAAAACTCGCTCATTTCTGTCATTCCGGTGATCTCAACGCCATGCCCGGAAATGACAGCTAAGTCCGTTTTCGGTCTGGCACTACTCAGGCAAATATTTCTTCGGAAACTTGGCGACCACCGTGTATTGCGGGTCCACTATGTTGGCGACCGTGGATTGCGCGACCTGGGCCAGCACCTGGTAGGCCTCCCAACGGTCGAAATCATAGTCCTCTTCCAGCCACTCGATCAGCTCCACATGCGCCAGCCGAAACGCGTCGATCAGGGGGCGCGCACTGCCGGCGACCATGATGAACTCGTCGTCCTCAATTCGAGGCCAATCAATGGGTTTGTTTTTGATTAAATCGAATTGCAGAATGACATCCATTGTGGCTTCCAGCCCTGTGCCGGCGATTTCTCCCTCTCCCTGTAGCGCGT
Organism: Candidatus Zhuqueibacterota bacterium; assembly: GCA_029262055.1. Lineage (GTDB taxonomy): Bacteria > Zhuqueibacterota > Zhuqueibacteria > Oceanimicrobiales > Oceanimicrobiaceae > JAJDAD01. The sequence goes on from JAJDAD010000054.1 coordinate 26,789, forward strand.
GGCCGTCACCAAAATAGAAATACGCCCCTTCATGAAAAATTGGAAGGTAGACGGTGGCGCCTTCACGGATCTCCGGAGCATCCATGTTGCCGCCAAAGTCTCCGGGCCAGAGTCCGGGGAAAGATTCTTCGCCTTTGGGTGCGACTGCTACGCGTCCGAGCAAAGGTTGCAGCGGAACTTCGATTTTTCCCAAGCGGCTTCTCGGCAGATCAAGCAATGCCGTGTTTTTTTCGTGATCCAACCGCCAGAGAAAACGTTCCGTGGGGATGTCCGGGTTCAGCAGTCTCAGTCTTGAATCAGCAGCCAGTCCACCGAATCCGGGTCGAATCCGGGCCGGGCCATAAGGCCCGTTTGGCTGCAGTTTGATGATTTTGACGACCAGTTGATCTTCCGGCGTTGCTCCCTCAATGTAGATTGGCCCTACTTCTCCGGGCCAGTCTCCCCCTTCTTTGGTGTGGTATCCACCCTCGAGTGTCTCGCTCACCAGAACCGCCCCCGGCTTGAGCCGCAATACCGGCTCACGGACTTTGAAAGCCTGGTATCCGAGGGTAGGAGTAAACCGGGTTGTATCCTGGCCGGCAACCGACCCGCAAATAAGAAAAATACTGCTTACACACAGCGCAAGTTTGAGTGCCATTTTGCCTCATCGGTTATGTTAAGTGAATTAGACTAGTCCAATCAAAGGTAAAGTAGGTTCAAGATCAAGAGATTCATTGCTTGCTCAGGCGCAATAGTGTGATTTGGACTGGCGCCGCTGAATTGCAGCAATCTTGCCAGGAGTACCCACCTTTGAAGTCACACAATAGTGGGAGCGTCCCGGTGTGTCGGCGAGATAGACACAGGCTGAAAACTGTGCCACGCAGTTTGTTCTGGCCATCCGTCGTCGAGACTTGAAAAGTGTACCGTGCGTTCAGTGTCATGCCCGGAGTCTTACCCGCTTAAATCATGCGGGCACAAGTTTGATCGGGCATGCAGAAAAGAGGTAGATGGCCCCTGCTGAAAACAAGGAGGGATGACATTCGGACTTGATGTACTATTACTAAATTGCTTCAGATTCGCTGTCGTAAAATCTCGACCGGACGCTCATGATCTGAAATTCTGAACCTTCGTTCCGGTCTCTTTTGGCTTGGATTGTATTGCTTATATAATTATATTACATTTATGAATAGCCTACGCTTTGAATGGGACGAGGACAAGAATCGTGCTAACGAAAGAAAGCATAAAGTCTCTTTTGATGAAGCTAAGACAGTCTTTTATGACGAAAACGCTCGTTTGATTCCAGACCCAGATCATTCCGAAAAAGAAGAACGGTTTATCATTATGGGATTGTCCAGTTATCTGCGTGTGTTGGTTGTCGTACATTGCTTTAGAGAAAATGATGGAATTATCCGAATTATTTCAGCACGAAAAGCAACACGCAATGAACAAGAATATCATAATAGGAGAAAGTGAAATGCGTAAAGAATACGATTTTTCGAAATCAATAAATAATCCATATGCAAAGAAACTCAAAACACAAATTACAATCCGCTTAGATAGCGAGACTATTGCTTATTTTAAAAAACTCGCCGAAGAAACTGATATTCCGTATCAGAAGCTCATTAACCTCTTTCTGCGAGACTGCGCACAGAATAAGTCAAGACCGTCAATTAAGTGGTCGAACCTTCCTCCTGAACAAACTCCACGCTCACAGGGGCTTTAGGCCGCCGTTTCCAATGACCATCGAATCCCGTGTAGATCAATGCGCAGGGGATATCACTCTCCTCCTGAAGCAGAATATGGCCGCGACCTGAAGTTGATCATGTTTTTTCTTGAAATCGGCCGGCAGTGGTGGCAAGGGTGCTGCGAATTCGACTGCCAGTAGACTCGTTTCTGCCAATAACGGATGCCCTTCGTATGAAACAAGCTTCAAGTCAGCGAGCTCACCGCCAGGCAAGATTGTGAATTGCCGCAATGACTTGCCCTCGATTGCTCCCAGTCTGGTGAACTTTCTTGGTGGGTATATTTCCGATCTGATTTTCTTTGATAGAGTGGCAAGATAGGGTTCATAATCCCAATCATAGGAGTCTAAAATGACCACTCCAGCGTTGGAACAGTCTCCGACCTTGGGGAAGTCATCGATGCGCTTGTTGGCTTCGCTGAGCAAGGGATGTTCAGACTCCAGCACTTTTAGATCGCGGCCAATTGGCCTCAGTGTCACCCCACTCTTCGTAATAACAGGCGCCCACCGCGGCTGCTTCTTTGCTCGGGTTTTTTCTCCCGCCTGGCTATGCAACCCACATGAGCAGCATGCGAGTATCGTGAATGTAAGTGCAATCCGGGTTGCTGCATTGCTTTTCACAGCCATCGCCTCCTGGTACCCACGGTCAGGCACAGGCTTCAGCCTGTGCCACCCAATTTTCTTTCTCATGTGCTGGCCACCCGTCCGCCCATCCGTTGACTTCAGAACGCAGGTACTATCTTAACACTATCAGGCAAAATCTCTCTTAACATCTCAAAAGTATTGCCCTGCCCCGAATCATCGCATCCAAGGCGTCTGAGCTGAGTTAGTCGACCTAGAGTCGCAAGATTCTCTATCTGACCGACAGAGAGAGATAGCTTTTCAAGGTTGGCCAGCTGTAGCAAGTTGCGATCAATCCCGTTCACATTAATTCGTACGATATCAAGTTCCCTCAGACGAGTCAAGCCCCAAACAGTCTCAGGGATATAGTTAACCTTGATTCCGTGTAAGTCTAATATCTGTAAATTCCTGAGCTTGTCGAATTTGTCTGGTAGTTCGGGATTTTTGAAATACACTGAGTGGAGGCTCAACTCCTCGAGGTTCTCAAGTTCGAAGATTACTTTCGGGAAGTCGTTAAAGTGGTTCAGGCCTAGTCGTAGTTTGCGTAGCTTCTGGCACTTTGCGAGTTCTTTCGGTAGTGCCTGCAGATAATTGATGCTTAGATCAAGTTCCTCAAGATTTGTGAGTTCTCCTACAAGTGGTGGCAGTTCAGTGAACCCACATTCATATAGGTCAAGGGTCCTAAGAGCCTTGAGGTGGGAAAATTCTTGCGGAAGAGAGGAAACGCTGCTCCAAGACAAGTTCAAGTGCTGAAGATTCGTTAGTAGGCCTATCTCTCCAGGAATATTCTTCAGCGGGCTGCCTCCCAAATGATGGTACTCATCCAAATTGCAGAAAACGGCCAATTCCTGCACTTTTCTGAGTTGTCCTATTGTCTTTGGTAAGACGAAACCCAATTTCTCAGCCTGCAATGCCAGTCGATAGACGGTATCCGGCTCCGCCAAGGCATCGGAGAGTGTCTTGAATACTCTCTGTCTCGCCAGGGATTCACTATCCAGCGGCTCTTTGGCATCGAGTCTCTGACCATTCCGGTTTGAGTAGTCACAGCCGATGAGTACAAGCAGCGAAAGTAGGTATGGAAGCGCCAGTATTATTTGCAGCATCCTGGATATGTCCCTATGAATTTAATGGGTAATTTGTATTTCTCGAACTTTACCAAATGATTGGGTTGTATTTCTGCATCACAGGATTCAAAAATATGCTCGAAGTTATACTCAACGGTGACAAAAATTGTATCTTGTGCGATGTGAATTGATTTTACTGAACGTCTTTTCTGACTACAACCCGATGCAATAGGTCCCCAAAACACACCTACTACTACAGAATCTTCGAAACCAATACCGGGAGGAGGACATGGCGTTCCTTCTATAGTCGTACAATTGACATGTTCATACCAGAAAGAGTCCCATTCGTCAAGAACCTGAAACACTTTCGTTTGTGCAGTAAACACATCCAGGGTTGCATGTGCATTCCTGTCTAAATCTTCAAATACTAAAGTGTCAAAACCCAAAACGCTGAATTGGATTTCAGCCTGATCTTCACCACCATTTGCATCAGACACTCTACAAATCAGAGGATAAGATGCGCTTTCGGAAGGTGCAATCCACTTGATTGTTGAACCTTTGCCAAAAATGGAACTGTCAATTGAAGTCCACTCATAAACTATTTCATCACCGTCCAGGTCAAGTGCTGAGCATTCTACCCTGGTTGTGTCAAGTACTCTCAAAACATAGTTTTCAGCCCTCAAGGATAGAATCGTCGGTTCGCTATTTGCTCTTACAATATCTTCATCTGAACATGAATAGACTAACAGGCTCAATAGTGTGCTCGAGAAGCACCAAAAAACTAACTGCATGCTACTCGGGAAAAAGGAGTATGAGGATCTGGCATAACACACCAGCAGCGACCACGCACGCGAAATAGACCGAATAAGCCCTTCCACGGACCCAAACAGACTGAAGGGCGGAGGAGCATGGCGTTCGATTAAGTGAAGGAGAGCTTCGATTTGCAGGTCCTCTTTCGTCAACACAACCAATGCGAACAGGAAGCAATTCTAAGATAAGCGGCCCCGGTGTGGGAAGCAATGAAAAATCACCGCAGCACCGCAAACTTGCCGGTTGTACTTTTCCCGTCTGCCTTAACGTGAAAAATGTAAATGCCCGAAGCGACCATTGCGCCCATTCGGTCACGCAGGTTCCAGTCTACGCCACCATTGCCGTCGGTTTCGCGCAGGGTGCGCAGCAGTCTGCCCGAAGCATCCAGAATACGTACAACCGCAGCAACCGGCAATCCCGCGATGGTGACGAAGTCGCGTCCCGTGTCTGCTCGAAACGGGTTGGGATAAGCAAAAACATGGTCGAGATCCTGGCTGGCAAAGACCAGCGCCATTGTGTCACCATTGCCGAACCGGATGGGAATGCCGTCGCGACTTTTGACATTCCTGACCCGGACAAGGTACTCGATTCCAAACGGGCCGATGGGAGTGCGCGCATCGATGGTCAGGAACACCAGCCTGCCATCTGCAGGCGACGGCTCCGCCAGGGTTACGGCGGCTCGCGGTTCGATTTCATAGTTGCTTGTTGTGGCGGCGCTAGCAGCGTCCATGGCCTGGCTGAATTCCAGTCGTAACTTATTCGCAGCGATCAGTTGCACGGAGACGAGGTAAGGCTCGGCAAGGACTTCCTGCACCATGAACTCTGCTGAGTTGTTGCCGATGTCCAGCGGCGTGCCCCGCAAATCGGTAACATTGCTCACCAGCACTTCATGCCTGCCCGGAGGGAGCTTCTCCGGCATTGTGAGGGTAGCTTTCCGGCCCGCCTGATGCACGATTGCCGAGACCGGCGCGACACCGGATATTTTGTAGTTGTTTTGGTCGGCAACCGAACTTGCCATTTCTGCACTAAACTCGATTTCGATTTGGCCGCCGTTTACCGCATGCGCTTGCTTGACGAACGGTTTGGGTCCGGGAGTGACACGCCTGGTCTCGGTCGGGCGGCTAGCGCTCGGCGACAGGGATGGGTCGAGAGCCGTGACTGAATAAAAGTAGGTGCTGTCAGCGACGACGCTGCTGTCGAGAAAAGTGAAGGTTCGTACCTGGGCAAGCGGGGACATCTTGTCCGGTAAAGTGCCTCTCGCCACTGAGAAACCGCCGGGAGCGCCGGGGTGCAGCCACGCCAGGCGTACCAGGTTGGTATCCAGCGGAACCGCGCTAAAACCGGTTGGGGTCAATGGCCCGGAGAAATCGGACAGGACCCGGCGGCTCTGCACGCGGATACCTGAATTCACGTAGAATTCATTCTTCCCGTCCTGGTCGAAATCGACTACCAGCGTGGCATTGCTGCGTGCCGGCATACTGTGCCAGACGGTCTGATACTCGCCTGCGCTCTCGTCAAAATCCACGATGTAAAAATCCGGAAACAGGTTGAGTAAAACCTCCGGCGTGCCGTCATTGTCGACGTCACCCGAAGAAACGCCGCTGTCAAAATTGGCCGGTGAGGCGACACCGAAGAAGGCCTGCTCCCAGACCGGGACGTATGAATTGTCAGCACTGCGTTTGAAAATCCGATAAAGCCAGCGCTGGCTATCGAAGGTACTCTCGTTGTTCAAATCCTGACCCGTGTGACAGCCGACGACGAATTCCGGCAGACCGTCGCCGTCGTAATCTCCCTGCGACAGGTAGTCGATGGTGTCCATCAGCGGCATGCGCGTCGACCAGGTCTGTTGAACTCGATCGTCAGCAACTGATTCGTAAATGTAGACGTCACCGTCGCTGTCTCCCAGCAGGACTTCAAGCAGACTGTCGCCGTCAAAATCCGCCACCGCCGCACGCGGCACGCCGGTTGAGTTTTGTCCGTCAGTCGGATTTGGCAGAGACGCGACTTCCGCATAAGAGTTGTCGCCGGTGTTTTCCAGCAGGATAAACAGGTCGTCGCGGCGTGCGAGGATTTCTACTTTCTGGTCGCGGTCCAGGTCGGTGAACCTGGCGGCCCATAGTTCCGTTTCCTGCCAGGCAATCTGTTCGGGGATTTGACCCGGCGCAGCCGCTTCAAATATGAAACTCCGTCCGCCGCGCCCGGCAAGTATTTCCTGCAGGCCGTCGCCGTCGGAGTCGCCGGCGTCTCTCGGGATGAAAACGCTATCGGTGGCCGCCAGTTCAATAAAACTGGCAGCCGAGTATTCCAGGATCTTCATGGCGGTGAAATTGAAACGGCTGTCGTATTCATTGATGATAACTTCCCGCAAGCCATTGTTGTTGAGGTCCGTGGTTTTCTCAAGCAAAAACGCCGGCGCAAAATTCACGACCAGGTCCTGGATCGGAATGCCCCCGACCGGCGCCTGGCTCAAGTCAGCGCTGAAGAAATCGCCATCATTGTCGTTTGTGGCAAGCAGGCCAGCCCGGTTCCGGGCTTCGAGGTAGTACTGCAATCGTCCGGTAAACAGGCCCTGGGTAAAATTGAAGCGGTGCGTCTTGGTGTTGAACCGAAGCGGTGTTCTCTGGAAGTCAGTATCGCCGCCCTCGGGCCGGAAAAGGATGCTCGCATCAGTGATATCGTCGGTATCGAATTCAACCAGAAAGCTTTGCTTGTCGCCATCCAGCGTGGGGATTTGGCGAACGTCGAGAAATTCCGGTGGCGAGCGATCCACAAAGAACTGTAGCTTGTCTTCAATGGTGCTATTGTCGGAATTACGAACCACCAGGTGCAAAACATAGACGCCGTCAGCAAAATTGTCGACATTGAGATCGAACAAGTGTTGGTCGATGACCTGGCGTTTCTTCCCAGTCACCAGTTCCACCAATTCGTCCGTCTCGCTGCTCCCGATCAAGAGAGAATAGCTCTGCAGGAATGTGCCGGCAGCAGTCCCGAATATTGAAATGGGACCGTCGGCAAAACCGCTGTCCAGCTCAGGCCCGGTTATCTGAGCGAAAGAGAAGTAGGGCGATTGCAGGGCCTTTTCGGCGTTTATCCTGCCGGCGGAAAAAAGGTCATCCCAACCCGCCGGGCCCAGATCGTCCGTCGATGATACCAGCAATCCTTTTACCGCGTCCGGAGACAGCTCCGGCGTTCTGGACAGGAGGAGCGCGGCCAGAGCTGAAACGTAGGGCGCAGAAGCGGATGTCCCGCCAAATTTGCGATACTTGTTTCCCTGAAAAGTCGTTAAGACGTCCACGCCCGGCGCCACCAGGTCCACGAAATTGCCGAAATTAGAAAATGGCGCGATTTCATCTTGAGCGGTAGATGCACCGACTGAGATGGTTTGTTTGAATCCTGATGGGAAATGGATTTCGTCAGTTGCGGCGTTGCCGGCGGAAGCCACCAGCACACAGTCGCGCGCGTAGGCGTACGCCATAACATCACGAAGCAGCGGTGATGCGACCGTGTCTCCGAAACTCATGTTGACGATGCGCGCGCCGTTGTTGACTGCGTAGACCAGGGCGGCTGCGACATCATCCTCTTCCAGTAACCCGAGTGCGGTTCCGGCGCGCAGAGGCATTATTCTGCAACCGTAAGCCAGGCCCGCGATGCCTTTGCCATTATCTCCGGTGGCTCCGATGAGGCCGGAAACGGATGTGCCATGGCCATTTTCATCCGCCGGATCGTTGTCTCGTTCAAAAAAGTCACCACCGTCCGGGAAGGTGGGCGCATCGGTAAAGTCCCAGCCGCGCAGGTCGTCGGTGAAGCCGTTGCCATCGTCATCCAGACCGTTGAAATCACTCGAATCGACGCGTCCGTTGCCATCGAGATCCTCACCCGGGTTGACCCAAACTGCATCCGCAAGGTCTTCATGCAAATAATCGATGCCGGTATCGATCACGCCGACAATTATCTCCGGGGAGGCCAGTTGCAGGTCCCAGGCTTGTTCCGCCCGCACGACTTGCAGAGCAACCTGATCTGTGAAAAGCGGGTCGTTCGGCGCTGCATCGAGCTGGTGGATGTAGTTAGGCTGGACATATTCCACGTTCGGATCACGCCGGTAAATCGCGCTAATCTCTTCCGGGCTGGCGCCGTCAGGCAAGGTCAGTTTAAAGATATTGTGCAGTTGTGCTGCTGAGCGGTTTTTTGGGTTGGAATCCGGAAACAGGGTTTCGATCCGATCAATTGCAAATGCGCGCGGCGCTTGCTTTGAAATCCGGACAATTGTCTGCCGGGCGGCGCGGGGTGTCGTCGCGGCCGGGTCCGCGCGCAGCTTGATGATTAGTGCATTTGCCGCAAAGCGTGGCGTTTGCGGCAAACTGGTGGAGCTGAGAACTAGGGAGAAGCAAGCACAGAGAATCTGTGGTAGAAACTTCAAAATGATCGAGCCTGCTTTTTTCGCGTCCGAGCTGTTAGGCGATGTCCTGCTTTCTTAAGTGTTGGTCGATCATGATCGCTGCAATATTGCCCGTTCCCATCGCAACCGACACCTGCTGTGTCATCGGCCGCAAGTCGCCTGCGATCCAGACCCCAGGAACGTTGGTGTCTCCTCGCTGGCTTTGGGGTTGCGCGTGATTACCGGTCGCAGCCATTTCCACACCGAGTTGCTGGGCAAGGTCGGTGCGCCCGCGAACCGGACTGGAAACAAAGAACGCTTCCGCTTGCAGGACAGAGCCGTCGGTCAGGGCCAGTTCGGAGAGTATGCCTTTCTTGCCGTGCAGCGCTTGCAGTTGTCCGCGGATAGTCTGGATATTTTTGGCCGTCAGTTTCTCTCTGCGATCGTCGGAAAGCTCGCTGTCACTTGTCAACAGAATCCGCAGCCGATCGGTGTATCTGGACAACCCCAGGGCCATGCCTGCCGCTCCGTTGGCGGAAGCGGTCCCAATAACGATGGTATCCTTATCTTTGATTTCCGGCGCTTCGCAATCCGGGCAGTAGAACATATTGCCTTTGCCTGCATATGCAAAACAAGGCTTGTAGTCGCCGTCAACCGTCGGATGGTAGCGCGCCATACCAGTTGCCAGCAGCAGCGTTTTGGCGGACCAGACTTTTCCGCTTTCGCAGGTAATGGAAAAGTTGCCTTCCGTGCCTGTGGCAGACGTCACGTTGTCCTTCACGACTTCTGCGCCGAGCTCGACCGCCTGCTCTTTCAGTTGTTTCTGTATTTGAATGCCTTTCGTTGCCGGCATCCCGGGCACGTTATAAAGTTTTTCCAGCGTGAAGAAAAGTGGTCCGGTTTTGCGGTCAATGACCAGTGCAGCTCGGTTATGCCAGGCCAAATGAATCGCTGCGGACAGGCCGGCCGGCCCACCTCCAATAATAATTGTATCGTAAAGCATGGGGGATCCTCAAGTATTGAGTCAATTCAAGCTGAAAGATAGTCTGAAACAAGCAGTTTGTCAACCACCGTTTGCGCCTCATCCAGGATCTTTTTGTCCAGGATGAGGCGAGGTTTTAGCCTTGATGATTCTTGAATTGTCCAGGTTAGAGAAAGAAAAGTTGCTGCCCACAAGAAAAAATGCTCCTTCCATCCCGCACATCAATGCTGTTGTATGTATAGAAAAAGGTTAAGAGCAACTGTGGAACAACATCTCGCTAATCACATCATCATGCCTCTGCCTAATTCAACTGTGGGAAAAAACGGCCAAGCTGTTCGGCCGCACCCCCCTTCCTCCGCGGAAGTTTCAGTTATCCGCATCAAGGGTCATCTCGACTCATTTACTTCTGATGAACTCGACCGTACCATTCAGTCCTTAATAAAAGCGTCACGCTGCAAGATCGTTGTGGACCTGTACGCCATCGAGTACATTAGCAGCATGGGCTGGGGTGTTTTTCTCAGCCATCTCAAGGCGGCGCGCGGCGGCGGCGGTGACCTTAAACTCGCCAGAATGCAGCCGGATGTTTACCAGGTTTACAAAGTGCTCGAGTTTGAATGGTTCCTGAAATCGTACGACACCCTCGAAGAGGCGCTCGATTCATTTGAACGCCCCCAAAATGGCCAGCAAAACGGCAATTCCGGCACTCCTGCCAGCAACGCTGTCTCACACAAGTAAGTCTCTATCAAAATGTCCCAAATTGGGACACGTTGTCTATTCATCGGACAATCCGCATCCTGACACTCTCGAACGTCTTTTCCACCTATTTTCTTAATAATTAATATCCTAAGACGAACATCTGCCGTGCGGATATTTTGTGGAATGTCTTTTGCTGATGGACTGACGACTCTACATTTGGTTGTCACGGAATGACAGCATCCAGGACCCCACCTTTGCGTCTTTCCATGCTCATAGATTTTGGGATTCCGTATGTTCGTGGCATTTTGAAGCGCCAGGGCAGGCAAATAACAAGGCAAGGTCCAGAGACATCGAGGAAGTTATGAAACTGATTTTGTTATCAATGTGTGCAGGAATGCTATCGCTCAATTTATTTTCCGCAAGTGTGGTGCCGGAAAGTGAGCGATATGCACAAGTTGCTTCTTTGTTGAGCTACACAAGTGCAGTTAGCCAGGCAGACCAGGCACGTCAGAAAGCGTGCGACAAGATAGAGCGAATTATCGTTAGATTTAATCCGGCGATGGCCAGGCATCTGAGGAATGAGATCGTGAACCTGGTTTACGAAATGAGCATCAAATATCCCAATATTGATGTTGATTTGATCTGCGCCACCATTACGCACGAAAGCGGCCGAACCTGGGACCCGAAAGCACTCTCCAAAGCCGGTGCGATGGGCCTCATGCAGATCATGCCGGCAACAGGCAAGTGGTTGGCGCAGTTTGAGGGCATCGAATGGACAAATGCCGAAGAAATTCTCTATGATCCGGTATTGAATATCCGGCTGGGGACGCGCTACTTGTCTGCCCTGGTGGAGACGTATGACATCGAGGGTGGTTTGGCCGCTTACAATGGCGGTAGCAGGCGAGCCAGAATGTGGCTATCAAAAAACAAAGCGCCCGGGATTTTGTGGGCAGAAACCAGGTCTTACATTCCGTATGTCATGAAACTGTATGATGAATTTCGAGCGCTGCCTCTGTGATGCAGCCGAAATCCATCTGATATAAAGATATCTTCATTTTCGCGTTGGGGTTTTCTACTACCCCATTGCGTGCCTTCAAGGGTGTCGCTTAGAAAGAGGCAGTTCAGCGCTTTACTGGGGTAGCTTCTATGAGCTTTTTTCTTGCGACACCCTTTTTTTATCCTCGCCACACATAACAGACTCAACCACCAATTCTCTTCCGTTTGAGCAAATATTCGAGCAGGGCGCGGTCATAGTCCTGCTGTGTGTTTATGGAGATAAACTCGATCTGTTGTTCACGGCAGAATCTGCGGTAAGTTTGATTGAATGCCTGGATCTTCTCCTGATAGTCGCTGCGGATGTGCCATGGTTGCGTGTTGATTTCTTCATTTGACTCCATGTCCTTGAAGACCGCATCGTGCTGGAAGTCAAAAGTAAGCTCAAGCGGATCCAGGATTTGAAAGACGATCACTTCGTGATTCTTATGCCGGAAATGCTTCAATGCGTTGATGACTTGCTGTTGATTGTCCAGAAGGTCGGAAAAAAGTACGACCAGTCCTCGCCGCTTGATGCGTTCCGCCATGCTGTGCAGAGCGCCCGCGACATTGGTTTTGGCTGTACTTTTCGCGTTTTCCAGTTCAATGAGAATCTGATTCAAATAAGTAGTGACCGAACGCGGCGGCAGGTAGCGCCGGATGACTTCATCAAAAGTGACCAGGCCGACGGCGTCGCGTTGCCTGATCATCAGGAAAGCCAGGGCGGCCGCCAGGTAAGAGGCGTACTGTAGCTTCGTGACACCGCCGGAAGAAAAGCCCATGGAGGCGGAGGAGTCCAGCAGCAGGTACGCCTTCATGTTTGTTTCTTCTTCAAATTGCTTGACGTAAAACCGGTCGGTCTTGCCGTATACTTTCCAGTCAACGTGTTTTATGTCATCGCCGGGCATGTACTGCCGGTGTTCGGCAAACTCCACACTGAAGCCGTGGTAGGGACTTTTGTGCAATCCTGTTATGAAGCCTTCCACTACCAGCCGGGCCCGCAAGTCCATGGAGCGCAGCTTGGAGAGCACTTCGGGATTGAGATATTTTCTGTAGTCCGGGGTCAAGTCAGCCAATGTTAGTCTCCTGGATGACTTTCTTGATGATCTCCACGGTCCCGACGCCTTCTGCTTCGGCGTTGAAATTGGTCACTAGGCGGTGACGTAGAACAGGTTCTGCGATAGCCACCACGTCGGCGATTTCGGGGGTTGATTGGCCGTACAGAATTGCCCTGGTTTTAGCCGCCAGGATTAGGTACTGTGAAGCGCGCGGTCCGGCGCCCCAACTGATCCAGTCCTTTACGAAAGCCGGAGCATCTTCGTACACCGGCCTGGTTTTGCGAACCAGCTCGACGGCAAAGTCCACGACCTGGTCTGCTACCGGCACTTTCCTGACCAGTTGCTGCAATCTTTGAATCTCCTCCGCCCGCAGGATTGTGTCGAGATCGGCCTGGTAGGCGCTGGTAGTCGACTTGACGATTTCCTTTTCTTCGTCAGCAGTAGGGTAATCAACCCAGAGATTGAACATGAAGCGGTCGAGCTGAGCTTCCGGTAACGGGTAGGTTCCCTCTTGTTCGATGGGGTTTTGTGTGGCCAGGACAAAGAAGGGTTCGTCGAGTTTGTAAGTCGTGCCGGCCGCGGTCACTTCGTGCTCCTGCATTGCCTGCAGCAGGGCAGCCTGAGTCTTGGGCGGTGTGCGATTGATTTCATCTGCGAGAAGAATATTCGCAAACACTGGCCCCTTGACAAACTTGAATTGCTTTTGCCCGGTGGAGGTGTCTTCTTCGATTATCTCGGTGCCGGTTATATCTGAGGGCATCAAGTCCGGCGTAAACTGAATCCGGTTGAATTTCAGTTCGAGGACTCTTGCCAGCGTGCTGATCAACAGCGTTTTTGCCAATCCCGGCACGCCGACCAGAAGGCAGTGCCCTCGCGCCAGCAGCGAGATGAGCAATTGTTCGATGATTTTTTCCTGACCCACGATGATCTTTCCGATCTCCCGGGTCAATAATTTGCTGGCTTCTTCGAGGTTTTTTACAGCCTCTATGTCGCTGTCCTTGGCGATAGGTGCGGTCATATTGTCTCCTTTGGATTGCCTGGTGTTATCGTTATCTTACTGGGATCTCTAACTTTGGTTCATTTCATTGTTTACGAACATTTCTAACTTTGATGTAAGGTCATTCTGAGTGTGCGGTGATGGATTTCGAAGTCACGGAAACCATGGCAGCGCGAAGAGTCTTCGACGGGCTGGGGAGATTCTGCGCACACTTTCGTTTCCTGGCAGGAATGCAGAATTCAGGAGTGCGTGCTCAGGGTGACATCTAAGTGATTGCCTAAAGAGTCGATAGGCGAGTTGGAAATGTCAGTCATTCAAGTAATATCTGCTAAGTTGACAACTTTACATCACGGCTCCGCAGTCACAACGCCGGAAGAAATAGTAGGGATTCCGGCATCAAATGTCAAACCTGCATTTGCCGCGCTTTGTGCTCATCTTGGTTTGCCCTTCCCGAGGGCGGTTGCCGTCTGTCAGCCGTCCGGGAGCCGGATGAAGGGCTCAGTCGGAGAAATGTCGGAACAGCCGAGCCGCCCCAGGCGCTTAGTCAGTGCTATCCAAACTGAAACAGACAGAACAATGACACCGCTGATCCAATTGTAGTTTAACTCTTCCACCGGTTGGTTTGACTTGGCAAACCAAAGGAAGAGTGCCAGGGCCCCCAGGCCCTCTGCCAGGCGCTGCACCGTCCCATCGACCACGGTCTTGGCGATGTCGCGGTATTTGCTACTGATGGGCAGATAGGTTTGCTCCCAGATTGAACGGTAGATTGAGGCCTTGAGACCACCCTCCAAAACGCGCATGATCGTGCGGCCCTGGTAGACAGTCCAAAGCGAAAACAGTCCGGTGCCCCCCAGCAGGATTGAGGGTACCAGCAAGAGTACACCGGTGATACCGAGTTTCTCCTGTAACTTCGGCGCCAGGAATGTCTGAACAACCAACGCCGCCAGATTGAGCATGATATAGAAATTGGCAAAAAACTGCACATTGGTATTGCCGGAAATGCTGGCCCCCGCGTAAAACTGGAAATCGATATACAGGGCTGCCGTAGTTGCCAGGACACTGATCCCAATCAGCGTACGAGTGTAAGGTTGCCGGACCAGTATTGCTTGCGTGGCCGCAAGCCCGGAATTTTCCTCATCCGCAGGCTGTGCATTGACTATGGAACGATAGTTCTGTGCCGGATTCTTGCGATGTGCAAATGCAACCAATCCTCCTGTCGCCAGCAGCAAGGCCGACCCACCGGCAATGAACCCCCCAGGGCCCAATATTTCGTTCCCGACCTTGCAGAGGAGTCCGCCAATAATACCACCTAGCATCGAAGCGGCGCCGATTCGAGCGTAGGTACGCCGCAAAATGTTAGAATCTGCACCTTCCAGCAGATCGGCTGCGAGCAGCCAGGCACCTGCAAACACAGCGGAAAACACGATGGGCACGGACACAAATAACATGAGCATGGCCATTCTGTTACCCGGCTCTGCGAAGGGCGCGAACAGCAGGAAGATGAGGGCAGCCGCATAGAACGAACGCGTGCGTGTCTTGCGGGCGCCCCATTTGTCGAGTAAACCTAAATGTAGCATCGCTGCCGGGATAGAAGCCAAAGCGATCCACAGGTACGCTTCGGGTAGCTGCCGTAACCCACCGCGCTCAAAAAAGACCGCATCACGGCCCGTTTTGATCATGATAAAACCAACCATCGAGAGAGCAACGGCCAGGATCGGATACCGTGAAAGGGAGCGATAATTCAGTGCGTGCAATGCCATTCCACTAATCGGCCGGGAGTGTAATGGAGACCTTCGTCCCCTTGCCAACTTCGCTGCTTACTTTGATATCGCCGTCGTGCTTCTCGATGATGTTGTAGGCGGAGGTTAGGCCGGAGGTCATTTTTACTCTACCACCTGTTCCGGAGAATCCAAAGTCAAATAGCTTCTCGAGCTTTTCTTGCGGAATTCCTCTCCCGTTGTCGGAGATCTGGACATAGATTTTTTTGTCGCCGCTAAAGGTCTTGATATGGATCTGGCCGTTCTGCTCAATTGCCGCGGCAGCGTTTTTAAGCAAACTTAGCATGACCTGGTTCAGTGCACCCGGGTAGCATAAGAGAAGGGGGAGGTCACCGTACTCCGCCTTCACAGTGATTTTCCCCTGAAATTCGTTTCGTAACAAAGTCAGAGTGCTCTTGATGCCTTCATTGATGTCGGCTTTTTGGTAGTGCGCTTCATCCAGGCGCGCGAAATTCTTCAGGCTCTTGACCAGGGTTGTAATGCGTTGGCCCGCCGCCAACGTGGTTTTCAAGTTTTGATCCAAAAGCTTGAACGCTTTGACCATCTCCGGTCTGGCAAGTTGGTCTTCAGTAGCGTCGCCAGCGACCAGGAGCGCCCGGATTTTTTCGGCGCAGCGGCTGGAAACATCAACCGAGCTATTGACAACGCCGATGGGGCCATTAATCTCGTGTGCGACGCCGGCAACCAGATCGCCCAGAGAAGCCATCTTCTCGCTTAGCAACAGCTGTTGCTGTGTTTCGCGCAGTTCTCGCAAAGTACGTACAAGCTCCTTGTTCTGTGCCCTGAGTTTTTGCGCCTGACTTTCGGTTCGTGCTTTAGCCCTGGCAAGAGATTCTGTCATTTTATTAAACGATTCTGCGAGCTTTCCTATTTCATCCCGGCCACTGACGCGAGATCTGACCTCAAGATCGCCTTGCGATATGTGGTGCGCGGCCCGCTCCAGTTCTTTGACCGGGATCGTGATCAGTCTGACCAGAGCCGCTGCGATTACGATTGCAAGGAACAGCGTCGCAAAAAACCAGGCGCGGGTAAATCTTCGCGTCGAGCGAAAGGTGTTTTCTACCCGATGGCCGGCTGCCAGCGCGTCGCCTCGATTAACCTCGATCAGGTTGCGCAGATCTGAGGTGAAATCATCGAAGAGCCGGCGTGCTTCTCCATTCAAGAGTTGTACTGCCTGCTGATTTTCACCTTCGCTCGTGAGTTGAAAAAAGATTAGACTTAAATCCTGGTATTCCTCCCACTTGCCGTCAAATGCCGCGTACAGCGTGCGCTCACGCCCGGAGTAGAGGTTACGTTCTTCAGAGTCAGTTTTCAGGTGTTCATAAGCATCGATGTTTTCATTGATCTTGTCGATGAGCGCGATCATTTTTCCCGCATTCTCGATTTGCGTCGCTTTGTCCCCGGCGTAGGCGTGCTGTAACTGGCTGAGTCTGAGATTGGCGATGTTGACATTGATCTCTGCAATCGCCAGGGCGCGCGGCAACCAATTCGTGGTCACTTCGTCGATCTCACCCTTGATCGCTGCCATTTTCTGGATGGAAAAGAAGTTGACGCCGGCCATGATGGACAAGACGATGCCAAAGGCAACCAATTGCTTGGTGGCAAGATTTAAGTTCTTGAATCCCATTATTTCTTAGAGAGTTGTTGGGTCTGCGCGAAAAGCCGCGACATGCATGACTAGGCTGCGGGTTATGCGAAACTCATCTGAAATGCTCATTCACCACGAAGTTCACGAAGGACACGACGAAAAAACATGGATTTTTCAATAATGGGTTGTCCTTCGGGGTTTCATATTTAAGAAGATTCCAGAAGCATGATACACAAGATTTCAAACAGCTGTTCGCCTCCTTCGTGAACTTCGCGTGCTTCGTGTTTAAGAACTAAGTTCCGAATTGCATACTCTTGCATGCCGCTGGTTCTAAAGGGAATAACCGCAACTCCTCGCAAGTTCACAAATTTTTCAGGCTAGTACAAAACAGACTGGAACTTGCTACTCATCGATGACAAGCAGCGTCTTGACGTTCGGCGTGAGTTTGGACTGGCTTACAAATCCGATTGCGCCAGGTGAGTTGGCGACGGAATTGATCATGACCTCTTCCGATTCTAAAGCTTCCGGAGGATCTCCTTCACCGGAAAGCAGTTTTTTTAACCAAATGGATTTCATCCGGGACGAGCTTTTACCAATAAATTTGTAGAACGCTTTCTTAGTGGGTCCTTTCGGTTTAAGGTCTTTTACCAATACCGCAGCCCCGTTGCCCCATTCCCGAATGTCGCCGGTATAGATGTTTATTAGCTCGACTTTTTTGAGCGAATCGAGAGGGACCGATTTATTGGCAATAACCGCTACTTGCGAGAAACCCGGACCGGCCTGGAATAACATCAAGATAATTGTAGGTAGTAACAGCTTCATGAATTATGGACCAACCTTAGAAGCGCACCGATACGGCAGTTGCAAAAAAGTTGAACTTATTTGTCGCCCGGAAAAGAGCAGCCTCGGTGCCCGCCGCGTTAACTCTGACTTCAGTTCCCTCGAGATCGCCGGATGCATATTGTGCCTTCAAGAGAATACGATCGTTGACACGATACGAAAATCCGACCGTGGGTATCTTGAAGTCTGCCGTCGCCAGATCCAGGTCAAACAACTCAGTTTTGTCGTCGGTTTTCCAATAACTGCCATAAATGAAAATCTCATCCGTCACTTCATAGCCGATGGTGGCGTAGTAAAAGCTTCTTTCTATATCAAGTTCAGATTCATTTTGGACCTTGAAGCTTACGGTTTCTGCTTCAACAGAAAGACCGTGCCAATAATAGGAAAGGTCAAAGCCGAGTCGGGTGCGCGGCACTTCCCTGAAGCGGCTTGCGGACGCATTGCCGGGATCGCGGCCGCTGGTAAGGAAAGCCAGTTGACGTAAGTCCGGGTTGTCAAATGCCCCGTCGAGCTGGTTGTCGTTTTCGCGCGTCACAGATACGCCCGTTTTCAGCTCACCATAACGAATGCCCAAACGGGCGCCGACCAGGAAAGTGTCGGTGGAATCCGTGCCGGATTGCCCCTCCTGCTCAAGGGTTCGCACGTTGGGGCTATTGCCCAGGTACGCGGCGTAATCCAGGTTGAGGGTGCCCGCGGGCAGAAAGCCATAGGCCTGCACGAAAGCGCGCTGTGGCGTGTAGTCCTCGACCGCGATAAACTCGCGAAACGCAGTTTCATAGATCAGCGGTCTAATTATG
Organism: Candidatus Zhuqueibacterota bacterium; assembly: GCA_029262055.1. Lineage (GTDB taxonomy): Bacteria > Zhuqueibacterota > Zhuqueibacteria > Oceanimicrobiales > Oceanimicrobiaceae > JAJDAD01. The sequence goes on from JAJDAD010000054.1 coordinate 45,147, forward strand.
TAGGGCAGCAGTGGCGTGCGGTTCTTGATTTCATTTAGATTGTTGAACGTGGGTAGCAAGAGGCCGAGCTTCAGATTGAAAGTACTATTTGCACGGTAGCGGATCCAGGCCTCTTCCAGGCTTGCATTTCCCTGCTGGCGGCTTGATGAGAAATTATTCAGGAATTCAAAATTGACAAAGGCGCGCCACTTTGGATCGATGTCTTTCTGGAAAAAGAGATTCAGTTGTTGTGCAGTGAACGAATTCTCCGAGTTGTCCCAATTATCGACGAAAACTCCGTCGATAAACCGGTCTTGCGACTCCGTTTGATGTTGAAATGTGTTCTGAAAATAACCGAAGATTCGCAGCGGTTTCTCACCTGCCTGCGCATTCACATCCGTAACCGGGCAGGTTAAGCAAAGCAGAAAGAGGATGGTAATGAGGCCGCGACTTCCAAGATCCTGACTACCGGCCATTCGATGTCCCGTCAACGATTTTTGCAATTTGATTTTGCCCCCGAAAGTTCTAAAAAGATCATCAATCGTTACAAGTTTGTCAAGTCAAAACTGCTTGTTTTGTGCTGCAATCGTAACTTCGGTACGCTTGACAACGTTCGTCAGGATTTATACTTTCAATTTCGCCGGAGCGAGTGGCGGTCAAACTGTTAGTAACGGAGGAGCAAATGTCGCTGGAGAGTATCTACAACCTTTTCAAAACCGTTTTTCAGTTCCCGATCTTTACCATCAAGCAGACGACGGTGACCCTGGCTTCGGTTGCTTTGGTGGTTGTACTGATGGTCGGAATTGCCATTCTGTCCCGGGTTGTGACCAGGGTACTCCTGAGAAGCATACTGAGCCGGACAAGTCTGGAGGAAGGCACGCAATACACGCTGGGCCGAATAACGCATTATCTGTTTCTGGTCATGGGGGCGATGATCGCATTTCAGTTCGTAGGCATCGACCTGAGCGGTCTGGTGGTTATGTTCGGCTTCTTGTCGGTCGGTATCGGGTTTGGCTTGCAGAATATTACTTCGAACTTCATTTCCGGTTTGATACTTTTGCTCGAACGTCCGATCACGGTCGGAGACCGGGTTGTGGTCGGCGACACCGAGGGGGATGTTAAAGAGATTCACATTCGCTCCACCATTGTCCGTACGCAGAACAATGTTTCGATCATCGTACCCAACTCAGAATTCATTTCTTCGAACGTGATTAACTGGTCACATTCCGACCCCAAGCTACGACTCGACGTTAATGTCGGCGTGTCCTACGGATCTGACCTTGATTTGGTCATGCAGACCCTGACGGAAATTGCTCAGGCGGAACCCGAGGCCCTGGGAAATCCCAAGCCGGAAGTGCTACTGCTGGCATTCGGGGATTCGGCCTGGGACATGGAGCTGCGCGTTTGGATAGAAAACCCCAAGCGGCACTGGCAAGTTCGTTCCTCAATCAATTGCGCCATCGTTCGGAAGTTCCGGGAGCATGATATTGAAATTCCATTTCCACAACAGGACCTGCACGTCCGGTCGCCGTTGCCGGTTCCTGTCAGTAGTAGGGACTCACAGGATTGAAGGTGCCCTGCCGTCCGTTGCCCCATGGCTCCGCTGAGCTGCGGTGACGGCCCGGCCCGGCAAGGAATGGTTTGAAATCGTAATGGGTTCTCGGCTATTTAACAGCGCCTTTTCCCGCGAATATTATCCGAATGCAAGGAGTCACATTTGGCAAATAGAAAATCAAGAGCCGGACACGGCTTTGGAACCGCCCCCGTATTCCTAGCCGGGATTAGCACAATCCTGGGTGCGATTCTATTCTTGCGCTTTGGATACGCAGTCGGACACACCGGACTCCTGGGCTCCATCCTGATCATCCTGATCGGGCATGCCATCACGATTCCCACTGCCATGGCCATCGCCGAGATCGCCACCAATCTAAAGGTCGAAGGCGGCGGAGAGTATTTCATTATCAGCCGGTCCTTCGGCTCGATGGTGGGCGGCACGATCGGTATCTCACTCTATTTCTCACAGGCGATCTCCGTGGCGTTTTACATGATCGCCTTTGCAGAGGCGTTTACGCCGGCGTTCGAGTGGCTGGCTCTTTATCTCGGTTTTACGCCGGAGACCTGGATGATCAGCATCCCGGGGACTTTACTTTTGATTGTCCTGATTATCACGAAGGGCGCGGACCTTGGTGTGAGCGTGCTTTGGGTTGTAGCCACCATCCTGGCGGCGTCGCTGGTAATGTTTTTTCTAGGGCGGCCCGAGAATGTGCCTGCCGGCATCGACCTTTTGGCAAAGGTGGAGAATCCGGACGAGTTCTTCGTAGTGTTTGCGATCATATTTCCCGCCTTTACCGGAATGACCGCCGGGGTCGGACTATCCGGCGATTTGAGAAATCCGCGCAAATCGATCCCGCTGGGCACGATGCTGGCCACCGTTGTGGGCATGATTATCTACGTTTGCGTGGTCATCAAATTTGCGCTTAGCCTGTCGGTGGACGAACTTGCGGAGGGTCAGTTTGCCATGAGCAAGATCGCCATCTGGGGTCCGATTATTCCGATTGGGCTGGGTGCAGCTTCTCTCTCATCGGCCATCGGTTCGATCATGATTGCCCCGCGTACCATGCAAGCGCTCGCTCTGGACCAGATCTTTCCGGTTGCGGCGATAAATAGCTTTCTAAGGAAGGGCAAGGGTGAATCCAACGAGCCGTTCAATTCAACTTTGATCACCGCGATTATCGTCATGGTCTTTGTGGTCATGGGCAGCGTCAACTTTGTGGCGCAAATCATCAGCATGTTCTTCATGATCACCTACGGGTCGCTTTGTCTGGTAAGCTTTCTGGAGCATTTTGCCGGCAATCCATCCTACCGGCCAACCTTTCGTTCTAAATGGTATCTGTCCTTGTTGGGTGCGCTGGCTTGTTTTATCATGATGTTTCAGATGGCGCCGATTTATGCCCTGGTGGCGCTGGTGGCCATCACTGCAATTTATCTGAGCCTGAAGCGGGGCAGGGAGGAAGAGGATGATCTGTCCGCCATGGTGAAAGGCGTCTTGTTTCAACTGACGCGCAAGTTGCAGGTGCTGATGCAACGGAAGCAGTCCGAGGTAGTGCTGACCAACTGGCGTCCTTCGTTCATCGCGATTTCAGCTAATTCTCTCACGCGCCTGGCGCCGTTTGATCTGCTGCGCTGGATTTCGCATTACTACGGCTTCGGGACCTTTATTCATTATATTCAGGGGCCGCTCGATGAGAAGACCCAGGTTGAGTCAAAGGAAAAGCTCGATCAGCTTATTCAGCAGGGCAGCGACAGTGACGCCGGCATTTACGTCGACACGATTATTTCCCCGAGCTTTAAGACGGCGGTGGCGCAGATTGTGCAAATCCCCGGTATCTCGGGACTGGAGAACAACAGCGTCTTATTTGAATTTCACGAGGACGACCCGAAGGGTATATCGAGAATTATCGACGGATGTGATTTCGCGGCAGTGGTTGATTTCAATCAGTGCGTGCTGCGCTCTTCGTCGCGACACTTCGGTTACAAGAAGCGAATCGACATTTGGCTTACGCCGGGCGATTATCGCAATGCCAACCTGATGATCTTGCTCGCCTACATTTTGAAAGGTCACCCCGAGTGGCATGAGTGTGAAATCGAACTGTTCGCCGCCTTTGAAGAAGCGCAAATGACCAAGAGCGTTAACAGCCTGAACAAGCTCATCGACGCCGGACGCATCCCGATCTCGCACAAAAATGTCCGCAAGATGCCGTGGAACAACAAGGCGAAATCGTACGAGAACCTAGTCTGCGAAAACTCCGTGGATGCCGATCTGGTCATCATGGGTTTTTCGCTTTCCAAAATACGCCAGGAACAGGGCGAATTTTTCAAGAAGTTTTCGAACATCCAGGATGTTTTGTTTGTCCGGGCCGGACAGAAGATTGTGATTAGTGAGACGGATTAGGGTCAATCCCGACGGACTGATTGTCTTAGAGTCAGTGTTTAAATCATGAGTAAAACCGACCTAAAGGGACTGAGTCAAAACGAGCTCGAGGATCTGGTCCGCCGGATGGACGAGCCGCGGTTCCGCTCCGCTCAGATTTTTTCCTGGATCTATGGCAAGCGGGTAGACTCGTTCGACGAGATGACGAATCTATCCAAAGAGTTTCGGGAGAGGCTGGCAAAGTCAGCCACAATTGGACAACTTGCGCTGCAAGCGAGTGAAACATCGGGGAAGGATTCATCCACCAAGTATTTGTTTAAACTGCAGGACGGACTGGCGGTCGAGTCGGTCCTCATGCCCGAAGACGGCCACGCCACCTTGTGTGTTTCTACCCAGGTGGGTTGCGCCATCGACTGTAAGTTTTGCGCGACCGGGAAAATGGGTTTGCAACGGAACCTGAGCGCCGGGGAAATATTAGACCAGGTCTTGCGGGCCGAGGAATTGTCGGGCCAACCGGTTCGAAACCTGGTATTTATGGGAATGGGCGAGCCTTTTCATAATTACGATAATCTTCTGAAAGCGTGCGAAATTTTGACCGACGAGTCCGGCCCCAATCTGTCCAGTCGCAAACTGGTCATTTCCACCAGTGGGATTCTTCCCAAGATTCTTCAGTATGCGGATGAGGGGCACAAGTACCGGTTGGCGATCTCTTTGAACGCCACCACCGACGAGCAACGCACCGCCCTGATGCCGCTCAACAAGAAGTGGCCTATTGCGGAAGTGATACGGGCGGTCAAATATTATACGGAAAAATCCAACCAGAGAGTGACCTTCGAATATGTCCTGCTGAACTCAGTGAACGATTCTGTCGACGACGCCCGTCGCCTGCGAAAGTTAGTCGAGGGTCTGCGATGCAAGATCAATCTGATTCCCTACAATCCAGCGGTCGGACCCTACTCCCGATCTCCCAATGAGAGGATTCAGGCCTTTTACGAGCAACTGGCAGGCTTGAAAGTGCCGGTGATGATTCGCTGGAGCAAGGGGGATGACATTGCGGCGGGCTGCGGTCAATTGGCGGTTGCTGAGAAGGGGCGTTAGTTTGTCCTGCCGATAAGCACTTCCCGGCATTCCTGGCACGTTGTTATCATCTGTTGCAGCTCTTTCTTGTAGCGCTCGTCGGACACACTCTGCTGCTGGAATCTCTCGAGGTTCCGGCATTCTTGTTTAGCCCGGTCATGGTGACCAAGTTTCAAGGAAAGCTGGGAGATGTTCTTTCGGCAGACCAGTTCATTGTACGGCGACAGGACTTGATCCTCGGTCAGCGAAGAAAGGATCTTTTGATAATAGGCAAGCGACTTTTGCCAGTCGCCCAGTTTCTTGTTTAGCTTTGCCGCGCACCACAAAAAGACACGGCTATCAGGGAATTCGACCAGCACGCTTTCGACAAGCTGCAAGCCACGCTCGTATTCACCTTCATCCAGTAAGATCCAGCACATGCTGTTGAGCGCGCTGTAGCGGGAATAGCGACTGCCGGTCAGTGCTTTCATGATCATCTGTTTGCCGTCCTCGCGTTCATCACGGATAAAAGGAAGCCACGAAAGACGGTGGCTGAGTTTGCTGCGGTAGTATTTATACCAACCGAGGCCCAGGTAAGCATCGTGGAATGTGCTGTCCTTGCTGACCGCTACCTGCAACGATTCAGCACTTCTTTTTGCATGTCGCAACGCTTGCCAGTATTTTCCCTGCCTGGAAAAGTGCAGCGAGAGGTACCCGTGGCTGCTGCCGAGATAGAAGTACGCCGCGGGATCTTTGTGGTCGTTCTTGATCTGTTTCTTGGCCCGTTCGAGGGCACTGTCCACCAGGGAGATAAAGTGCCCATCATCATCATAGACTTCGTAGTCCATCATCTGGGTTTGCAGGACAGCCGCATGGAAAAAATAACCGATTGGACTTTCGGGCATCTCATTCTTTAGCTGTTCGAAAACAGCCGTCGCATCCGGGTAGTTCTGTTGAATGCTCAGTCGAATGCCGGTCCTGATCAGGGTGTCTGTTTTGGCGCTCGGGCCTCCGTACGCCATTGTCGCCAGCAGTAAGCTGAGCACCATCGAAATGGGAGAGTGTGCCATCATCATCCTTAATTATAGTAAGATCTATTGGCGGGACTTCCATGTTGCTTTGCTGGGGTGTGCTTTGCCCTTCTTACCTAAACGGCCAACGGACGGGAAATGTCCGCTTATCACAAAAAGTAAATGCTGCCCCTGAGGACTTAAGTCCGGAACTGCCGGTCACCTGCATCGCCGAGTCCGGGCAAGATGTAGCCGTTTTCGTTCAGCGTGCGGTCTAAAGCGGCTGTGAAAATTTCTACGTCAGGGTGGCTTTTTGCAAGCGTCTGTACGCCTTCAGGCGCCGAAACCAGGGTGACACATTTGATGTGCCGGGCATGATTCTCTTTGAGCAGCGCGACTGCTGCTGCCAGGCTGCCGCCGGTGGCCAGCATTGGGTCGAGCAAAATCGTGACACTGTTGGAGAGGTTTTGCGGAAGCTTGGAGTAGTAGAAGACCGGTTCCAGTGTTTCCTCGTTGCGGTAGAGGCCAATGTGCCCAACCTTCGACTCCGGTGCCAGGTGTAGAAACGCATCCTGCATTCCGAGACCTGCCCGCAGAATCGAAACGAAAACCAGGTCGCAACCTAATTCATCGCAATTGGTGGTTTCGAGTGGCGTCTCGACTTCCGTGGGTTTGGTGGGCAGGCCCTTTGTAACTTCAAAGGTCATCAATTTGCAGACCAGAGCAAGCCTGTGCCGGAATTCTGTTTCACCGATACCTGCGTTTCGCAAGCGCGCCAGATGGTGCTGGATTAATGGATGCGCAACTACAGTCAGTTCCTTCATGATTTCCTTTTTTGTTTGAATAGAATTCGGTAAAGATAATGTTTTGCGTGAAAAAAACAAGCCATTGTCCGGGAACAGCTCTTTCTGGTGGCTATTTTGCCGTAAAACAGCAATTTCGACAGACAGATATTAAGACAATTTCACAAATCATACCAATTGGTTATTTTTTTCTTGACAAAGTAGTGTCCATTTCATAAATTTGTCCCATTCTGATTGCTTCAGATGCCTACCGCATTGAGGAAACGTTTAAACTAAAATCTTTCGCTTCTTAGAGTTGCTGAAAAGCTTTTTTGGCACTGTACTTTATTCTTTCGAGAGATACTTCTGGTTTTCGTTGATTTCGTTCCGCGCTATTTGGAGAGAAGGACTGACTTTCATGCATGACAAGAAGGTTAAGATTATATATTTTTCAGTTGGTGAGTCGGGTTCTAATGAGATAGAGTTGACTTGGCGGAAATTCTCTTGGATTTTGTCGAGTGTGTTTGTGCTGCTGTTGTTCCTGGTTGGGACTTCTCTTGCCCTCTTTACGGACTTCTACCAAAATCTGCATATATCCTCATTATCAAAGACCAATTCACAACTGCAGGCCCAGCTCGTTGACATAGGCGGCAAGATCGAAACGATTACGGGTAGGGTTGACAATCTGGAAGAAGATGACGACCACCTTCGGATTATCGCTGACTTACCTAAGATCGACGAGGACACGCGGACTGTTGGCGTTGGAGGCGCTCTGGACGCAGCGACATACGTTTCCTCAAGCGAGCTGGTTGAGCAGATTTATGACTATCAGAGCACTCTTGCACAAATGGAGCGCCGCCTGGAGCTCAGCGAGTACAGCCGCATAGAGGTTCAAAAGAAACTTGAAGAAAACAAGAACCTCATGAAGCACATGCCATCCATCCGGCCACTGACGGGGGGGCGGATCAGCGACAGATTCGGATTCCGGCTCCATCCGGTAATCGATAAAATACGTCGCCACCCGGGAGTCGACATAGCTGCAGAGCGTGGCACAGAGGTGTTTGCCACTGCCGCAGGTACTGTTGAGAAGGTCGTAACAAAATATCAAAGAAACAAAAGCTGGGGAAAGTACGTGCTCATAAACCACGGTTTTGGGCATAAGACACTTTATGGGCATTTGTCCAAAGTGCTTGTTCGGCAGGGTCAAAAAATTGACAGATGGAACCCTGTCGGGCTTGTTGGGGCTACGGGTTTGGCGACGGGACCTCATTTGCACTATGAGGTGCGCAAGGACGGCACTCCTCTCGATCCGCAAACATACATTCTCAATTAGTCTCAACTTCTAAATCTCGATAAAGATGCCTTGGTTGCTACAAACAACCAAGGCGGTTTTCATTTTGGCAGTATGGTTCCCGGGCCGGGGCTATTCATGACGACATGATTCCGCGCTTTAATCAACGAATTGAATTCTGAAGCAGGCCGCATCCCATGCGGAGATTTAGAGTCAGATGATCGTGGACGTGAAATTATACGTGGGCCGGGTGGCTTTTTCCCTGCTCTTCTTAGTATCGGTGAGTTTCGGGGCCTGCGGCGTGAAGGCACAAGTCGTGCTTTCCGAAGTGATGTTTGACGCCAGCGGCAACGAGTCGCACGATGAGTTTATTGAGATAGCTAATCTGTCAACCAGCGACCCCGCAGATTTGAGCGGCTGGCAGGTGAGCGACGGCTCCGGCAGCGATAAACTGCAGGCTGTTGATGCCGGCCTGATACTTATGCCGGGACAATTCGGCATCATACTCGACCAATCCTATTTTGATAATTCCACTTTGTATGACTCTCGTATTCCTCCGGAGAGCTTGATCCTCACAATCGATAATGGGACGTTCGGCAGCCGCGGTCTGTCCAATTCAACCGCTGAGACCATCGCACTCCTCAATGCCGATGGGCTGGTATTGTCTGAGTACACCTACTCTCTTGGCAATCCACCCGGATTCTCAGATGAAAAGATTGATCTAAACGGCCCTAATGTACCAGGCAACTGGGCTGATAGCAAGATCGCGTTAGGAACGCCGGGCGCCAGGAATAGTGTTTCGCCACTGTCCTTTGACCTTGCTGTTTCGTCGGAGGACTTTCGGTTTAGTCCGCAGCGGGTGGCTGCGGGCGAACAAGTCGAGATCAGTTTGCAAGTCCGAAACATCGGCCTCGCCTCTGTAACCGCGTTCCGGGTGCAACCGTTCCTGGATGCAGATAGGGACTCCTCTCTGAGTGCTGGCGAAGAAATAGGCGCCGGATTTGACTTTGCGGGTGTGCTTGCAGCGGGGGATTCCGCGACCTTCTCATTCCATTTTGCCGGTGCGACTTCAGGTTCATTTGTGATCGGACTGATCGTGACCTACGCTCCTGACCAGAACCCGAGTAACAATCTGGCGGTACGGGCGTTCGCGATTGGGGCCACTCCATTGACTGTCAGAATAAATGAAATCATGTATTCCCCGGTCAGCGGTCAGTCCGAGTGGGTCGAACTGGCCAATCGTTCAACTGCAACGCTTGGCCTGCAAGGGTGGGCGATTTCCGATGACAATGCCACCACGCGGGCCGTTATCAGCGCGGCGGTAACCCTCGGGCCGGATCAGTTTGTCGTTCTCGCTAAGGACTCATCGCTGGCGCTGAGTTTGGGTTTGTCGCAGGCTGATGTGGTTGTTCTCCCTGACTTCCCGGCCTTAAACAACGACTCCGACGCCGCTGTCCTGTACGACCTGACCGATGCAACCATCGACAGAGTTGACTACCGCAGTGATTGGGGTGGAGACACTGGTGTTTCTCTGGAGAAAGTCAATCCCGATCTACCCGCCAATGATGCCGCAAACTGGAGTTCCTCGGTAAGTGGTGCGGGTAGTACGGCGGCCCGGCGAAACAGTATTTTTGTTGAGTCGCTGCCCGGTGAGGCCAGTCTCTCGCTCGCGCCTAATCCCTTTTCGCCTGACGGCGACGGGGTTGATGATTTTGTTTTGATCAACTACAGTCTGCCTGTAACGACGGCAGCAGTGAATGTCAAAATCTACGATCTGCGCGGACGCCTGATTCGTTTTTTGCTGAACAACCAAGCTTCAGGTTCGCAAAGCACGGTGGTTTGGGATGGAAAGAACGAGACTGGCGAACTTGCGCGAATGGGGATCTATGTTGTCTTTCTACAAGCCCTCAATGCAGAAGCCGGCTTGCTGGAAACTGAGAAGACAACCGTCGTGCTGGCCGGAAAGCTCTAAGAAGATGATGATTTTTCGACTTTGTATGGATAGAATCTATGCGTTAACCTGCCCGCCCGTGCTCCGCTGCCTTCCTCAAATTTGTGCCTGCCCTTGAAGAAGCGTTTCTCCCACGCGTAGTTTTTCATTGATTTTGTATTGTGGCGCCTGTATATTTGTTACTTTTGCATTTCAGATGTCAGTGACTGAAAACATAAAGAATGTCCGTCAGAGACTTGAGCGCGTCTGTACTCAGGCAGGCCGGAATCCCTCTGAAATCGAGCTGATTGCAGTCAGCAAGACGGTTGGCGTCGCGCAGATTGCTGAGGCATCGGCGTGCGGCATAAAGGTTGTCGGTGAGAATAGAGTTCAGGAGGCGTGGCAAAAGTTCCAAACTACGAAAGTCGATGTCAAGTGGCACATGGTTGGCCATTTGCAGAGCAACAAAGTGCGCCGTGTGCTGCAGTTTTGTGAGATGATTCAGTCGGTCGATAGCTTGAGCCTGGCTGAAGAGATCAACCGGCAGGCTTGTAAACTCGATCGCCGGATGGCAGTTTTGATTCAGGTCAACTGCTCTGGTGAGGCGAGCAAGTTCGGATTTGCTCCAAGCGAAGCTATCGATGCAGTAGAGAGGATCTCCGAACTGGATCACGTTACCGTCGAGGGATTGATGACTATTGGAGCTTACTCAAAGCAAACGTCCGAGGTGCGGGCATCGTTTCGTAAGCTGCGTGACCTGCGAGAGAAGATAGAAGAAAAGGCTTTCCCCGGTGTTAGAATGCGGGAGCTGTCCATGGGGATGACCAATGATTTTGAAATCGCAGTTGAAGAAGGTTCGACAATGCTCAGGATCGGCAGGTCCATTTTTGGCGAACGACTAAATTGAGGACTGAAGCATGGGGCTTCTAAGAACACTTATTGACCTTTACATTTGGATTGTGATCATCAGGGTGCTGCTGTCATGGTTTGATGTCGATCAGAGAAATCAAATCGTCCGTTTTCTGATCGATGCCACCGAACCCGTGTTGAGTAAAATCCGTTCTGTTGTACCGGATCTTGGCGGGCTCGATTTGTCGCCACTGGTCCTGATTCTGATTCTAAGTCTTGTTCGCAATATGCTGCACTAGTTGACACTTGATAGATAATAAACGTTTTTGCGGGAGGTGTTTACTTTGAAGCTCACGCCATTAGACATAAAACGACAAGAATTCAATAAAAGCCTGCGCGGCTATGATCCGGTAGAAGTTGATGCATTTCTGGACATGCTGGCTGATGAACTGGAGCAGTTGCTTCGTGACCAAAAGCAGTTCAAGGATGAAGCGAGCGAGTTGCGGATCCAGCTTCACGGATATCAGGAGGTCGAGGCAACGCTTAAGGATACTTTGGTTAACGCGCAGGAGTCCATTAAGGAATCCCGGGAAAATTCGAACCGGGAAGCGGAACTGATGATTCACGATGCTGAACTGCGAGCAGAAAAAATTGTTGAGAATGCGAAGCTGCGACTTGCGGAAATGAAGAATGAGCTTGTCGTGGTAAAGGCACAGAAAGATTCGTTTGCCCGGCGCTTGCGTCACCTGCTGGAGTCACAGTTAGAGTTGATTGAAGTGCTTGGACTCGACGACCTTGGTTTTGAGCAGTACGATGAAAAAGAAAGCAAGCCTGCGAAAGAAAAACCTATTTCTGTTTTCAGACAGGAAAAGATCGAGTTTGAAGGGATAGAGGACGTCCTCGGGGACGAACCGTCTGCTCAGGATGAGCAAGCGGACCAAGTCCAAACTGTCGGTGACGCCGCTCAGGATGATGATCCACATAGCATAAACTGGGGCATGCGCGAGCAGACCGAAATGCCCGCCAAAGATGCGTCGCGCGACGATGATGAGTCGCAATCACGTATGTCTGACCGCCTGATTCTCTAATTCTTGCCGCGGCTATTCTAATTCGAGATAAATTTGTGCAAAATCTAAGCAAGCAGATTGATGACGCCCGCTCCTTTTTGGCGGAAAAAACGATGTTGCAGCCGAGAGTCGGGATCATTCTTGGGACCGGACTCGGAGCCCTGGCAAATGAGATCGAAGCCGAAGCCACGATTTCTTATGAGGAGATCCCACATTTCCCTCTATCCACGGTTGAAAGTCATGCCGGCAGACTTATTTTTGGGAAAATCGGGACGCAGCCGGTCATGGCCATGCAGGGCCGGTTTCATTTTTACGAAGGCTACTCCATGCAGCAGTTGACCTTTCCCGTCAGGGTCATGAAGAGTATGGGGACTGACACCCTTATGGTTTCAAATGCATGTGGCGGGATGAACCCGCAGTATTCGGCGGGCGACATAATGATAATTTCCGACCACATCAATTTACTGGGTGGCAACCCGCTTATTGGTCGTAATGATGACGCACTGGGTCCGCGGTTCCCGGATATGTCGGAGCCGTATTGCCAGGAGCTTATCGCGGTCGCTGAGAAAATCGCTCTCGAAGAGAAGATAAAAGTACAGAAGGGTGTTTATGTAGCTGTGTCTGGTCCCTGTCTTGAGACACGTGCAGAGTATCGTTTCCTGCGAGGCATCGGTGCGGATGTCGTTGGTATGTCAACCATCCCGGAGGTCATTGTGGCCGTGCACAGCTCTATGAGAGTTCTCGGTCTTTCGGTGGTGACGGATGCGTGCTTCCCCGATGCGCTTGCACCCGTGGACATCGCGGAAATTCTCAAAGTTGCCGGTGAAGCCGAACCCAAGCTGACGTTACTCATGAAGAGAGTTGTAGAGCAACTGGATTAGATATGTACAGAGAATTAGGTTCACAACTCAATTTTGCCGAGCTGGAGAAGGAGATTCTGGCCTACTGGCAAAATGCAGGGATCTTCGAAAAAAGCATCGAGTCCCGGCCGGCGGATAAGCCCTTCATCTTTTACGAAGGACCGCCGACAGCGAACGGCATGCCCGGAATACACCATGTTATTTCGCGTGCAGTCAAGGACCTGGTTTGCCGTGTCAAGACCATGCAGGGCTACCGGGTTGAGCGCAAGGCCGGATGGGATACGCACGGCCTGCCGGTGGAAATCGCTGTCGAGAAGGAGCTTGGTTTTACCAACAAGGAGCAGATCGATGCGTACGGCGTCGATAAGTTTAACCAAAAATGCCGCGAAAGTGTCTGGAAGTATAAGAAGGAGTGGGATGAATTAACCGAGCGGATTGGTTTTTGGGTGGATCTGGAGAATCCGTACGTCACATACGAGAACGACTACATCGAGTCCGTCTGGTGGATCCTCAGTGAGTTCTGGAAGAAAGAGCTGCTCTACCAGGGATACAAGATCACGCCTTACTGCCCTCGCTGTGGCACACCGCTTTCCAGTCACGAAGTATCGCTGGGCTATCAGGATGTCGAAGACCCATCAGTCTACGTTCGCATGCCGCTACGGGACGAACCGGACACTTCCTTTCTGGTTTGGACCACCACGCCGTGGACGTTGATTTCAAACGTAGCCCTGGCACTGAATTCCGACGTAAAGTACGTAAAAGTAAAGACTGGGGACGAGCACTTGATCCTGGCCGAGTCCCGGCTTTCTGTTTTGACCGATGACTACGAGGTGGTTCAGGAGTACGTTGGGCGGGACCTGCTAGGTATTGACTATGTGCCGCTTTTCACATTTTGTCACAGCGACAAGAAGATACACTTTACAGTCGCCGGTGACTTTGTTTCCACAGAGGACGGTTCGGGTATCGTGCACTTGGCGCCCGCCTTTGGGGAAGATGATTTTAAGGCCGGCCAGAAGTATGACCTGCCGGTTTTGCAGCCGGTGGATAAGACAGGTTGTTTTACACCTGAGGTCACGCCCTACAGCGGTCTTTTTGTTAAAGACGCCGACCCCACAATTGTTGCCGACCTGGAAGAGTCCGGGAGACTTTATAAACACGAAAAATATCTGCATAGCTATCCGCATTGCTGGCGCTGTAGTTCACCGTTGCTGTATTACGCCAAGCAGTCGTGGTTTGTGCGCACCACTTCCCTGAAGGATAGATTCATTGAACTTAATAACGCCATCGACTGGTATCCAAAGGAAGTTGGAGAAGGGCGCTTTGGCGAGTGGCTGGCCAATAATGTCGACTGGTCGTTGTCACGTGATCGCTTTTGGGGTACGCCGCTGCCTATCTGGACCTGCACTGAGTGTGGTGACAGTCATTGTGTCGGCAGCGTTGCTGAACTGAAGGAACGTTCCGGAGTTGCCGATGTCGAGGACTTGCACAAACCGCATATCGACCGCATTGAGCTTGTGTGTGAAGAATGTAGCGGCAAAATGCGGCGCGTGCCGGAGGTAATCGATGTTTGGTTTGACTCGGGAAGCATGCCGATCGCGCAATGGCACTATCCGTTTGAAAATAAAGAGAAATTCGAGAATTCTTTTCCTGCTGACTTTATTTCTGAAGGGGTCGATCAGACCCGGGGCTGGTTCTACTCTCTGCTCGCGATCGCCGGAATTCTGTTTGACCAACCTTGCTACAAGTCCTGTGTATCTGTTGACTTAATCCTCGACAAAAACGGCAAGAAGATGTCAAAGTCCAAGGGGAATGCGGTCGCGCCGGCATCTATCCTGGAAGAATATGGCGCGGACTCCTTACGCTGGTATTTGTTGACCGTGAGCCCGCCCTGGGTGCCGACACGTTTCGATCCGGAAGGTGTCAAAGAGGTCTTGCGCAAGTTCTTCGGGACACTGACAAACGTCTATTCGTTTTTTGCCATCTACGCCAACGTAGATGGCTTCAAGTACGATAAAGCTCAAGTTGCATTCGAAGACCGGGCTGAAATTGATCGCTGGCTGCTGAGTTCGCTGAATGCTCTGGTGGGGAAAGTGAATGACCATCTTGGACGATACGATCTGACCAAAGCCGCGCGCGCGATATCCAGTTTTGTGGTCGACGAGCTGTCCAACTGGTATGTGCGGCGCTGCCGTCGGCGTTTTTGGAAGTCGGAGATGGGCGAGGACAAGCTCGCGGCGTATGAGACTTTGTACGAGGTTTTGCTCACGGTAACCAAGCTGATGGCTCCGTACGCCCCGTTTATTTCTGACGCCCTTTACCTTAATTTAGCCAACGGACGGGACCGGGGCGAAAGCGTACACCTGAGCACATTCCCGCAAACGAGCGATAAGCAGCATCAATTCATGCAGCCGGAATTACTGGCCCGGATGGATCTGGTCCGCCGCGTTGTCTTCCTCGGACGAACCCTGCGCAACGAGTCGGGGGTTAAGGTCCGACAACCATTACAAAGGGTGATTGTTGTTTCAAATGATGCCGGCCAGCAGGAAAGCATGGAGGCGATGAGCGGCCTGATTCTGGAGGAGTTGAACATTAAGGAAATAGATTTCGCGGCCGATAAGGATGAGTTAGTCGCGAAGCGAGCCGTCCCGAATTTTAAGAAACTTGGTCCGCGGTTTGGCAAAAAAGTCAATTCGGTTGCCGGCCGGATTCGTGAGTTAACGCCGGTTGAAGTAGATGTCCTGGAGGCTGAAGGGGAATTCCAGATTCAGGACAACGGCGATTCGTATTCGGTGCACTTGGAGGATATTGACATTGTTTCCGAAAGTTCTGCAGGGCTGGTTGTGCACAGTGAGGGCGACCTCACTGTCGGACTCGACATAAGTATCAGCGAGGAGCTGCAGCTTGAAGGGCTAGCACGCGAGTTTGTGAACCGTGTCCAAAATATGAGGAAGAATTCAGGATTTGCTGTTGTTGATCGGATAAATATTTACTATTCTGGGTCCGATGATATCTTCAAAGCTGTAACCAGAGAAGCCGACTATGTCAGCAGCGAAACGCTGGCTGAGTCGATTTCTACTTCACTCAAGCCGGATCTTGCCGTCGAGGAGTGGCGCATCAATGGTTCCACGCTGACTATTGCGATCGAGAAGGTTGCCTAGCGCAGCCTCTGCAGAACGTTTGGAGTAAATCATGTTGGTTGAACGGAGGTAAAGGATGACAAAGAAAGAGTTGGCCGAATTCAAGGAACTCCTGATTGGAAAGCGAAACACATTGCTGAAGGACTTGGGCCAATTTAAGGATCGTGAAGTTGCGTCCAAACTGAAAGATTCTTCAGCAGAAAACTCTGCCTATTCTTTTCACATGGCGGATGTTGGTACCGACAACCAGGAGCGCGAAAAAGCATATTTCTTTGCAACTCGAGAGGGGAAGTACGTATCGTTGATTGAAGAGGCCTTGCAGCGAGTCGAGAAGGGGACTTACGGCATTTGTATGGATTGTGTCGAAGAGAAGCAGGACTTGTGTCCGACCTGTCCAGAGATTCCCCGGGAACGCCTGTTGGCAGTGCCGACAGCCACTCGCTGCGTTCCCTGCAAAGAGCGCGCAGAAAAGTCGTAATCGCACTGCCTGACAGCAGACGCTCTTAGCTTGCGAGTCCTAATCTTATCCCTGGGTGTCATTCTGCTAGACCAGGTGACGAAGCTTACGGTTCGCTTTTCCTTCGCGTACGGCATACCTCACAATATCGTCGGGGACTTCATCAGGCTGACCTATATTGAAAATCCCGGCATGGCCTTCGGAATCCGTTTTGCTAATCAGACATTCTTTGTCATATTTGCGTCCCTGGCAACCGTTATTGTTTTCGTCTATATTGTTCGGGCTCAAAATGAGCGGTTGCTGTTACGCGCGGCGCTTGCTCTCATCTTTGGCGGCGCGGTTGGCAACCTTATCGACCGCTTGCTGTATGGCAAAGTTGTCGATTTTATTGATGTCGGAATTGGCGCTACCAGGTGGCCGATATTTAATCTGGCAGATAGCGCCGTCACAATCGGGATGTGCATTATTGTGGTCTTCGCCCTGTTTGTCAGGGGACCGGGTCAGGGCGAGACGGATGCTGAGAGCACGGCCTGATATGGCCTTACTCCTGCTTCCGTGTTAAGGATTGAGAAGCTTGGAGCACCAGGAGCACATTTTTTCGGTCGTCGTACCCCCGAACCAGACGCGTGAACGCCTGGATAAGTTTCTGGCGCGGTTCATCGGATCTGTGTCCCGCGCGCGTCTGCAAAAGGCGATTGCTGAAGACCTGGTGTTGGTGGACGGTACTCCCGCAAAAGCCAGTCACCAGGTTGCGCCGCAACAGCAGATTGTCGTATGCATTCCAAAGCCGCAACCGGTTGACATCCATCCTGAAAACATACCTCTCGACATAGTCTGCGAAGATGAACATCTTCTGGTGGTCAACAAGGCTGCGGGGATGGTCGTGCATCCGGCGTTTGCAAACTATACCGGCACACTGGTAAATGCGTTAATGCACCATTGCGGGAACCTCTCGTCGGTTGGCGGCAGGCAGAGGCCGGGCATTGTTCATCGCATCGACAAGGACACATCCGGTCTCTTGGTTGTTGCCAAAAATGATGTCACGCATCAGGGTCTGTCCGCACAGTTTAGAGCGAAAAGTGCAGAGAGACTGTATGAAGCCATCTGCTGGCACAAGTTTGACAAGAAGAGTGGCAGAGTGGAGAACTACATTGCCCGGAGTCCGAAAGACCGGAAACGCATGACAGTCCAGAAAACCGGTAAGATTGCAGCAACCAACTATCAGGTCGTTGAGAGTTTTGATGTTTTTTCCTTGCTGCAACTTCGCCTCGAGACCGGCCGGACCCACCAGATCCGAGTCCATCTTTCCTACCTTGGCCACCCCATCCTGGGCGACGGTGAGTATGGCGGTCGCAACCGGCAACTGGGAGGATTGAGCAAGAGCCATTTCCAATTCGCTGCCGTTATTCTGGAGGCTATGCCCCGTCAAGCACTACACGCGAAGGTGCTTGGCTTTGTGCATCCGGTTACAAAAGAAAAGCTTCGGTTTGAAACAAACCTGCCGGAAGACATGAGCCTGGTGCTGGAAAAGTTACGCCTTCCAACCCGTGATTCTTTGCCAATTTAATCCCGCGCAGTCTTGCGAAAAACCACTTGTTTGTGTGCCCGGCGTGGCCGGCGGCTCAGGTCATTGGAGCCGCGCATAAACCAAAAACGGCGGAACTGAGTTCCGCCGCTTCGGGAAAGGAGGGGTGGATGGAGATTCTTTTATGTGAAACAAGGGTCGCAACCCTTGTTATTCGCAGGAGTTTGCTCGATTGATAACAATTTTCATGCCAGTGGCAGGAAAATTGCTTCATGGCGCTATGGCAGGATGTCGGAAGTCATGTAGAAACAACGTGATGGTCCTGTTGCTGCGGTCCCGTTATTTTTCGTAAGAATTCAGTCTGAATCGCCTGAACTGTTTCAGCGTGAAACATAGGTTGGCCGGGTGAATCAATGAATTAAGGCGGGACAAGCGCTGCAATTTAGCTTGATTTTGGCGGCAGTCATCAATAGAATGTAAAAACAACCGGAGGAACCGTGTCGGATATTTTGTGTTCAAAATGTAATGAAACCAAGCCGGGGCTGACAGAGGCTCCTTTTCCCAACGAGATGGGGCAAGCAGTACTTGCAAAAACCTGTGAAGATTGTTGGCAGGCGTGGGTCGGGCAGCAGTTGATGCTCATGAATGAATATCGTTTGGATCCAATGGATGATGAACATAGCAGTTTCCTGGATCGCGAGATGATCAAGTTCTTGTGCCTGCACTAGTCCCGAAAGCAAATATGTAGATCAAATGACTGCTCACATCAACTCCAGAACCCCTCCCGTTGCCGCTGATTCCGGTAAATCGGTCGCGGGCTTTACCCCCACCAGCCCGGAGGACTTGCCCGAGATCATAGGGTCTGCGGAGAATGCCCTGCAGGAGTGGTCCGCCTTGTCCCTGGCTGACCGCAAGGCCTGCTTGCGCAGGGCTTATCACGAGTTCCACAATGCCAAAGATGAAGTGGCGGAACTTGTTTCGTCTGAAACCGGAAAGCCGTTGTGCGAGGCATATTCCAGTGAAATCCTGCCCGTCCTGGATTGCTTCAAATATTATCTGGGCAATATTCAAAGATTCATCAGAGAAACGACGGTGACACCGATCAATCCGCTCCTGAGATTGCGGAGAGGCGTGGTTAGGTATGAGCCGCTTGGTGTTGTCGCTGTCATTTCTCCGTGGAACTTTCCGCTGCTACTGTCAATGCAGCACATCGTTCCCGCGCTCCTGATTGGAAATGTCGTCATCCACAAACCATCTGAACTTACGACTCTGACCGGCCTCAAGCTTCGCGAGGTTTTCGACCGGGCCTCGTTGCCCAAAGATGTCCTGCAGGTCGTCGCCGGCTTTGCCGATCTGGGCGCGGCCCTGGTTAGCTCAGCGGTTGACAAAATTTTCTTTACCGGCAGTTCTGCGGTCGGGAGAAAGGTCTATCAGGCGGCCGCGCAAAACCTGACGCCTGTCAATATGGAGCTTGGCGGCAGTGACCCTATGGTCATTCTGGAAGATGCGAACCTGGAAAAGGCCGCCAATGCCGCACTTTGGGGTGGTTTTACCAACGCCGGGCAGGCCTGTGTTTCCGTCGAACGCATCTACGTTCATGAAAAACGCCACTCGGAATTCCTCGAAAAGCTATTGAGCAAAGCTAGGCGATTGCGCCTCGATGAATCGGGGCCTGACAACGATGTTGGCGGTATGATCAACGAGGTACAACGGGACAAGGTCGCGGCGATGGTGAATCAGATGGAAGCCGGTGGCGCTGTTCTACTCCTCGGTGGTACCGAGAGCAATGAGCGGAGTAAGGAGTCTTTGCGGCCCACGATCATTTCCGGGCGTGATGCTGAGACTCCGCTCGGCGACCAGGAGATCTTTGGTCCCGTATTCAGCGTAACACCATTCGCGACTGATGACCAGGCGATAGAGCGGGCCAATGCATCGCGCTATGGTCTGTCCGCCAGCATTTGGACCGAGGATAAAAAGAGAGGTTTAATGCTCGCCAATGGAATAGAAGCGGCTACGGTTCACGTTAATGAAGTAATGTCCCACCTTGCACAGTTTGAGGCACCATATGCGGGTTACAAGGAAAGCGGGCTCGGTGTGAGCCGCGGGCCATGGGGCATCCAGGAGTTAGTGCGCACCAAATACGTCACTGTAGATCGACCCTGGCTCAGTTGGTTTCTGCGGACAACCCTAAGGCATCTGGGTGACAACAACGTTTGGTGGTTCCACTATGGGCGCGAGCGGGCTGCCGATTTCCGCGCCTTCGCAGACTTCCTACACTCGAAGTCGCTTCTGAGTAGGATCCAATCCGGTTTCGGAGCGCTGCGGGCATTGTTCAGAAAGGATTTCTTGTAAGAATCTACAATAGCCGGCCTGTCCCCGGCGGTTTAACCAGGCTTGTCCAGATGACTGGCTACCCCGGTGTCAACACTGATTCATTCGAGACAAGCCTTGACATGCGGACATTCATTTCGTATATTGAAGGCTAACTTTTTTGAATAGATTTTACACAAGTGTAACACCGGCACATTGCTGCGTGGCTCAATATTACGATTGACTAACTGTCAGCGATTCTAAATCTGAGCGGAGTGGAGAACATGGCGCTTAATTCGCACGATGATAACATATGCACCTCAGAATTGTCCTTCGACGAATCTTCTGTAGAGTTTGGCTCCTTTAACCCGGCTCGACCGATCACCAAGGCCGTTATCATTGCCGCAGGCAATGGTAGCCGATTGCACGGTTACCAGAATGGCCGTCCGAAGCCGCTGCTAAAGGTCGGTGGGCTTCATCTGCTCGAGCGCGTAGTCCTCTCCGCAAAAAAAGTCGGCATCAACGAGTTTGTCATCGTTATCGGGTACCAGGCGGCTCGTATCAGAAAGACAATCAACGCCAAGAAGCTGGGTGTGAAGATAACCTGGGTCCGTAACATTGACTGGCGTCGCCCCAATGGTGTGTCGGTGCTGAAGGCGGAGCGGTTTGTTGGCGGCAGGTTCCTGTTGTTCATGTCGGACCACATTTTTGATTACCGTACTTTGTGCAAACTGCGGACTCTGGAGCTGGGCTCCGATGCCGGTGCGCTTTGCGTCGACCACAACCTGAACCGGGTGCCCAATCTTGACGACGCGACCAAGGTGAGAACGGAAAACGGCCGCCTGATCAATTTGAACAAGAGTCTCGCTGATTTTAATGCCATTGACACAGGCATTTTTGTGCTCACCCCCGATCTGTTCGAAGCCCTACGCCAGAGCCAAATGCGTGGCGATGAATCTCTTTCAGGTGGGATTGGAATTCTTTCACAGCAGGGGAGAATGCGGACCGTCGACATCGGCGACCGTTTTTGGCAAGACGTTGACACAATCCCGGATGCACGTCATGCGGAACGACTTCTGCTGAAAGCGACCCGCTCCAAAGGCGATGGGTTCATCTCCAAAACCATCAACCGCCGAATCTCGAATCGTATCACGCGCTGGCTGCTCAAGACGCCTTTGACTCCGAACCAGATTTCTGTTCTCAATCTGGTGTTCTCTATTTTCGTCGCCTGGCTGGTATCCATTGGCAAGCCGATGACGACCGCTCTGGGTGGCGTACTCTTTCAACTGTCGTCTGTGCTCGACGGCTGCGACGGCGAGGTGGCGGTTACCAAACTGAAGGACTCCAAGTCTGGTGCGGTCGTAGACACTGTTACCGACCAGTTATCCTACCTCAGCTTCATTGTTGGTGTGACGATCGGGACGTTCAGGGCAACCAACAACCCAATCGTGTTTCTTATTGCAGGCGTCCTGGTTGTGTTTGTCCTGCTGGGGCTAAATCTCGGCAGATTGTACGTCAGGTCACAAGACTCCGGAAGCCTCAGAAGCCTGGACTCTGCGATCGCCGGCATGAATCACTCCGGTCAGAAGATTTGGTATCTCAAGTTTTTTGGTATGATTCATCACCTTGGCCGCCGTGACGCTTTTTCATTTGCCGCGATGGTGGTGATGCTTTTCGGGAATATCACGATCTTCTTTGGAGCGCTCATGATCACTTTGGCGATAATAAGTGCGGGACAAGGTTTAACCTCCATCTTCCTTCTTAGTCGCAGTAATAGTCTCAGCCTGTTGCCGGCAGTAAAGAGCTTTCTGCGCTCAAGGTAGTTGACGGTTTCTGCCGGGCCACACGGGTTATTCTGCCAGGGGACGGGTGCCGTCAGTACTACCTCTCAGGATTTATTCCAGGTTCTCCTCAGACATTTATGCGAAAAGTGCCGGCGTGGATGATGTCGATCCATCGTTTGGCAATCGCTACAATCAGTTGTTTTCAAGCATGTTAGTACTTTTTTATTTAGGATCTAAGCGGGAACCAAGATTCTCCTTTCTTCGTTGCATACATACCTTGACAACGTCAACTTGGAAAATGATTACCAGATGATCTGTGATTAGATGATAGCCCAAAGCTCTTACAAAAAGCGTGTTTTGCTCTACTCCAGCGCACTTTGTTTTTCCATCACCTTGATGCGGCCCGGATTGTCGTTGGTGCATGCCACCAGCAACAACCGTAGCGCTGAACAAGTTGTGGCGGAATCCTACTCCCAGTTGCGCGCGCTCTACGCCAAGAGAGGTACTTTGGCCGAAGAAGCGTTTCGGGCAGAAGTGAACCAGATAATCACGGCCCTGTTTGACATACAGCGTTTAGCGCCGCAATTGCTTCCCAACCATTGGAGCAGTCTCGACCTGCATTCCCGGACGGAATTTGAAAAAGCGCTAGTTGTTTCCATCGGCAAGAAAATTGACTTGCTGTTACCAGGACTAAGTGTCGGTTTCCCTGAGTTGGTGGTTACGACAACAGAAGTTCGGGATAACTTTACTCGCCTCAACTATTCGATAAACCGGGACAAGCAGCTTTCTGTTTTCTTGCTTAAGAAACCCGATAGCGGGTGGCAGATAAGTAATGTAAAGACCGGCAAGAAAAGTTTGCGGCAAACATATTATCAGTCTTGTAAAAAGCTCATCGACAAATATTCATTCCGTTACCTTATCGGTGAAATGATAGATGCCGGCTACATTGTTTTGGAGGATTTTGAGGCGACAGCATCAGGGGACTTGCCGAATGGCTGGACCTGGAAAAGCAAAGATGATGAAAAGAACAAGCCGTACGAGGTGGTTGCTGACGATAGTGGTAACCACTATCTTGCCGCCCGTGACCAGGGCGAGTCCGTGATCATGGGAAAGGACATTAAGTGGAACATCAAGAAGTATCCCTATATTTCTTTCCGCTGGCGTGGCTTGCGCCTGCCGGAAGGTGGAGATGAGCGCTTCAATCGTTCAGTCGACAGCGCTGCCGGCGTGTATTTCGTTTACAAAAAGAAGCTCGGGCTGATTCCTGTATCTGTCAAGTTCGTCTGGAGTACCACTTTGCCGGTGGGCGCGGCTATGCAGCGCAGTGGCGTCGGCCGCCCCTGGATGGTAATTGCGGAGAGCGGTGAGGACAATCTCGGTCAGTGGCACACCTACACATTCAATCTATACGAGGCGTACAAGAAGACTTTCGGTGGCACGCCGCCGGACAAGCCTATCGGCGTAGGCGTGTTGTCGGATGCAAACTCCACCAAGTCAAGTGCTCATGCCGATTACGATGATATCAGGGCGTTGAAGAATGCCAACGCCGATGCAGGTGTTACTCAGATTATGGATGCGGAATAGACCGGATGCGCACTGGAAACAGATGGTCCCTCGGTGTAGTTGTCTTGTTGGGCTCTGCTTTTGTTCCGCTGTTCGGGAAGGGCGAAGAGAACAAGCTGCTGCTGACCCTCAGTCGTTGCGAAGAACTGGCCCTGGCAAACAACCCGAATGTCAATGATGCCAGGCTGAAACTCGAACTGTCCGCCGCCAGGCAACTGCAGGCGTCGCACGCGCGGTTTTTGCCAAAATTTGAGGTGCGGAATATTTGGGGACCCAGTCCCAAGGCCGACGGTGTCTTTAACGAATTCGGGGTGCTTTCTTCCCCGGACACATCAACCGGTTTCGACGACCTTCGCTTTTTCACGGAAGTTGAGCTCAACTTAATCCAACCCATTTTTACGTTCGGCAAACTCAGCTCTCTCAATCGGGCTGCTTCATACGGAGTGCAGGCCGAGCAGGCCAACCTGGAAAAACAAAATGCGGATGCAAAGCTGCAGATCAGGGAGCTCTATTGGGGGCTTCTCTTGGGGAAGGACTTGTTGGCCGTAGTTGCAGACGCCAAAAAGGAGATGGAAAAGGCTGAAGACCAGTTGGAGGAAAAGCTCGATGAAGGCGCGGAAGATGTGAGTCAGACAGACCTTTTCAAGTTGCAGCTTTTCAAGTACGAAATAGGAAAACGTCACCGGGAGGTGTTGGCGCGCATCGATCTGGCCCGCTCGGCCCTGAGAACGGCGGCCGGCCTTGGCCCTGCTGAGGCGTTCGAATTAACGGAGACAGAACTTGAGCCCATCCCGGTCCAAATTATGAGCTATGAAGATTATTTGGACCTGGCTATCAGGCACCGGCCGGAACGTGCCCAATTGCAGGCCGGTTTAGGGGCCCGCAGCAGCCTGATACAGGTTTCCAAGAGCGATTACTATCCCCACTTCTTTCTGGGCGGGCAAGTTAAGTACAACTATGCTAAGGACAGGTTTGACCCGAGGAATCCGTTTGTAAACAATCCGACTAACTTTTTCCGTCCCGGTTTTGTGCTAGGTGCGACGCTCAATCTCAACTTCATCCAGACCCGGGATAAAGTCCGCCGGGCGGAAATTGAGTACCGCCAACTGGCAGAAAAGGAGGAAGTGCTCGACGACGGAATCAAATTGGAGGTCAAGAAGGTCTACCTTGATCTCAGACAATCTGAAACCAACCTGCGAGAGAGCCGTAAAGCACTGAAGGCTAGCGACAATTGGCTCAGATCGGTCAGCATGACTTTTGATATTGGCGTAGGCGAGACCAAAGAGTTGATCGATGCGTATAAGGCAAATAGTGAGATGCAGTCAGAAAATCTGCAAAACATTTTTAAGTTTAATCTGAATGCTGCTAAACTGAGCAAGGCGATTGGCCGGGACGTATTTCATAACTAGCAGGAGTTGAGAACGCAGACAATGAAAAAGCTAACCCGTTTGTTTCACGTCGGATTGCTCGGGGCGATCTCACCATTTATTATTTCAGTCGCATTGGCGGGTGAGACTTCGCCGGTCGAGCTGATCAAGTCTCGTAATGAGGCCGTCGAAAAGGCATTGAACGATGCCGGAGAGCATGTCAGCGAGACGACTAAAGAAGCGCTGAAGGATATTATCAACGGAGTCATTGACTTTTGGGAGCTGTCACGGCGAGCCTTGGGTAAACACTGGAAAGAGCGGAGCGAGAAGGAGCAGGGTGATTTTGTCTCGGTGTTTCAGAAGCTCATCCGGAACTCATCGGTAAAGAAGCTAGAAGCCTACAAGGCCGACCGCATCGAGTATGAAGAGCCGGAGATAGATGGCGAGAAAGCCAAGATCAACACCATTGCTTACAAGGACAAAAAACAGATTGAGGTGTTATACAAAATGCACAAGGTTGGCGATGAGTGGAAAGTCGTTGACATGGAGATAGACGGAGCCAGTACCGCGCGCAATTACCGCGAGTCTTTTTACCGGCAGATTGCAAAAACATCGTATCAGCAGATGTATGATAAGTTGCTGAAACGTCTGGGTGACAGCTAGCCATCTAACCTCCCGGCAGAATGGAGCAAGCCATCGTCGAGACTCGGCGATGGCTTTTTTTACACCTGGAGCCGGCTGTCAGGGATTCCGGCAAACTTGACATTAGGCACTCCTATGATTAAATTGCTAATCTTTCGACTGAGTCAAACAACAGGCTGGCGTGAACTGTAACGTTGACTTGGCCCATAGCCTTTGTTGTGAATACCACTTTTCCGGAGTCTTAGAGCTTGACTTTGAAGCTGCAAATGGATGCAGAAGAGAGTCACCGAATTCATGAAATGCTGGCGAATGAACGTGTGCATTGGCAAGCAGGCAGGAGTGTCGCCGGGCTGGACGAGGCCGGTCGCGGTCCGCTGGCGGGGCCGGTGGTTGCGGCTGCGGTTGTATTTTTACCAAACCCGGAGATTCCGCGCATCAATGACTCCAAAAAACTCGATGAAGACAGCCGCTCATATTTGTATGATCTGATCAGAACGGAGGCTTTGGATTATGGCGTCGGCAGCGCAGACGTCGCTGAAATAGACGAATTGAATATCTTACAGGCTACTTTTCTGGCTATGCGCCGGGCTTTGAGCCGGCTGAGAGCCAAGCCACACCACCTGCTGGTGGACGGCCGTACCTACCTCGACAAGAGCATCCCGTTCACCACTATCGTTAAAGGAGACAGCAAATCCTATTCGATTGCGGCGGCCTCCATCCTTGCGAAAGTAACGCGTGACCGAATAATGCAGGAATATGATCGGGAATTTCCAGGCTACGGCTTTGCCCGTCACAAGGGGTATGGGACCGGCACGCACTTAGACGCGATTGAGGAATTGGGTTTCTGTCCAATACACCGGCGCTCTTTTCATCCAAAGCGGTTTCAGGACCAACAGTTGTGCTTATTTTGAAATGGCCCATACGCAGACAAAAAGAACCGGCGACTTGGGAGAGACCATGGCAGTGGCCTTTCTGAAAAATAAGAACTTCGAGATCCTGGAAAAGAACTACCGTTGGGCACGTGGCGAGATTGATATTGTGGCCAGGAAGAATGGCGTACTTGTCTTCGTTGAGGTCAAGACCGCCCGGTCGCGCAATTTCGGAGCGCCGGAAACCTGGGTGACGCCTCGCAAGCAGCAGCAAATCGGAATGGTCGCGGAACGCTACCTGCAGGAGCGGGAGATTCATGATACCGACTGTCGCTTTGACGTAATTGCCGTGCAGTCCCACCTCGGCCAATGGCGGATAAAGCATATCGAAAATGCCTTCTGGCTTTGACCATAAAAGGATGACTGAGCACAAATGGACTTGAAAAACAAAGTTGCACTGGTTACCGGTGCCGGGAAAGGTATCGGTCGCGCAATATCCGTTGAACTGGCGCGGCAGGGCGCTAACCTTGTCATCGTGTCTCGTACAGCGAAAGACCTGCAGAGTCTGGCACGCGAAATTGGTGATCTCGGCCGAAAAGCGATACCGGTTGAAGCAGACGTCACGCGCGAAAGCCGGGTCAGGGAGTTCATAAGAACAGCTGTTGATAAACTGGGCAGCCTTGATGTGCTGGTCAACAACGCCGGCCTCGCACGGTTCGCCAGGATCGAGCAATTGTCATCCGACGACTGGGACAGCATGTTTGAAACAAATCTACGCAGCATGTTCTTGTGTACGCGCGAGGCGTTACCAATCATGAAGCAACGCCCGGAAAGCGTGATTGTGAATATCGCTTCCCTGGCGGGCAAGAACGCTTTCACCGGAGGCGCAGCCTACTGCGCCAGCAAGTCCGGGGTGCTGGCGTTTTCCAAATGCCTGATGCTGGAAGAACGTAAAGCAGGCGTGCGTGTGATTGCCGTTTGTCCTGGCTCTGTTGATACGCATTTTTTTAAACATGAATCACTGCCAAATCCGGACAGGGCAAAAATTCTGAAGGCGGACGATGTTGCGCGGGTGACCGTGGACGCCATCAAGCTATCCGGGCGTGCAACTGTCAGCGAGATTGAGATTCGACCAACAAATCCTTAATGAGACTATGAGTCTTCGGAGATACGGAAGTCGTGAATAAATTTTGTACAAGGAAGGACAAAAGCTATGAGTAGACGAGTGACTTTAATCCCGGGTGATGGCATCGGTCCGGAAGTAACCGTTGCCGCCACCAGAATCATCGAAGCGGCCGGGGCTGACATCGAGTGGGAACAAGTGGAAGCGGGCATTGGCGTTGTCGCGGAATACGGCAAGCCGCTGCCGGACCAGGTGCTCGAGTCCATCAAACGAAACAAGGTTGCCCTGAAGGGACCATTGACGACAATTGTTGCGAAAGGATTCGCCAGCGTTAATGTTGAGCTGCGCAAAAAACTCGAGCTCTATGCGAACCTGCGGCCGGTGAAGAATGTCCCGGGTATTCAGTCGCGCTTTAAGGATGTCGACCTGGTCGTCATTCGCGAAAACACCGAAGATCTTTACTCCGGTATCGAGCATATCGTGGCCCCGGGCGTAACCGAAAGTATGAAGATAATCACTCATGATGCGTCCACCAATATTGCGAGATTTGCGTTCGACTATGCCCGGGCACGAAAAAGGAAAAAAATCACCGCGGTGCACAAAGCCAATATTATGAAGCTGAGTGACGGGCTGTTTCTGGAATGCAGCCAAAAGGTATCCGAGGGTTACCCTGAGATCGAGTACCAGGAGATTATCGTCGACAATCTCGCCATGCAGCTTGTGATGAACCCGCACCAATTCGACATTTTGTTGCTGACCAATCTTTACGGTGATATTGTTTCGGACCTGTGTGCCGGTCTCGTCGGTGGCCTGGGTATGGTGCCGGGGGCCAATATCGGCAAAGAATACGCCGTCTTCGAAGCGGTACACGGCAGCGCTCCGGATATTGCCGGCAAAGGCCTGGCCAACCCGCTGGCAATTCTGTTCAGCAGCTTGCTGATGTTAAGATATTTGGAGATGGAGGACATCGCTGACCGTATCCGCAACGCCGTTCACAAGGTAACGCTTGCAGGCAAGGTGCTGACCAGAGATTTGGGTGGCACGGCTACCACCCGGCAGGTTGCCGACGCCATCATAGCCGAGCTTTAGGACTATTCGTGTCATGATGCAGGATTTACTCAATCGTCCCATTCGCGACTTGCGAATATCAGTCACGGACAAATGCAATTTTCGCTGTAAATACTGCATGCCCGAGGAAGTTTTTGGTTTTGAATATAAGTTTCTAGCGCGCAGCGATATTCTAACTTTTGAGGAAATTGCCAGAGTAGCGAATCTGTTTATGAAGTTAGGCGTTACAAAGGTAAGGCTGACCGGGGGCGAGCCTTTGCTGCGGCAGAACCTGGCAGGCTTAATCCAGCAACTGTCCGGGATCGCAGGTCTGCGGGATTTGGCACTTACCACAAATGGCTATTACCTGCAGCAGAATGCGCACAGCCTGAGGGCGGCAGGCCTGGAACGTATCACAGTTAGTTTGGATACACTCGATGCTAATCTTTTTCGAAAGATGGCCGGGCGTCATTTAAGCCTGGACACGGTTCTGGCAGGCATCGATGCGGCATTCACTGCCGGCTTTACCGACGTCAAAGTAAACACGGTCGTTCAGCGTGGCGTGAATGAGCAGGAGATAATCGATCTGGCGGAATTTGGCAGACGACTGGGCGTGACGATCCGTTTTATCGAATACATGGATGTTGGTAATCTCAACAAATGGCGCCTTGAGCATGTTGTGCCGGCTGGTGAGATTTTGGATATTATTCGCGGCAAGTTCTCAGTCGGGCCGCTCGAAAGTAATTACCGTGGGGAAGTGGCCAGGCGCTACCAATACAGCGATAGCAAAGGAGAGTTTGGCGTTATCGCCTCGGTCACGGCTCCGTTTTGTGGAGACTGCTCCAGAATTCGGTTGTCGGCTGAAGGTAAGCTCTTCACCTGTTTGTTCAGCGCAGATGGCGTTGACCTTAAGAGCCTGATTAGGGGCGGCGCATCAGACGCTGAGTTGCAGGAACGGATTGTCGCGCAGTGGCAGCAAAGAAGTGACAGGTACTCTGAAGAGCGCTCCGAGCCTAACGGACAAATTGTTGGGCGGAAGGTGGAGATGTATCAAATCGGCGGTTGACCGGGATGTCTTTCGGTTGGCGCGTGCCGAAATGAAAATAAAATCGGATTGAAGGTCTTAACTTTGTAGCAAGTAACTTAGGAGGTTTGAATGCTCACAATCACCGATGCGGCCAAACAGAAATTTCTGTCTGTTTTGGCGGATGAGGATAGAAAAGAACAGGGCCTGCGCGTAACCGCGAAACCGGGGATGAGCCCGTTGTCCGTGGACTATGGCCTGTCCTTTGTCGCGCCTTCCGAAACTGTGGCAGGCGATGAAGTTATAGATTTGGGAGATTTTAACGTTTATGTCGATCCTGCGAGCGCACCCTTGCTGCGTGGGGCTATCGTTGATTATGTTTCCGGATTGAACGACAGCGGGTTCAAAATCACCAATCCGGAAGCGGGTCCTGCGCGGCCTTCCGGTCCGTTGGTTGAGAAGGTCCAGCAGGTGCTGGAGTCGCGGGTCAACCCGGCTATCCGCAGCCATGGTGGCATCGTATCTCTGGTGGATGTTAAGGAAGATATTGCCTACCTGCAGTTTGGCGGCGGCTGTCAGGGGTGCGGCATGGTGGATGTAACCCTGAAACAGGGTGTGGAAGTAATGATAAAGGAGGCCGTCCCCGAACTGAAAGGCGTGATGGACGTAACCGATCACGCCGGTGGCACCAATCCGTATTATCGTTCGGGGTAGACCTGTCTGCGTCAGCGTTCAGTACGGCGCGTGCCGTTAGATCTCTAAAGTATCACCGATTGCCAGTACTTTGGCTTCTTTTCCGATCTTCCGCACCATGCTTACGAATGCTTCCGGATCAGCTTTGATCAAATCGAAAGTGTCGTAGTGCATGGGGATTGCAAGCTTTGAGTTCAGGAATTCCACTGCTTTGGCAGCGTCATCGAGCCCCATGGTGAAATTGTCGCCGACCGGGAGCAGTGCAATGTCAATCGCGTTCATCTCGCCGATTAGTTTCATGTCGTAGAACAGACCTGTATCTCCGGCATGAAACAGTGTCTTGCCCTCAGTTGTGACCAGGATGCCTGCCGGGTTTCCCATATAGACCATGTTATCGCCGTCCGCATAGCCGGAACCATGATGTGCAATGGTGAGCTTGACCCGGCCGAAATCGAAGTCATATGCTCCACCGATGTGCATGGGGTGGACACTGGTCTCCTGTTGCTCACACCAGGTCGTAAGTTCGTAATTAGCGATTATCGTGGCGTTGTTTCGCTTCGCAATTGCGATGGCGTCGCCAACGTGGTCTATATGCCCATGCGACAGGATAATGTAGTCACAGTCGACGTCACCGGCTTTCGCCGTCGCCAGGGGGTTTCCGGTCAGGAAAGGATCGAACAGAATAATAGCCTTGTTCGTACGCAGGCTAAATGCAGAGTGGCCAAGATAGGTTAGTTCAGCCATTTCATCCTCCAAAATGAATTGGCCAAGAGGCAAGCGGTGCCCGAACGCGGATCAGAGCGAGGATATGATTGACAACAGTACCAGCGCTCCCAGGACTCCAACCGTGATAAGCAGCAGATGCCGCTTGGCGGTTTCTTTTTTAGTTTGATCTAATTCCATTACTATGGGGGCAGTCAAGCTGCGATTGTCTTTTTGTGCTCTTGCGAAAAGTATCTGCCCTGATAGGTGTCCAGCGCTTCCAGGCGCTGCTGAATTGCATAGATGACTTCGGCCGCGCTTTTCTCCTCACACCATTTTGGTTGAATCAGAAGATGCTTGGGAGCGTCGCCGTAGAATCGTTCGATCATGAACTCCGGATTGAGGTGTTCGACAATTTCACTCACAAAGTCCACCCACTCATGAAATGAAAAGACCGGGAACGGCTTCTCTTTGTACTGTCTGGCGAGTTCCGTGTAGCGCACAACATGGAGATTATGCAGCTTGATGAAGTCTATCGGCATGTCGGAGACATCGGCAACAGTCTGCAGCATGCGCTCGCGGGTTTCGTTCGGGAATCCGAAAATTGCATGGCCGCAGACGTGGACCTCTTTTCGCCGGGCTGTTTCCATAATCATCTGTTTTGTGCAAGCAAAGTCGTGGCCGCGATTTATCAGCTTGAGTGTCTTGTCGGAGCTGGACTCGATGCCGTATTCGATGGTTACGAAATAGTCCCGGGCCAATTCCTCAAAATAGTCGAGTTTTTCGGCATCCATACAATCCGGTCTTGTACCGACCGACAGGCCGACGATGTCGGGGTGATCCAACGCTTCCTGATAGAGCTTTTGTAAATGAGAGAGCGGCGCGTAAGTGTTTGAATAAGGCTGGAAGTAGACGATGTACCTTCTGGCCTTAAGTCGCGTTTTCAAATAGTCGATGCTTTCCTGTACTTGCTGCCGGATTGGGATTCTGGCTCTGGTGTTTTCAGGCGTGAAACTATCGATATTGCAGTATGTGCACCCTCCGACCGTGATCTTGCCGTCTCTGTTGGGGCAAGTAAAGCCGGCATTTACAGGGATTTTGTGAACCCGTTCCCCGAATTTGTTTCTCAGGAAGTCGCCGTAAGAGTTATACCGATGGATTGCGGAGCGCATCGAATGACCTTACCGCAAAGCCTGCGACAGTGTTTGGGAGAATTCTTTTGCCGCGTTGGCTCCGGAACTTGTGATGATATTGCCGTCCACTTCAACATTGCTGCCGGTATATTTTGCACCAGCCACCTGCAGTTTTTCATAGACCGCCACATGGCTGGTCGCCTTCTTCCCCGTGAGGAGGCCGGCCACGGCCAATGTGACCGACGCGTGTGATGTCGCGCCGACAATTTTCGAGGCGTCATTGAGCGTAGTAGCGATGGTGTGTGCGTGGATATCGTGCCAGTACTGGCTGGCGCCAGTGCCGCCGACAAAGACCACGGCATCATAGTCGTCCGGACTTACGTCATCAATAAGCAGATCGGGATCGATGTTCATCCCCTGAGATCCCATGGCATTTCTTGCGACCGTTGAAGTTACCGCTACCTCGAGACCGCTTTCTTCGAGGGATTGTCGGGCTGAGGTGTATTCTTCATCACGGAAATTATTGTGCGCGAGTACCATTAGGGCTTTTCTTGCGTTGCTCGTGGACATACATCCTCCTGTTAGGAACCGTGATTATGCTGCCAGTCGTGAAGCAGGCGTTGGACTGGTCTTCCTGATAAAATATGTTCTTCGATCAGTTCGGGGATATCGCTGAGCGTCACACCGCTGTACCAGGTACCCTCAGGGTAGGCCACCATGACGACACCATCTTCGCATGGGCCGAGGCAGCCACAGCCAGTGATCCTGACTTCGTTCTTCAGGTCGTGCTCCTCAACGGCCGTTTTTAGCTGCAACAGCATTTGATGGGAATCTTTAGGGGCGCAAGAGGGCTTGGCAAAGGGCGGCCGGACATTAGTGCAAACAAATAAGTGCAGGCGATATCTGTTCATATGATCAGGGTCGATGTTGAGTGAGGCATTACTTGTTCAGGGTGATACCGGACTTTTCTTCCGCTGACTTGACCTTGTCATCAAAGCCTGGATCGCCATTCTTGTTGTCGTCAATCTTGACCTGCGTCACAACGCGATCATACTTTTGCAGAATCGTTTCATGGCATGCTTTTACGACCCCCATCACCTCATTCCAATCACCTCTTATTAAGGTACCCATCGCAGTGAGCCGGTACTCCAGTCCGCTGTCATGCACGATTTTGACTGCTGCGGCCACTGGTTCGCTCAGGTGTACATCGTCAGCGACCGGCATAATACTCAAATGAATCATCATGGAAAAATCCTCCCAAAAACAACAATATCTATTCAGTTTCTGCTGTGGGTATGACACCCTTAACCCAGGATTCCCCGCCGTCGGTGTATTCCTTTTTCCAAATCGGGACGGTTTTTTTTATGGTGTCAATGGCGTAGCGGCAAGCTTCAAACGCATCCTTGCGATGCGGGCAGGCCACAGCGATCGCCACGCTGACCTCGCCGACGGCGAGACGCCCGGTTCTGTGCACCATGACCATGCGGCTGACCGGCCATTTGAATTTCGTTTCATCCTGAATGGCCTTGAGCTTGGCGACCGCCATATCCGAATACGCCTCGTAATCCATCGCGGATATTTGCATCCCTTCGGAGTGGTCACGAACCCGGCCGAGAAACAGGACCACTGCTCCGCTCGCCGAATCCTCAACATCGCTCAAAATCGCTTC
The DNA here is from genome assembly GCA_029262055.1 of Candidatus Zhuqueibacterota bacterium. GTDB lineage: Bacteria > Zhuqueibacterota > Zhuqueibacteria > Oceanimicrobiales > Oceanimicrobiaceae > JAJDAD01. The sequence continues at coordinate 78,947 of JAJDAD010000054.1, forward strand.
TGTGTCAATCTTGCTGTCTGTAAGTGCAATCATCCTAACTTCTGTTTTCAGCCACCGCTAATCGGTGGCAGGAGGCCGACAGTGTCTCCATCTTTCAGTTTGGTCCCTTTGGGGGCGTACTCATTGCCAACGGAAAAACTAACCACCTTTAAGTGGTCGCGAATGCCCGGATACTGTTCACCCACCAGCCCGACCAAATCTTCAACTCTGGCATTCTCCTGGATTTCGATCTCTACTTCGTCAAGTTTGGTAAGTTCGCGCAGCGGGCCAAAGAACTTGAGCGTGATCATTGCGCCGCCTCGTTGCCCGCCAGCGGGGGCCCGGCTCCGGCTGTTGCTTCACCGGCTTTACTCTCTTCCTGTTCAACCAGGCTGAGGGCAAGCTCATGGTCGAAACCGTGGTGATTGGGATCTTCCTCAAAGCCACGATAAATCGCACGGCAGTGGTAGCAAATCGTGACCGTGCCCAGAACTTTGTACAGGATAAAATCAATTATTGTGGCGATGACTAGGCTTATCAGGTAGGTGTGATAGCTAAAAATGACACCAATAGCAAAAATAATAATTCCCAATTTGGGGTTGAAATCCTTCTGCACATAAAAGCGTATTCTGTCACAAACCAGACAGCGGTCGACCTTTTCGCCTTTTGCCATGCTGGTAGAGAGGCTGAGTGGCGCCGAGTCCTGACAATGCTGGCAGACTCGGGTATCCGGGTTTTCGTCCAGGCGCACAAGAACATCTCTATCGCATTTCTCACAAACAAATTCTACAGTCATATCAGTTCAGGCTCGGGTCCTCGGGGACAAATTTCACTCTGCGGGCAATTCGCAGGGCAGTCACTTTTTGCTTTAGGAGTTCCTTGGTTTTCTGGTACCGGTTTTCAAGACTCTCCAGCTCCAGCAACGCTTGTTTTTCCGTTATGGTGAAATCGAGGATGGAGGCAACCTGGTTCATGATGGCCTCTAACGATTCGCTATCCATTTTGACCAGATCGTTGCTCCTCTCAATTCCAATTTCCTGCAAATACTGTTTCATGAGATCGACGAAGAGGTGCGTTTCATGCTCTTCGCGAAACTCCTTGTGATCGAATTTTCTGTCGGTCAGGTATTTTACCTGCGCTGTGCGGTACGGCTCCTCCTGCACAAAATCCATGATCTTTATCCGACTCAGGCCGTAGAGTAGGATGTTGTACTTTCCGTCCTGGAGTTTTTCGATTTGCTCGATTTTGCCGACACAAGCGATTTCATAAACGTCCGGATTGCCAAAATAGTTGCTTTCCCAACCTTTCTTCAGCAAGACCATTCCGAGAAGATTGTCTGCGGACCGTGCATCTTCGATCATCTTGAGATATCTTGACTCGAAGATGTGTAACGGCAGAAACGTCTTGGGGAAAAATACAAGATTGGGCAACGGGAAAATCGGGATTTCGCGTAATGTCTTGATTTTTTTTGTGCTCAATTCTTGCTGCCTGCTAGTGTGCCGAGCCTAAAGTAGCCCGGTTTCGGTCATGATTTTTGACTTGGCCCACCTGGCATGTTCGGCAATCAGCGGCTCATCATCTTGCAGCAATTCCTCCAGAATGGGCAAGAACTGTTGATTGCGGGAGTTTCCCATAGCTACAGCTACATTCCTTAGAAACCCCTTGTATTTGGCTCTCTTAATCGGACTGCCTTTGAACCTGGCGCGGAACTGCTCAACTGTCAAGGACGCCAGCTCGTCGAGTCTTGGCGCCAGCAATCCCGGGCGCGGCTGAAACTCGGGATCCCGCGTACTCTGAGCACGATTGTTCCACGGACAGACATCCTGACAAATATCGCACCCGAAGACGTGATTCCCGATTCCGGCCCTTGTCTCGACCGGTATGTCGTCTCGCAACTCAATTGTCAGATACGAGATGCAACGTCTCGAGTCAAGCACGTAAGGCTCCAGGAGCGCGTCCGTCGGACACGCGTCGATACAACGTTGACAGGACCCGCAACGGTCAGGCGCCGGGTGGTCGTAATCCAGCTCAATGCTGGTGATGATTTCCCCAAGGAAGAACCACGAGCCCAGTTTCTGATTAATGATGCAGGTGTTTTTGCCAAACCAACCAATGCCGGCATACTTTGCAAAGACTCTGTCAACGACCGGTCCGGTGTCGACATAGGCCCGGGTAAGCACTGGTTCCGGTGCCTCTGCCTGGAGAAAGTCGATTAATTCAAAGAGCTTTTTTTGCAGAAGATCGTGGTAATCATCTCCCCAGGCGTAACGGGAAATCCAGCCACAGTCCCTGTCTTCTTTCTCGACCGACAACGGTTGTGGTGCATGATAGAACTTCGCACATACAATTACAGATTTTGCTTCCGGTACAACCTGACGAATATCGCTTTTCTTATCGGCGCTGCGTTCCAGGTACGCCATTTTGCCGGCGTATCCGGCCTCTATCCAATCGCGATAGAATGAAAGCTCCGGCACCGGTTCGACCGGCGCAATTCCCACCAGTTCAAAACCGAGGTCCGCTGCTTTGTGTTTTATCTGCTCGGTAAGAGACATGCACTATACTTTCAGGCACACCCTGTTCTCCTGCACCTGCACGACATGCGTCTCAACCTCTATTTCGGGATTCTGTGTGTTTTGGCCGGTTGTGACGTCAAAGAACCAATTATGCCAGGGACACTTTACGATTTTACCAGTGAGCTGTCCCTCGCCCAGGGGACCACCTTTATGCGAACAGAGGTTGCCGGTAGCGTAGTATGTTCCGTCAACGTTGTAAAGGGCTACTTGCTGCGATGCGAGTTTGACGACTTTGCATTCGCCCGGCCTCAGCTCGTCAGTATAAGCTATGTTGATGTATTCTTGCACTTTAACTCGTAATGATATACGACTGTAACGCTCCGTTAGAAGGCAGGTCAATATAGGGACAGTGCGGCAGAAGTTCAAGATAAAATCGCAAGAATGCGGGGTAGGTATGCAGAGGAAAATCGTAAGACAGGGGGGTGATGCTGCCGGCATCCGGTGTCAAATCGACATCGCCCTACTCCTGCTCATAGATGGTTACGCCCCAGTGCTCGGGGTCGTACGGTGGCGACATATTCCATTCTTCAAAAGAGTGCGAATCGTCACTTTCGTAGTAAAGTAGATAGTCGCCGCTCGGCAAGCGCATGGTTTGATCGATCAAACGATTCTTGGAACTCCCGCCTGCAGCCGTAGTTGAGCGGTATTGCATTTCCCAGACAATGTCGCCAGTTTCATCGTCTTCAATCCAGGCAAAATCGTGCATTGAGCCATGGGTACCTTCTCCGATAGCGTAAATACGGATCTCGGTTTCTTTTCCCAACCTGAATCGTTCGCGTTCCCGCGCATCGTCACCGACCCGGATGATTTGGGCCAGGGTCCTGGAATTCAGATGTTGGTCAATAACGTCGCCGCTGTTATAATTGCTGTCGGCCGCAAGAATGGTTATGCCCCAGTTCTCCTGGTCGTAGGGCGGGGCTTCGTTCCATTCGGAGAAGGAATGATTGTCGTCCGTCACACAGTATACGACATAGTTGCCCTTTCTGAGGTTGATGACGCGATCGTATAGACGGTTTTTGCTGGCGCCGCCGGCATGCTCAGTACTCCTATAGTCCAGTTGCCAGACTTTTTTATGGGTGTTTGAGTCGATAATCCAGGAGTAGTCAAACATTTTCCTGTCCATTCCTTCGCCGAGCGCGTAGATTCTGACTGCCAGATTTTTTTTGCATGTAATCGGCTTGGAGCGAAGTTCATTGTCTCTGACTCGGGTCAATTTGAGAATGACATTTTCCGCATCGATCTCGGCGACGTTTGTCTGGCGGACGAAGCGTCTCATTTCAGGATCTACTGTCCTAATGGTAAGGCCCCAGAATGCCGGATCCAAAGGGGGCGCCTCATTCCAGCGGTACGGGGAGTGCGAGTCGTCGGTAACGTAGAACGCAGTGTATTTTCCCTTGGGCAGGAACAAGGTCCGGTCCACCAGCCGGTTTTTCTTTGCGCCACCGGCATGGTCGGAATCATCGTAAGTGAACTTCCAAACCCTCTGTCTGGTATCGGTATTGATGATCCAGCCATAGTCGAATGAACCGTCTTTTCTGGCCTCTCCCAACGCATAGATTTGAATATCGAGCGGGCGTTGTACTTCGAAAGCCTGCCGCACATGGGCTTCGTTATCAGACCCCAGCAGGGAAACGAGGGCCTCTTTGGTGAACATATTGCGAACGTCCACGATTCTTTCGGCAGAATTCCTGTTGCCCCTACCGGTGACAACGATTTTGAATTGCTTCCACTCTTTCTTGTAGGTGTGGTAACTTTCCTCTTCATCACCGTCAAAGAGATGGTCAAAAAAGCGTTCAAGGCCCCAAAACTCCTTGTCCTTGGTTTTGTAGTAATGGTATGGAAAGGAAGAATAATAGACTTCGTAGTCGCCGGCGTCCAGCGTGATGCTGTCCCTGAACTGTACCAGGCGGCGTCCGCGGTCACGCATGTCGGCCTCCTGGTCTATCCAGACAACTTCCCTTGTCGCTGCATTCAGGACCCAGGCACGTGTGAATGCAACGCTTTGCTTCCTACCTTTGCGAAAACCCGTGCCGTTGATTTCAACCTGTTGGTCCTGTTCCAGGTTGAAGCCATCTACCTTGATTTCACGCGGTACGATGTTCTCGATTTCGCTAAGGATTTGTTGTGCGGGACAGTAAGTGGCTGCCACGAGCAGCCCTAATATGGAAAGATTGTTTAATGATTTCATACGAAAATGACTCCTGCGACCCGTGCGATAGTTTTTGTCCGTTCAGGTTCCTCTGCTTACGGCGCTTGCTCCTGAAAGTTACCATTTATCGTGAATTCGCCCGGGTGCAGGGGCCATTTTTACTTAGTCTTTCTTGGTTAGCTTTGTTGCAATGAAGTAGAACAGGATGAGGGACAGTCCGCCTAGAATGAGCATGGCGCTGATAGTCGCCTCCTCCTGCCGGAAGTTGGGAACCATTTGTCCGACCAGAATCGCCAGGCCGAGTGCTACTGAAACCATGCCCCATTTCAATGAACTTGGCAGATTGTTCTCCTGCTGCCTTTGGAATAACGCTTTTACATCCGCATCACTAAGTCCTTTGTCGACAGCTTTGCGGCGTACAGCATTATCGGAGATGTTTCGAACGATTGCTACCAGCGAAAAAAAGGACACTGTTATCGCAACGAGTGGAATCCATACTTCTGACATTTGAAGCCTCCTCAGGGATGATTCATATCTCTCTTTTTTGTTGATACCTGTTGCTGCATAGGACAGCTTATTTCTGCAAATGTTGCATCTGGTGGTGTGGAAAAGTAGATTCCAGACCGGGGGTGCAATTGTCAAAATATTTGAGGCCGTGGATTGGCACCGATACAACACGGATGAAAAGAGTATCGAGAAGGTGAAGATTTCGCCGGGATCCCTGGCAGTTTTTCCTTGGAGAGAAAATCTACTAAAGATAGTCCGGGCAGAAATGCTGCTGTCAGGATATTCGAGGGCATTTATTCTAACTTTAGTTGTAGAGACAAATCAGCGGCAACCCGTGTCCAAACATTTCTTGGAGAAACGACTTTATAGCGGGACGCAAACAAATAATTGCAACATTGCTCGATAACGGCTGTCTAATAGAGTTATGGGAGATTCAGTAGAGCTTGTCAAGAAAATCATCCAGGGCGATTCGCACAAGTTTTATGACCTGATCGAGGAGAACAAACGTCTGGTCTACAATATCGTCGGTCGCATGGTTGCAAACAGAGCGGATCGCGAGGATATTTGCCAGGATGTTTTTGTGAAGGTCTATCGCAATCTCGGCAGCTTTCACTTCGAATCCAAACTGTCAACCTGGATCGCCCGCATCGCGTTCAACACCTGTTTTAATTATTTAAAGAAGAAGAAAGTCCCGCTTTTCGACGATAATGCTCCCGACGGCGAGACGGTGCAATCCGCACTGCTCGACTTCGCCGCAACACCGGAGCAGGCAGCGGTGAAAGGCGATATTGCACGCAGAGTCCAGTCCGAGGTGGAAAATTTGTCGCCACACTACCGCACCATCGTCATTCTTTACCATCTCGAAGAAATGAGTTACGCGGAAATTGCCGGGATAATGGACCTGCCTGCAGGTACGGTGAAAAGCTACCTGTTCCGGGCGCGTCAACAGTTGAAAAAGAGAATTTCAGAAAAGTATGTTGAGGCAGAACTATGGCAAGATTGAATTTAAGCGACGAGCAAATCCAGGAACATCTCGATGGACTGAGGGAAGGCAGGGAAAGTACTATTCAGGGCGAGAAACAGCTTTCGGCGGAATCACAGGCTGCGCTGGACGAGTACCGTAGTCTATACAGGGAACTGTCTGAGGAAGTGGAGGTCAATCTTTCACAGGATTTCTCCCGGCTTGTGATGGAGCGCGTCGAGGCAGAGGTGGCAGGAGAAGCCCAGAGAGCTCCGATGCACGCGATACTTTCCGTGGTGAGTGCCGTACTTGCTGTGGGAGTCGTTCTGATGGCGTTCAGCAGTGAGATTCTCGGAGTGATGCTGCCAGTCCTGTCGAGAACCGCAAGTAACGTCCAATTTGTCAGGGATTACCTTGCGCAGACCAGCATTGACTTGAACCTCCTGGGTTTGAGCGTTTTAGTGCTTATTCTTCTGACAGGCATCGACTATCTGGTGAGACATTCGAGGAGTTCTTTGTTTCAAAGCTGTCTGCACTTTTGAGACCGCAAAGCGGTCAAACACCGTAGCCCAGGGTTAAACGTAGTGCAACCCCGGGCAAAAGCAGAAAACAGATGATGACCCTGAAGGGTCTGCACATCGCCTCCATTGTTGAACCCCGTTGGGGTTCTCGAGTTGTGGGGATCCGCTGGCCCCAGGGTTGCCCAAAAACAGCGCAACCCCGGTTTTGGAATTTGACGCTTTCAGCGTCATGCGACCGATTCAGCTAGCGGTAATGCGCATGCCTTGTAAACGCATTGGCATATCTCTACCTAACCTACTCTGCCATTAAGTATAGAGCTGGCTCCTTCAGAAATCTCCCCTTTTTTATAGAATTTTTGACAATGCCTCGTTACACGAGTGTCCCAAGATGCAAAAAAGTGTCGGTCAGAAACTCAGAGATACAGATTCCGGGTGAAGCCTTATTTGAAATATGAAAAATAGTATTCGTTTGGCGGCGCGTCAACTTCTGCGAATATAAAACAGATGGCTTTAAAGGAAAGACAAATCTCGGTTATAGGTTGATTTGGATGGGTGGCGGTATTCCGCAGGAATGACATGCTGGTAAGAACAAGTAGGTTCTTTTTCAATTCATACTCCCCAATCAGTATGCTCAAGGCTGTGATTTCCACGGTATTTCGCAAGCCGCGAAATACCGTGGAAAGACAATCACAAGCGGAATCAAAGACAAGCGGGGCAACAAAACTAGTTGTCTTCCGCTGTCGTTGGGTCTATGACCGTTTTGATTTGTGAAATACGGTTTGCCGGAAACCCGCCTTTTAGCGCATGTTCACGAACGACGTCTTCGTTGGGAGCTATGTAGATACAATAGAGCTTGTCGCCGGTAACGTAGCTCTGCAGCCATTGTATCTTTGGCCCTATGTCCTGCAGTACATTGCAGGATTTTTGCGAAACTAATTGAAGTTCCTCCGCAGACAGTTTGCCGGCTTCGGGTATTTCCCTTTCTATAAGGTACTTAGGCATCAGTTTTTCCTTTTGTTCTGGTTCAAATGACCATAAATGTTACTCTGACAGGCCATGCCTGTCAGAGTGGGAGATTCAATTAAAGTTGGCGCGACTCAACAGGTCCCCGAGTTGTCGAGGAGGAGTTTTCAACAAGAAAGGTTTCCAGCAGAGAAGCCAGTACTCTGGGGCCTGTTGCATCGGATTCGCCCGATGCCAAATTCCAGGGTGTGAACTTTGAATTGATTCATTTTCTCCTTTCATTGTTTGTAGTTGATTGATTTGTAGCCTCTAATTTCTTCCCGCCATCACACCGCCGTCCGTGTCCCAGATCGCTCCCGTTACCCAGGATGCTTCCTGCGACAGGAGAAATACAATGGTCTTCGCGATATCGTCTGCCTGGCCGATACGACCGATGGGGTGGAAGCTATTGAATGTCTGCAGCGTGGCCTGCACCTCTTTCGGATCTATGAACGAGTTATAAACCGGGGTCTCGACTACGGCAGGGGAGACGGCATTCACGCGAATATTGTACTCCGCCAGCTCCATGGCCAAATGTTGTGTCAGGGAATGAAGTCCAGCCTTTTGCATGGAGTATGCGGAAGACGGAGTGGCTTTTACTGCCTGCTGGGCCCACATCGATCCGACATTGACGATGGCACCGCCGTCACCGTTTTTCATTTTTCGAACTGCAGCTTGCGTGATAAAATAGAGGCCACGATTTAGGTCGAGGTAGCTGTCATAATCCGCTTCGGTGTGCTCCAGGAATGGCTTGGGAGAAAAGATGCCGGCAGCATTGACCAGCAAGTCTACTCGCGGCAGCGTGTCGATCAATCCGGCTAGTGCCGCTAGCTGGCGTTTGTCGGAAATATCGTAGCGATGCGCATGGATTTCACCAAGATGAGAAAACTCCTTTTTGACGGTGTCCAGCTTGTTTTCTTTGGTGCCGACGACATGGACAACAGCTCCTTTTTTCAACAGAAGTTCAGCGGTCGATTTGCCGATTCCGCTGCTGCCGCCAATGATAAGGGCAGTCTTGCTTTTGAATGATTGCATAATGTACCTCCTTAGATGAATAGCTATCTATCAGTAGATAGACAATGAATGAAAAAAAATATTAGGGTTTACTGGTCAATAGTGCGTTTATGGAATTCATTGATGCGTGAAAACGACTCTCATCTTTAAAAATGCGGGCGGATATGATCGCGCCCTCCAACAGTGCGAAGATAGCCTGGGCCATTTTTTCCGGAGTTTCCTCAAAGTTAAACACTGCCTGCTCGCATCCGCTTTTCAGAACTTTGGTAATCCAGGCCTCATTGTCATTGTAGAAGCCCCTTACCTGCTCCCGTATTGAGTCAGGCATGGTGTGAAAGTCGGAGGCCAGCATCCCACCGAGACAAATCTTGTCACACGATTTCAGTGTGCCGCTGGCCAACTCCGAAAAGCGCATTAGTTTTTCCGTTGGTGCTTGCACCGCGCTATCAATCCGGGACAGGGACTGGTTGAAGTTTTCCCGGTACCTGGCCATGGCGGCCTTCCCGAGGTCTTCTTTACTCGGAAAGTAATAGTGGATACTGGAGGTTTTGATCCCAATCTCGCGCGACAAGTCACGATAGCTGAACGCGTTGTATCCGCGAGTTTGTATGAGCTCAACCGCTAAGTCCAGAAGTTTTGTCAGAACAGTGTTTTCAGTCATGATAAAGCTACCTATCTATGAGTAGGTAAAACGCGCAATGAAAAAGAAAGTTTCATTTCTTTTAAAAAAGTTCGTCTCTGCTGGCGTTAGATTATTGCTGCAAGAGCGCGAGCAGTTTTTTTTCTAACTCGCTCTTGGAAATTACGCCCGTTGTTTGCTCGACAACTTTGCCTGTGTTGAAAAAGAGCAAAGTCGGGATACATTGAATGTTAAATTTCTTAGTGATTTCAGGAAATTTGTCAACATCCATTCTGCAAAAATCAACTTTGTCTGAGAATGTTGCCACCAATTCCTCGATGATGGGTGTTAGAATATGACAGGGGCCGCTCCAGCTTGCCCCAAACTTTACCAGAACAAGGTGTGGATTTTCGAGCACCTGGTGCCTGAAATTTTCGTTCGTCAGATTCAATAGGCTCGTTTTGTTCTTCATAATCTCTGCTTGACTCTCTTGCTAACAGTGAACATATTAAGGACTACTTGACATCATCGGGACAACATGGTTTCAAGATGTCAGGATTTGATTTAGCGATTCCCTCTGCGATTTCTTCCGCTGTGTAGCGCGGTGTGATGTGTTGTGGGCAATTCCAATCATAGGCCTTAACTCTGAAGATGATAATGCGCTCAATGTGAGCTTCATAATCAGGAACCTTCAACCTTTGTAGCAACTCAGAATTTTGTTCAGCCTTGAGCACTTCCGATTCTGCCCAGACTTTTAGGCGCTGTTGCGAGGGATAGTCCATAAAGAATAAGGACGCCTTGCGGGTTGCATTGATGTTTCCAACGCTGATGTATTGCATGTTACCGCGGAAATCTGCATAACCCAGCGTTGTGTTATCGATTACTTTCAAGAATCCTTTGGGACCACCGCGGTACTGCACATACGGCCAACCATTCTCCCCAACAGTAGCCATGTAAAAACTGTCTCTCGATTGGATAAAAGGGATTTCTCTGTCTGTTAGAACGTACTTGTCACCTGACGCTTCCATGCGTGCGTATGATTTGCGTGAGCCATATCGCTCCTGGGCGTTCTTGACACTGTCAGTGAAGGCAAATTTAGTAAAGTTCTGGTTCATGGCCTGCCTCATGTTTTGACTTTGAAAAGTTTCCGTGGCCGGGACAACGGTTCGCCGCGGCGCACGATTCTGGGTCATTTTTCCGCTACCGTTTCATTCTGCACCTGCCCGACGTTCTTCGCCAGGAAGTTACGGATGTAACGTGCAATGAGGTCACCGTCTTCTTCCAGAGCAAAGTGGCCCGTGTCCAGCAAATGAAATTCCAAATTCTTCAGGTCACGCTTGTAGGGGTGAGCGCCTTCAGCCGGGAAGATTTCGTCTTTCGCGCCCCATACGATCAATGTCGGAGGCTGATGTTTGCGGAAGTAGGCCTGCCATTTTGGGTAAAGCGGCGGATTGCTGCCGTAGTCGTAAAACATCTGGAGCTGGATTCCCTGGTTCCCCGGCCGGTCAAGGAGTCTCTGGTCGACGTGCCAATTATCAGGGCTGATGGCCTCCTGGTTGCGAGCGCCGTTGGTGTACTGCCACTGTGTCGCGCCGATGGTCAACAAAAAGCGGAGCGCCTCCTCATTTGACATGGTTTCCTTCTTGTACGCAGCTTTGATATTCTTCCACCAGTCATTGTCGAGTCCGACATTGTACGCAGAGCGGCTTTTCCAGTAACCTTTGATCGGCTCCCAAAAGTTGTTATCGATGCCTTCGTCATACGCATTGCCGTTTTGGATGATGAGGGCTTCGACACGCTCCGGATGCGCGGCCGCCAGGCGGAAGCCTACGGGCGCGCCATAGTCCATCAAGTACAGACTGTATCTTTTCAAGCCAAGCTTTCCGATGAAGGTGTCGACGATTTCAGCCATCTTGTCGAATGTGTATTCGAACTCGTCCACACTGGGCATGGAACTGTTGCCATAGCCAGGATAGTCAGGCGCCACCACATGATATTTGTCAGCCAGAGCTGGAATCAGGTTTCGGAACATGTGCGATGAAGTTGGGAAGCCGTGCAGCAACAGAACCGTGGGGGCTCCTTTCGGGCCGGCCTCGCGATAAAAAATATCGAGTCCGTCCACGGCGAGAGTTTTGTATGAGGTGGGATATCCTTGTGAGTCAATCGTCGCCGGGCCGGCTGAGGCTTGTTGCGCATTTTGGGTCAGCATGAACATGCCAATAATACCGATGAGAATCACAGCCGTCAGCATCAAGGTTTTCTGATGGTCCATTTTTAGATGTTTCATGATCCTAAATCCTTTCATCTATTGAGTTTCATCCTTTTCATAATTGAGAGCATTTTGGACAGTTCCTCAAACGTCGTGTTCTATGCTCAGAAATTATAGTCACTTTGGGGCAGGATTCCATATTCCAGTTGTAACTGTCTCTGTGGCATATTCAGCAAAATCTATGGCTTTTCTCCCCAGTACTTTTTCGATATTATTCGTGACGCCAGAATTTTTGTCAACAAGAACTTCCGTGAAAAGATAATTGATTAGCCATATGTAATCTTCCGGCACTTGATGTTCTTCAAGCATTTTTGTGTACTCGTCCGTCGTAATTGAAGTAAACGTGATATCCCGCCCAGCAACCTTTGAAATCTCTTCCGTGACTTGCTTGAATGTCAATTGGCGCGGGCCTGTCAATTCATAAGTCTGGCCGATATGCTTGTTATCCAGAAGCGATTCTACCACAACGTCCGCAATGTCATCCGCGTCAACGTAGGGCACAAGTGCTTCTCCCCTGGGTAGAGCAACATGGCCAGCTAATATTGGATCCAGAAAGAAGCTTTCACTGAAATTCTGATTGAACCAGCTGGCCCGAACTATTGTCCAATCTGCCCCGGCATTCATCACGACTTGCTCGCAAAGCTCA
>JAJDAD010000055.1 GCA_029262055.1 Candidatus Zhuqueibacterota bacterium
GCCGCAAGGGCCGAAACGCAGAATCGGGAGAACATCTTTTTCATCTTAAAATACCTCCAATAAATGTGATTGCTTTATTCTCTATGTTTCGTTAACGAATTCACGCCGGCTTATGCAACGAGCGGGCCAGGAATGCCGAAGATGAATGAAAGATCCGTAAAAACAAATTGTTAGATTGCTGTGCAGAGCCTGTCGGCGAGCATCCGATGCGCACACTGTGGTTCAGTGTGAACTTGTAGGTACAACCTCGATTGGCTAGAAGTCAGGGGCACCCGGTCGTCAGAGCAAATTACTTTGATTATTTTTGGCCTTTTCGTACCTTTGCGTTCAGCAGATCTTACGAAGGGAGTTAAGGACAGACTTCTAAGGGACAGGATCACATGTCAAAGCAAAAAGAAAACCAGCTCGTGGAATTGTTCGAAGCCGGTTTCGAGGAAAAGGCAAGCAACATCGAGCCGCTACCTTTGCACGGCTCAAATCGTAAGCGTTACAGAATTCTCAGCGCCAAACGAACGGCCATCGGCGTCTACAACGAGGACCGGGCCGAGAACGTCGCGTTCATAGAGTTCTCACGCCATTTCCGGAAGTCGGGGTTAGCAGTTCCTGAAATCTATGAAACGGCTCTGGAGTCTGATATTTACCTGGAGGAAGACCTCGGCAACCAGACTCTGTTCGATTTTCTGGTGCAACATCGTGAGCAAACGCAGCGCTTTCCTCGGTCCGTTGAAAAGGTCTATGAAAAAGTCGTTCAGATTCTGCCAAGATTTCAGATCGAAGCCGGCGCCACGCTTGATTATCGCAAATGTTACCCCAGGCATAGTTTCGACCGGCAGTCCATCAGTTGGGATCTAAACTACTTCAAATACTATTTTCTAAAGCTGGCACAGATCCCATTCAACGAACAGGCCCTGGAGAACGACTTCAGCCGGTTTGCCCGTTTTTTGCTGAAAGCCAAGCGTACCTTCTTCCTTTATAGAGATTTTCAGTCACGCAATATCATGGTGCGGAAAAACAGCCCATGTTTTATCGACTACCAGGGTGGCAGGAAGGGGGCCCTGCAGTACGATATCGCGTCCTTGCTGTTCGACGCCAAGGCAGACCTGCCGTTTGACGCCCGCAATCGCCTGCTTGAAACATATCTGCAGAAGCTCGGGGAATATTCCGTAGTAGGTCGGGATGAGTTTATGGAGCACTATTATGCGTACGTGCTGGTTCGCATTATGCAGGCGATGGGTGCGTACGGGTTTCGCGGTTTTTATGAACGCAAGACGCACTTTCTGCAAAGCGTGCCATACGCGATTCGGAATCTGGAGTTCGTGTTGCGGCAAGCCACCTTTCCGATAAAGATCCCAGCCTTGATGGAAAGCTGGCAACGGTTGGTACAATCGACCATGTTGCGGGAACTTGGTAACGCGCAACTGCAAACGACCGTCAGAATCCAGAGCTTCTCATATAAGCGCGGACTACCCAGTGATGACAGCGGACACGGCGGCGGCTTTGTTTTTGACTGCCGTGCTCTGCCCAATCCCGGCAGGCTCACCAAATACAAAAAGAAAACCGGCAATGACCATTCCGTCAGCAGGTTTCTGGACCGCAAAGAAGAGGTGCACACCTTCCTGACCCGCGTGCGCGATCTGGTTTCGCAGGTGATTGAGAACTACCAGTCGCGCAATTTTTCCGATCTTTCCGTGGCATTTGGCTGCACCGGCGGCCAACACCGGTCCGTCTACTGTGCGAACCAGTTGGGGAAATACATTTCAGAGAAATACAAAGTAAAAGTCGAGGTCAGTCACCGCGAGGAGTGTCATTGGCCATCTGACTAGGTTCCAACGGGCCGGGAACGCGCTTGTTGCTCCAACCACATCCGCCTGCCACTGCCGCAATCTGCGCGATTTCCGTGGCTAATCCCCCGCGGCGTTCTGCTTGCGGTTTTATTTCAGAACAACTCTTCCTGACTGCCGGGCGCTGATTGCCTGCCGCCCGTACGTCGTCTCACCAAATCGTTCTCTCGCACCGGCTGCATAGCATGCAGCAAGCGCTCCGGCGCCGGGTCGTTTTGTAGCCAGGAGGATGCGAAGCCGGACGGCAGTACGTACGGCATGCGGTGATGTATTTCCGCCACAATCGCGTTCGCCGGCATGGTGATGATGCTGCAGCTTAGCCGTTTGTCATGCCAGGTGTCGTAGACGCCGCCAAGCAGCATGATCTTATCGGTGCGGTGGGCAAACTCGTAGCTGTCGCCGCGGCGGGTGTGCTCGACAAAAGCTGTCACCGGAATGACGCAACGTCTGTCCGTCAGGAGTTGCTGTTGGTAGTTCCTGCTGAAAGACTCAATCCTGATATTGTGCCAGCTTCGCTTAGACGTGAAGGCCGCCGCAAAGTTCGGAATCAGGTTCCAGTGCATTGGCTCTGCAATAAAGCTATTCTCGTAGCGCAGCGTTGTGATGGGGGTCCGGGGTTGAATGTCCTCTCCAAAGACAAGATCGGTCTTGGGCGGCAGAATAGAGATGCCGAACAGCTCGTTGAAGATCTCTTCGTAATCCGGCATGAAGGGAAGATGAAAACGGCGGCACATGTCTCTTTTAAGTCACTCCAGGCATGATCTGATACCGGTTTGTATGCCCTTCTGCCGGTTGCTTGCAGGGTCACTTCAAAGTAGGATTATTTCCTAAATGTTTCCAACATTTCCTGCACCAGCGTCACCGACAAGCTGGGATTGACGGTGTTCTGATGGGCCATGGTCAGAGCGGCCGCCGCCATCCCAAGAGCACACCGCTCCCGTATTTTCATTTCTTTAAGGTAGCCGTAAATTACCGCAGCCATAAAAGCGTCGCCTGCGCCTCTGTCGTTTACAACCGGCGTGTCCGCAGCGGGCAAATGTCCCGCCGCCTCATCATTCATAAAAAAGACGCCCGCACTTGCCATCGTTATGAAGACCTCGTTTATACCTGATTCGATCAAAAACTGCGCCGCCTGTTGCGCGTGGGCCTGGGTTTCGATTCTGCTGCCCCAGAGCGCCTCGGCCTCAAGCCGATTGGGTTTGATCGAGTGGCATTTTGCCATAACGTTTTTGATTCTACCGACTTTGCTGAGCGCTGCCGGATCAAAGAAGAATGGCTTTGAAAAAGCGGATAACAAGTACTCCAGGGTCTGCTGATTTAAATTACCGTCGACGACCACAATGCTCGATTCCTGAATCGCCCGCCTGTTCTTTTTGATAAAATCGATGGTAATCGCTTCAGTTGCATCCATTTGTGAAATGGAGAGCTGCATGTCACCATGCCGATCATGCATGGCAAGGTCGACTGAGCTTGTACCGGCCCGGGCGATGGCAGCCGGGTCAACGTCAATTCCGGCCGTCTTGCAATCTGCAAGAATTTGAGTGCCGAACGGGTCGTTTCCGACCGCTGTCAGCAGTCGCGTTTTAACGCCGAGCCGGGCCAGGTTTTCCGCGATGTTTTTGCCGACGCCGCCGGTACAGAATTCGATGACTCCGGGATTGGAGGCTTGTGGCGTCAGGTAGTCCGCGGCGAACCCGGAAATGTCCACGGTGGCGCCGCCGATGACGGTTACTTGTTCCTGTGTCTTAGGCTCGACCATATCCGATCCTGGTTTTCACAAGTTCGGTTCGCTGCGACAGGTGAGCATACGTTCAGGATTCCTGCGTCAAGACCAGTCCGGCGGGTAGGGATTCGCCAAACTGCCAGATTTTTTCCTGAAACTCAAGTTCGGGGTTTTGGTTCTCCAGCATTTCTGTAAAGCGGTCGCCTTCCGATAGACCCGCAAGCCAGGCGGCCACCTTTTGTCTTGTCTCCGCCGGCAGGTCGCGGCTGCGATCGCCACAGAGGCCCGCAAGCTGGACCAGTGTAAACGCCGTTTGCTCGCCGGGCTTAAGTTCCAAATCGAGTAGTTGCTCCACCCAAACGGCTGCCTCAGCAGCGGGGAGCACCAGGTTCAACGGCCCGTAAAACGGCCGGCGCGTACCGAGGCGGCCCACCGCCCAAAGCTCTCTTGGGTTTGGCCGGCGCCTGTTGATCTCCCGCAAAAGGCATTGGCCCATCTCTGTTTTGTGTGCCACTGGCAAGCGTTCCAGGTTTGCCAGCGCCATCCAGATCTCGATGCGTTCATGGGCGCTCAGTTTTTTGGGGAAGTTGGCGTAGGCCTTGCGACCGGCCAGCTTCTCAGGTGATCTAAGGTACGGATAAATCTGCTGAAAGATCTGCTGTTGTTTTCCTGCGGAAAGGCCACCGGCGATTCTGCGCCAGCAAATCCACCATTCAGAACGCGCGTCTGGCGATTTTGGAGATGCCGGTCCCTGCGCGTACAGTTTCCAGGCTTCTTTCAGGTGCCACTCATCGGCAGGATCGCCGAATCCGGGGCGCAGGCAGAACCCGAGAAGATTAAGCCAGCGCGCCTCGTGTTGACTCGAAAAAGTCCGGCCCTTCCGGAGTTGCAGCAGGGTCTCGGCCAGGGGCCGGATGGCAGACTTCGGCCAGTCTTCGCGCCTTTGGTCCAGAATGGCGATCAGATCTTTGTTTAGTTTTTCAGGGGGAACCCTTGCAGCACCCGACTGAAAAGTCGCCCGGATTCTCGCCTTGGCGCGGTCTATGACCTCCGTGTCGAGCGTGTCACCACCAGTGTCTGTTGCTTCGCCGGATTTGAACTCGTGACGCACATCAAAGTGCAATTGCCAGCGGTGGCTGGATGATCTGGCTTGACACCAGAGTCCGAGGGTGCCGACTTCATTCAGTTGCGCCGCCAGTGTGACCGGGATCTGAGTCGAGCCTTTGCTCTTTTTTTGCCGCAAAATAGTGCTGATGGGTGGCAACGGGACGGTGTCGATGGCATCCGGCTGCACCAGATCGCCGGGTCGATCCCCCAGGCGGGTGCTGGAACTGTACATTTGAAACACGGCAGGTTGGTTGACGACTGCCGCAAAACTATGTTTGGTCAGCGTTACCAGGGCGCCCTCTTCCGTACCGCGCGGCACGATGCAAATGGCGGCGGGTTTCGTGGCCGGCGGCCCGGAACTGACCCCCGATGCAACCGCAGCGTAGTACGCCCGCGGACTGCCACTGCCGACACGGACGCCGCTGCCCAGGCGGACCAGGCCATAGTAGGACGCCCCGATTGATACCGCCAGGTCCGGCCGCGGGTTGAGCAATTCCTGCGGCTGCCAGTCGGCGGCGCTGGTGCTTCTGAACCAACCTGCGATTGTTTTCAGCATTCGTTTGCGCAGTACTGCCGGCTTGAGCGCGCCGCCGTTGAACAGGACAAAGTCGGGATATGGGTTTGCCCTGCCGGTTTCCTGCTGCACGAACGGTGCATGGGTCCGCCAAAAAGCAGCCAGATGTCGCGTGATCGCAGGATTCTGAACATAGGGCAAGCCAAGATCGGTCAGGCCCTTGCGCTGACTTTCACCGGGACCTTCTGCAAGCGTGACAGAGGGGAAAAAGCCGTCGACGATTAGCTGCTGCAGGTCTGCGCCCTGCAAACGCCCGCGCAGAGTGCTGGCGATGAGGTCGCTACCTCTGCCCGCTACCGCAACCTCAAAGCTGCAATCGGCCGATCCGTTTTCGAAGAAATCCTCTTTTGCCTGGCGGCACTGACAACAGAGCTGATGCCAGCGCTGCGCATCCAAAGAGCCGGCTTTTCCGCTGAGCGCGGCCTCCATGTAGCGGCCGAGAGTCAGGTCCATATTGTCGCCGCCCAGCATCAGGTGATCACCTACGGCCAGCCGGTTGAGACCTGGGCCGCTTTTCCCCTCTTTGACGGCAATGATCGTGAAATCCGTGGTGCCGCCACCGACGTCGCAGACCAGTATTATCTGACCATCGCTTAGTTGAGATTGCCACTCCGCTTCGTTGGCCGCCAGCCAGGAGTAAAAGGCGGCCAGAGGTTCTTCCAGTAAAAATATGCGCTTGAGGCCTGCGGCTTTTGCGGCAACGACCGTCAGCTCGCGCGCAACTTCGTCAAAGGAGGCTGGCACGGTAACGACAAGCAACTGCTCTTCGAACCGCCCGGCTTTTTTTCCTAAAGCAACTTCGTGGTTCCAGGCTTGACGGATGTGCAGCAAATAGCGCGTGCTTACTTCTGCCGGCGAGTATTTTGTTGTGTCGGTTTGGGAGTTCCATGGCAGAATGTCGGCGGTCCGGTCGACCCCTGCATGACAGAGCCATGATTTTGCCGACGAGACCATGCGCCCCGGAACCATGACTCCCTGCGTGCGTGCAAACTCTCCCGCGGCATAGTCTCTCTCCTCCTCCCAGGGCAATTGTAGACTACCTGGAGGCAGGTCGTGTGGCCCGGGCAAATAGAGAAACGAGGGGAGAACGGGACGATACGCAAGTTCGCCGGCCGCTACCAATTGCGGTATTGGAAACGGGGTGATTTGCGGTCGGGCGCCGGGTCCGGAGTCAGCTTCCTCACAAGCAAGATCGAGGAAGGATACGGCGGAATTGGTCGTGCCAAGGTCGATGCCGATGATGTAACGATAATCATGTTCGGCCTGACTGTCTGCCTGCGATCTGCTCCTCAATCGGTGTGTTCCCTCAGGTTAAACTCCAGTTTCCACTTTTTTGCCGGATCGTCGCGCGCGACGCACCAAATCTCCAGAGTGCCGATTTCAGTAAACTTGCTTTGTAGCCAGACCGGAACGAGTTGACTGCCGGCGCCGGCGCCGTTGGCAGGTAACTCGACCTCCATTGTAGCCACCTCAGCTATTTCGCCGGTCCAGTCTTCCACGATTGTCCCGGCAGCATCCGATTTTCTGTTCGACGAAGCCAACAAATGAAAGGAGGCCGGCTCACCGACGATCAGGCCAAACTCTTTTTCACGTGCCTCTGCCGAAGCCCCCTCTTCCATTCCAAAAGGCACCAGGCAGAGCGCTTTCATCGGCGCCGGAACACCCGGCACTGCCGGCATCGACGTTTCAACGCCGATGTAATATGAACGCGACGCACCGGCCCGGATTCGGATACCGCGCCCGCAGGTAGCAAGGCCGTAGTATGCAGCCCCTTGCCCAACGGCCAGATCCAGGCCGACGGACTCCAGGAGCCTAACCTCCTGCCCGCGCCATTGATTGAGCGCTGAGACAATTCGTCCACGCAGCAAGTCGGCTTTCATGACACCGCCGTTGAATAAAACAGCGCCCGGGAATGGTGGCGAGTCATGGCCGTCGCCTGAGGTTTCTCTGCTCACAAAAGCGGCCAGGTGCCGCGTGATGGCCGGATCGGCTTCATAGGGCAAGCCCATTTCCTGCATGCCGACACGCTGTTTTTCTTGTGGGTGGTCGTCGGCATCACCGACCGGGAAGAAACCGTCCAGCAGGATGGTCTCAAGTTCAGAGCGAGTCAATTCAGTCCGGATCGTGCCACCGATAAGGGAGGAACCTTTACCCAAAATGACGACGGGTTCAGATTCCAGGTCTCCTTGTTGCATCAGCTTTTCTTTGGCGTTGCGACAACTGTGACTGAGACCACGAAATTGCCACGCATCTATCTTGATGTTCTTCTGTGCAAGTTTCGAACGAAGACCGTAAGTGAGTGCCAGGTCCATGTTGTCGCCGCCGAGCAGAATGTGGTTGCCTACCGCGACACGCTGCAAAGTCAGTTGGCCGTCTTCCTCTTCAACCTGGATCAGGCTGAAATCGGTTGTGCCGCCACCGATGTCCACCACCAGGATTGATTCACCCACGTTCACCAGATCGCGCCACGCCTCGGCATTGACCTGCAACCATGCATAGAAGGCTGCCTGCGGTTCTTCCAGCAGAGTGAGGTTTTGGAGGCCCGCGCTTTGGGCCGCCTTAACGGTCAGTTCACGCGCAACCGCGTCAAAAGAGGCGGGAACGGTAAGGTAGATATCCTGATTTTCCAGTTTTGCGTTCTTGTCACCTGCGGCCATGGTATGGTTCCAGGCTGCACGAATATGCTGCAGGATGTGTTGGGTCGCGGTCAAGGGAGAAATGTGCCGCGCGTCTTTCGGGCTGTCCCACGGGAGAATATCCCGGGTCCGGTCAACACCCTCGTTGCATAGCCAGGATTTAGCAGAGGAGACCAGGCGGTCCGGCAGCTCCGCTCCGCGCTTGCGGGCAAAGTCACCGACGGCCAGGTCGACTTTTTTATTCCACGGTAGCGCCAAACTGCCTTCGGAAACATCGTGCCGGCCGGGCATAAAGATGAAGGACGGCAGCAGTTGCGCCCCCTTGATTTCGCCCGGTCCGGTTACCTGTGGAATTTCAAAGAGTTTGATTTCGGGTTTGCTGTCATCTTCTGTCGGCCTTTCGACATAGGCAACCACACAATGGGTCGTGCCCAGGTCTATGCCGACGATGTATTTTGTGTCGGACAAAGGGTTACCTCCTTGTAAATGATTCGCGGGCCGGCCGGTTTACGAGTCGAACCAACCGGGGCTTGCGAGGAAATCAACAATATCATTGACTTTAGCTGTCCTTTTTTGTTCATTTAACTAATCCAGCTTACTGGAGGTGGATGGCAAAAGCCATCGGGGCCTTAGGGCCCTTTTTTATTAGAGAAACTTCTT
>JAJDAD010000056.1 GCA_029262055.1 Candidatus Zhuqueibacterota bacterium
AACCAACTAGTCTCAAAAAACCGTTGACTCTGAGTATGATTCAGATACATTCGTACATTACATGAATTGACCAGGAGTAAGCATGGCAAAGAAAAATGCACCCAGCGCGAAGATGTCGTTAACGGTGGAACGGGTTCAAACTGGCATCCGGATCGAGAAACGCATCCTGAAGATCTTGAAGGCGTTGGCAGAATACCACGACTTCACTTTGGGCGATTTGCTGGAAGGGATGATTTTGCACAATTTTGAAGGCAAGACCCCTTTTGGTCAAGACTCATTGAAGATAATCGCGGAGCTTAAGAGAATCTACAAACTGGATTTGGATGCATCAGCGAGCCACAGATTGCATGAAAGTCAGTAAGCCGTAGTCCCGTAAATGATAGCAGAATGCGATATAGATTGGGCATGGATGGAGCCAGGCGGTGGGCAGGGTCCCGTCCGGAGCAGAACGCATTTGCTCAAGCAAAACTAATCGGTGACTCTGCTCCCGGAAGCCTGTCAGACCCACTCCTTGTTTTTTCTTGACTTTAGGTTAAGCATTTGTAACTTAGATTGGTGGGTTTATGTTGGTTCAGAACGTCCACACCCACAGTATCTTCCAAAATCATCTTCTCTACGGCTTTCACGAACACGTCAACTGTTTGCACCTCTGTGCAAATAATTGCATTCTATTATGAGTGTTGAGCTAAATGCAGGAGGTGCCGTTATGCATGGTTCTTAAACGAGTTGTAAGACGGGGCGTGATTTCGGCTCATAAATTGCAAAGCGCACGCATGAGCCGAGGGCTGCGAGAGATTCACGGTGCTGGCTCTCTGAATGCCTGAAACAACCAAATCATAATTAGTTAAAGCGAGGGATTAACCATGCAAAAAGTCTTAACGATTTTTCTCTTCTTGGCATTTGTAGCAGCGGGGGCTTATGCCCAAGGAACCACCCTTAAGGGAAAAGTTACCGGCTCGGACTCGATGGGTTCCGAGGAAGGTGTCATGACCGCCCTGGCCGGTGTCAACATCTTTGTGGAAAATACTACTACGGGAACGAGTACGACTTCAGATGGATCTTTTTCATTGAAAGTAAAAAACCTACCTGTTGTCTTGGTGTTCTCTTACATTGGGTATGAAAAGAAGACCATGACCGTATCCAGTGATGGTTTCTTGGACGTTGTCTTGACTGAGGATGTTTTGAGCGCCCAGGACGTAGTCGTGAGTGGATCCCGGTTTAGAACGCGAACTTCTATCACCTCTCCGGTCCCGGTTGATAATATCAAGCTCAGAGATCTTCAGGCAACGGCGCAGATCGCGTTCGACAAGATGCTGCACTACGTGGTTCCTTCTTTTAATTCAACTCAACAGACCATCTCTGATGCGACCGCCCATTTCGATCCTGCGGACTTGCGAGGTTTAGGACCGAGCCGTACGCTTGTCCTTATAAATGGCAAGAGAAAGAACCCTTCCGCTCTTGTCTTCATAAATGACACGCCTGGAAAAGGTGATGTCGGCGTCGATATGAACAGTATCCCGGTTAGTGCGATCGAGCGCGTCGAGGTCCTGCGTGACGGCGCATCCGCTCAATATGGCTCTGATGCGATCGCCGGCGTGATTAATGTTATTCTGAACGATGAAACAGAAAAAACCACTGTCAATGCCTACTCCGGTGTGACTGAAGAAGGCGATGGATTTCAATTTGGAGGGAATGTCAACAGTGGCTTCAAAATCGGTGAGAGAGGGTTCTTTAACCTGTCGGCCGGCTACACTGACCAGGAAGAGACTAATAGGGCAGGTACTCCCGGAAATGATGCGCTATTCGGCGTGGATGGTTCAAACCCTTTTATTCAAGCAAACCCGGACCTTGGCATGCGGGTCGGTTTGCCAAACATGACCAGTGCAAATATCTATTTTAACAGCGAACTTGAGCTTAATGATTTTGATGAAGTCTACTCATTTGGAGGCCTGGTCTACCGGGAAGGTCTCAGCTACGCACTCTATCGTGTACCTTACTGGATTCCTGACGAGTTCTTTTTGAAGCACGACGAGGGCACTACCTACAATGGCTTCCAGCCTACATTCGAGACGAATGTTTTTGACACGCAGTTGACAGCAGGTTTCAGGTCGCAAAAGGCTGGATGGAAATACGACATCAGCTACACGTTTGGCGAGAATACAGTGGACTACACAATAGGTAACTCGATCAACTTGGATCTGGGTGAATTGAGTCCGACAGAATTCAAAGCCGGCGGCTATGAGTTTAACAACAATATCATCAATTTTGATATTTCGAAGTTGGTGACGGACAAAATATTCGTCAGTGGTGGCGCCGAGTTTAGACGAGAGAACTTCATTGCAGTCGCAGGCGAAGAGGCATCGTTTGCTGGCGCTGGCGCTCAGTCATTCCCGGGATTGCAGCCTCAGAATGCAATTGATGCCAAGCGGACTAATGTTGGTGCTTATGTCGATATTGGCGCCGATGTGACGGAAAGCTTTTTTATCGGAGGGGCGGCCCGCCTGGAGAAGTACAGTGACTTTGGGAATACCGAAACAATTAAACTGAACGCCCGCCTTAAGACCAAAGATAATCGATATAGTGCGCGTGGTTCAGTTTCTACCGGTTTCAGAGCGCCATCGCTGCACCAGGTGTTTCTGAGCAACATTCAGACGTTGATTTCCGGTGGTACCGTTAGCAATCAAGGTACATTTAACAATGATAGTCCCGTTCTACGGAAATTGGGTGTAAATAAGCTGCAGGAAGAAACTACCACTAACTTTACATTCGGGTTTGCTGGACGGCCAACAGATGATTTTTTTCTAAGCGTTGACTTTTTCCAGATTGACGTGGACGATCGAATTGTCTACACAGGAGAGATCGGCTCCACCGATCCAACAACTACCATTTTTGGTATTTTACAATCTAACAATATCACCAGCCTGAAATTCTTCATAAACGGGGCCGATACTCGGACCAAGGGAGTGGAAATTGTCGCCAACTACCAGCTTGACAAGCTTAAGTTGAATGGCGCCGCTTCTTTTACCGACCACTCAATTCAGGGTAGAATCAAGACTCCGGATGTTCTCGCCGCGGATGGAATAGACATCTTCAATCGCAAGGAGCAGGCACGCTTGCTAACCGCTAGACCTACCGAAAAAGTCATTCTTGGGGCATCCTACGACCTCAATCCCTTGACGGTAGGCGTATCCGGTAACTACTTTGGGGATGTCACCTGGCAGCACGCAAGTGACCCCACAAAGGACCAGACTTTTGACGCAAAGGTCTTGACAGACTTGAATGTCAATTACAAGATCAATAGCGAAGTGTCACTCAGTCTCTTGGTGAACAATCTGTTCAACGTTTATCCTGACAAAATTGATACGAAGGGTGATGTCGTGACCGACTTGGGTGGGCGTTTTCAATATCCGTGGGAAGTAAATCAATTCGGTTTTAATGGGCGTGTCATAACCGGAACCGCTAATTTGAGTTTTTAAGGCGAGATTAAGTTAGTCGATTTTTGAAAAGCCCTCCAGTTCTGGCGGGCTTTTTTGATCAAACGTCTACCCATAATTACATTTTAGGAGTGCAAACATCGGAGTGAGCCTGCGTTGGGTAGGTCAGCACTACGCTGAATATCTGGCTACGCCTCGTCCCGGACCAGCCACTTTTCAAACTGCGGCGGCCGATGGTTTTCAAACTGCTTGAGTAGGTCGGAACCGTCGGGTGTCCGATGTTCAATTCGAGTCCGAACCGAATCTGGCGCGCGCGGGTGCCCAGGACGAAAGAATTTCAAAGTTTGGGTGGCACGCGCCTTTAGGCCGTGCCTAACGCTAGCAATCAAAGCCGCATGTCAGAGAATACCACAAAACCTCGAAAAAAGTTAAAACGTTACGACATACCAGGACATGCACACGAACTGACTTTCTCCTGCTATCATCGTTTTGACTATCTCGATGACACGCACAGTTGTTTGCTTTTCCTGGAAGAATTAGAAAGGGCAAGGGACTCATTTAAGTTCAAACTTTGGGCCTATGTGCTTATGCCGAATCACGTTCATTTGCTCCTATTTCCTTATGTGGCACCCTATAAGACATCACAAATACTGAAATCAATTAAAGGGTGTGCCTGTAAAAAGTACGGTGAGCATCTGAAAGCAACTGCGCCAGGTATTTATCAGAGTTATTGCATTGGTACGGGAGACAAAGAGAAATTTCGATTCTGGCAAGCCGGTGGCGGCTTTGACAGAAACTATGGGATGCAAAAGCAATTCATTCTTCAATAAACTACATTGAAGCCAACCCTGTACGGGCAGGGCTGGTAGCTGCACCTGAAGAATGGCAATGGTCATCTGCGTATGCCAGATTGTGGAACCAGGGTGTTATTCCAGATCAAGCTGACATTCCGGCTCGCGCGCCACAAATCCCACGGCCTAAAAGGCACCTGGCACGCGGATCCTTGTACTGGGCCACCCGTCGTACCGGGCTTGTGGATGCACCTGAAGAATGGCGATGGTCATCAGAATATGCCAGATTGCGAAAGGAGGGTGTTACTCCAGATAGAGCAGACATTCCGATTCTCGTGCCATACATCCCACGACCTAAAAGACACGTGGCACACGGATTCTTGTGCCGGGCCACCCGTCGGTGGTGGTCATCAATAACACGATTGAATACGAATACAAATCCCGCCACAAACACAAATGATGACCTCGACATCTATCCTGGTCACGAAGTTGAAGAGGTGCAAGAACCCAAATTTGGCCGCCAATGGCTCCCCGTCGTTATAACTTGGTGACGCAACGCTCCTGACGCGACTGTGCTTGCCACACCGGCGGGCAGACTTTCACAAGTAAGTCGAGCCAGGTTCGACTTACAATCCGGAAACCAAACGCTTTTACCGAAGAGACACTGGCGACGGAGTGTTGTTCGCGACCTCCTTGTAGTCATGTGCATATCCGCCGCAGGTTGGTCTCCAGTCTATATTGGGAACAGCGGCAAGTTGGCTGGCGGCAGAACATTTTTGACTTCTATA
Organism: Candidatus Zhuqueibacterota bacterium; assembly: GCA_029262055.1. Taxonomy (GTDB): domain Bacteria; phylum Zhuqueibacterota; class Zhuqueibacteria; order Oceanimicrobiales; family Oceanimicrobiaceae; genus JAJDAD01. The sequence continues at coordinate 5,014 of JAJDAD010000056.1, forward strand.
CAGTTGATGGGCCCCTAGCGCTGGCCCACTTCCTGAAGTAGTGGCAGGGCGGTAAATGGTGCTCAACATCGTTGAGATGCCGCTCAGGTGCCCGGTGGCGCCACTGGAATTTGTTTTTCTCGCAGACTGGTGGTTTACACAGCAGGGCATCCGCGACAAAGTGGATATCGTGTCTGTGACACCGTAAACTCTGCTTAGCGTGAGCAGGACATGGGCATCAGTATCAGTTACCGGTAATGTGAGAACCTGCCGCGCACCAAAATTTCATGCGATACCAGGTATGCAAACTGTAGTTTGGCAACCAGGCTCAACGCTCTGACGGTTTACCTTGTTTCACACGCGCAGCTTTTTATTTTATGAGACCCCACCGGTTGATCAATAATTCCAAATTACAACCGAAACGTGAAAAGACAACTCTTTTGAAAACAAAAGAGAAATGAGTATAAGATAAAGTACAAATCCATGATTTTGAGCCCAAGGGTCGTTGCATTTTCAGTCCTGATTTTACTCGGTGAATGTCTTCCGCTATCTGCCGTTCATGCCCAAACCAATACCATCGCCGGAAAAGACCCTGAAGCCCATTGGCAGGAAGCCGGACTGCCTTTCATTCAAAACTTCGACCCCAAAGAATACGGCGCGTCAGCCCAAAACGTCGGGATGGTGCGGGACCACCGCGGGCTTATGTACTTTGCGAATATTTCAGGCGTGCTCGAATACGATGGTGTTTCCTGGCGTTTGATACCACTCCCCAATAGCGCCGCCGTTTGGTCAGTCGCAATTGACAAGAGCGGTGTCATTTATGCCGGCGGGGAAGCTGAACTTGGTTATTTAGCTCCGGACTCGCTGGGGCAATTAGGGTATGTTTCCCTGCTGCATCGCCTGCCGCAGAAAAATCGTGATTCCTTCGATATTCTGAAAATCATCATAACCAGTCAGGGCGTTTATTTTAATTCAAAAGAATTCCTTTTTCTGCTGAGGAATCTGCAGACGAAAAAAGACCGCGGCACGCTTGCTGCTGACCCTGACGATGGATTTCGAGTTATTTGGAAAGCGAAGACCACATTTGCATCAGCCTTTGGTGTTGGAGATACGGTTTACGTGCCACAAGTCAATATCGGGTTAATGAAGTTGGTCGGGGATTCCTTGCGACTGGCCCCTGGCGGGCAGCAATTTAAGAATGCGGTGATCACCGTAATGCTGCCACTTCCTGACCCAGAAGGATATGTACAAGCTTCCCGGGGAGCAGGGCAAGATAAATATAGACAACGGCTACTCGTCGGCGCCAGCACATCCGGACTGTTTTTGTATGATGGTGTGAGTTTCAAACCTTTCAAAACCGAGGCGGATGTTTTTTTGCGCGAGAATCAACTCTCTCGTGGCGTTAATTTGGTGGATGGAACGCTTGCTCTGGGCACGCAACGCGGCGGCGTTGCTGTCATCGATGAACAGGGCCGCTTGCGACAGCTCATTAACAAGACCGCGGGTTTGCGTCATGAAGATGTTAATGCCTTATACCAGGATCCCGCTGATGGAGCGCTGTGGTTGGCGCTCGACAACGGTCTGGCGCGAGTAGATACACCGGCGCCGCTCTCCATCTATTCTGACAAATTTGGCATCAATGGCAGCGTTCTATCAGTCCTGAGGCACCGGGGCCGACTCTATGCCGCGACACATCAAGGTGTTTATTCTTTGTCAATCCCCTCGACAAGAAACACATACCCTCTTTTTCAACCGGTTTCCGGGATTACGGCTTATTCCGGGTCGCTGCTTGCAATAGAAAAAACGTTGTTCGCGGCAACCATCGATGGTGTTTACCGAATTGAGGAGAACCAGGCCATACAAGTGTGTGATCTGAATTCAATACTGCTGTATCAATCACCGAGTGATCCGAAGCGGGTCTATATTGGCGGCGGAAGCCTGGCGCTGCTACAAGAACTCGATGGTCGATGGCGGTTCACCGGCCGAATTTCGGGTACTAGCGGACACGTGATATCGATCGTTGAAGATGAGGATGGAATCGTATGGCTGGGAAACCGGGTTGCGGGTGTCCTGCGCGTTAAGATGCCGGCTTCTACATCCCATCTGCCCACGGAAGAATTGGCGGTTTCAATACAACGTTATGGTCCTGCGCATGGACTGCCGGCAGGCAAGGTTTATGCGTGTTCCGTGAATGGTCGAGTCCTGTTTGCGACCCAAAAAGGATTGCGTCGATTTGATCCACTGAACCGCTCCTTTGTCCCCGATTCCACATTTGGGTTAACTTTCGCCGACACTACCCGCTATCTGCATCGGATCGTAGAGGATGCACAGGGTCGAGTGTGGATTCCCAGCGGCGATCAGAACGAGTACGAAACCGGTGCGGCGATGCCCCGGAAAGATGGCTCATATATGTGGCAGAGCATGCCTTCTCTGCGGTTGGCTGAGATGCGCAACACATGGGCAATCTTCCCCGAATCCACCGGAGTGGTTTGGTTCGGAAACGACGACGGCATTGTGCGCTATGACCCTGCTGTTGCCAAAGATTACGCAGTGGACTTTCCGGCATTGGTTCGCCGGGTCGTAGTGAATGGGGACTCGGCAATATATTGGGGAGCGGCAATGGAACCTTGCGAAGGTTGTGAACCTTCGCAAGGTCTGGCATTCCCCTACGCCCACAACACCATGCGTTTCGAATATGCCGCCCCCAGCTATGATGCTCCAACCAGGAACCGGTACCAGATCTTGCTCGAGGGCTTTGACCAGGGCTGGTCGGGCTGGACCGAAGAAACAAGGAAGGATTACACGAATTTACCCGGGGGCGACTACCGTTTTCGTGTGCGTGCGAAGAACGTTTACGAGCACCTGAGCAGCGAAGGCGTTTATGAATTTATCATTCTTCCACCCTGGTATCGCACCTATTGGGCCTATGCGTTTTATGCTGTCGTCGTGAGCTTGCTTTTTTACGGCACCGGACGCTTTCAAGCGGCAAGAGTGCAGCAGAAACATCAACGTAGACATCAGCGTGAATTAGAACGGGTGGAGCTCAAAAAGTTGCAGGAAATGGATCGCCTCAAATCCGACTTTTTCGCCAACATCTCCCACGAATTTCGTACACCGCTTACCCTGGTGCTCGGCCCGTTAAAAGACGCCTTGGCCAAATCCAGCGAACACATCTCTTTTGGCAACTTGAAGATGATGCGGCGTAACGCCGACCGCCTGTTGCGGCTCATCAATCAACTGCTGGATCTCTCCAAGCTGCAAACCGGCAAAATGCAGCTACGGACCCGTCCGGGTGATTTTGTTGGGTATCTTAGGGGGCTGGCGATGTCGTTCGAATCTCTGGCGGCGCAGAAAAATATTTCTTTGCGGTTTCAAGTTCATCCTTGTGAAGATGCGAAACCGTCGCATGATTTAACCGAGGCCTATTTCGACCGCGACAAGATAGAGAAAATTTTCACCAACCTGCTGTCCAATGCCCTTAAATTTACCCCGGACCAGGGAAGTGTAAACGTGACATGTACGTTGATTGCCGTTTGCCGTCTCGGGATTGCCGATTCGGGCACGGCTCAAAAGTATGAAGTACGAAGTCCAAAATGTGAAGTCTGCGCCAATGCTTTGAACGCAAACGGCGGGCAAGGCGCAACCAATGCCGTCAATTGCGTGGAAATCACAGTGAAGGACAGCGGCATCGGCATCGCAGCGGCTCGTCTGCCCCACATCTTTGACCGTTTCTATCAGGTGGATACTTCCAGCACCCGCGAAAACGAAGGCACGGGCATTGGCCTGGCGCTGGTGAAGGATCTGGTGGAATTGCACAACGGCAGCATCGAAGTCGCAAGCGAAGAAGGGCACGGCACGACCTTCACGGTCTGCCTGCCGTTAGGTAGAGCTCATTTGCAGCCGGAGCAAATTGTTGAGGGCGAAAGCCAGGAACAGAGCGAACCGTCCGAAGACTCGGCGCCCCTAATCCCGCTTCATCCCACCCTGGCAAAGGCGGAAGCAAAGGAGGGCACAGACGACGCCATCATCCTCGTCGTCGAAGACAATCCTGACGTGCGTACCTATATTCACGGGTGCCTCGAAGCTGGGTACAAAATTCTTGAAGCAAAGGATGGCGAAGAAGGCATCGAAGAAGCCATCGAAAGCATCCCTGACCTGGTCATCAGCGACGTGATGATGCCGAAAAAGAACGGCTACGAAGTGTGCGCAGCGCTGAAGAACGACGAGAGAACCAGTCACATTCCGGTTATTCTGCTCACTGCCAAAGCGGCCGCGGAGGAAAAAATCGCCGGGCTCGAAACCGGCGCGGATGACTACCTGATCAAACCGTTCGATTCCAAAGAACTGCTGGTGCGGGTCAAAAACCTGATTGCCTTGCGTAAGAAGCTGCGGCAGCGCTTTAGCACGGCCACGACCATCAAGCCCCGGGAAGTGAGCGCGACGCCGATGGATCAGGTTTTTTTGCAGAGAGTGATCGATACCATCGAAGCGCAACTGGCGGACGAAGATTTCAATATCAACACGCTCGGCAAAACCGTGGGCATGAGCCCTTCGCAAGTTAACCGAAAACTCAATGCCCTGATCGATCAATCCGGCGGACAACTGATTCGCTCCATGCGTTTACAGCGCGCTGCCAGTCTCTTAGAGCAAAATGCAGGCAACGTCACCGAAATTTGCTTTCAGGTTGGAATTAACAATTTGACCACTTTTAACCGCAGCTTCAAAAAACAGTTCGGTGTCTCCCCCAATCAGTACCCTACCGCTGAATAGATTTTTCTTCCCAAAACCAGGCACGCGGGAACACCAGAAGCTGCCTTACCGCTCGTTCATCTCCTCAAAAACAACTGCCCTTTCCCCCGGATGCGCGAAAATGTAAAACTTTTGCGTGAAAGTGTAAAGCAAAGCGGTCTCCCTTCTTCTTATCTTCTTTCCGAGAAGTAACTTTGCCACTACTAAGGAGAAATCAATGAAACGACTTACATATCTTTTACTCATCGCCCTTGGCCCGCTGACGGCTACAAGAATGCAAGCTCAGGTCTCTGAGCAAGATTCACTGGCCTTGGTGGCGCTTTACAATGCCACCGACGGCCCCAACTGGACGAATAATAGCAACTGGCTCTCCGGCCCGGTTTTGACCTGGCAGGGAATTTCAGGTACTAACGGCCGCGTGTTTTCTATAAGCCTGAGCAATAACCGGCTTAGTGGCAATATCCCCACAGAAATCGGCCAGTTAACCGGCCTGATCTCGTTGAATTTAACAAATAATCAGCTCACCGGTACCATTCCCTCTGAGCTTTGGCAATTGCCGATCTTGGCCGGCTTGGGCTTGAACAATAACCAACTCACAGGCAGCCTGACAGCTGAGATAGGGCAAATAGCAAATCTTGAAAATATAGCGCTGCATAATAATCAACTCTCCGGCGACTTTCCTCAGGAGTTTGGACTGTTAACCAAATTGCAGACCGTGACATTGAATGGCAATCAGTTCACAGGCGGCATCCCTGCGGCGATTGCGCAATGGCCGCTGTTGTTCGTGCTGGAGCTGCAGGATAATCAATTTTCAAATTTGCCAGACCTTTCGGCGCTGCCTTTCGTCGGCCCAAAGGTACAAAACAATCGACTGGAGTTTGATGATGTCGAACCGAATGTGGGCTTGGCCGACTTTACTTATTCGCCGCAGGATAGTTTTGGTGTGGCCAGGAACGCCAGCGTAGACCTCGGCAATACCCTCACACTGACTGCCGCAGTTGGCGGTTCACAGAATACGTATCAATGGTTCAAGAATGACGTGCTGCTTGCCGGACAGAATAGTGCAACCTTAGCGGTAACCGAAGTAACGAACTCTGATGCAGGTATTTACCGCGCAGTGGTCAATAATTCTATAGCTTCGGAGCTAACACTTTTCGGGCGGCCTACGACGGTAACCGTCGAGAATCCGGTTTTTCGGGCAGACTCGTTGGCGCTGGTGGCGCTCTACAATGCCGCCGACGGCCCTAACTGGACCAATAACACCAACTGGCTGAGCGGCCCGCTTTCGACCTGGTTCGGCGTTACCGTCACCGACGAGCGCGTGACTAAACTGGAGCTTTTGACCAATCAGCTCGCGGGCAACATCCCTCCAGAGGTTGGCCAGTTAACGGGGCTTACCCGGCTTGATTTGAATTTTAATGCGCTCATTGGCGAAGTTCCTTCACAAATAGGTCAGTTGGCTAGCCTGACCTATTTGGATCTTTCCGGTAATCAACTCACACAGCTCCCTACTGAAATGGGGCAATTGACCAGCCTTGAATTCCTACTTCTGTTTAACAATCTGTTTACAGGTCTCCCGTCTGAAATGGCGCAGTTGAGTAGTCTCACCATTTTGGCGTTGCACAAAAACCAGCTTTCCAATCTACCAAATCTCTCTGCCTTGCCCTTAGTTGGGCTCAGCGTAGAAGACAATCGATTGGACTTTGGCGATCTGGAACCCAACGCGGGAATCACAGGCTTCACCTATGCACCGCAGGACAGCATCGGCGCAGCTCAGGACATGACCGTGAGTTTAGATACTGCTTTAACGCTAACACTAACGTCTGGCGGCTCCCGGAATGTATACAAGTGGTATAAAGACGATACTGATCTTGATGTGTTTTCGAGCAGCTTTCTGACTGTAGCGGAGCCTTCCATTTTCGAAGGAGGTATCGGCTTATCCCATAGGGGCGTCTACAGAGCAGAAGTGACAAACCCGTTGCTGCCGGCGCTGACGCTCTATGGCCGCCCAACTAAGGTTCGGGTTGATATCCCACAAACTGGTGCTGTAACCGACTTATTGGCGTTGCAACTCATTTCGGGCGCCAATGGCGGCTCGGGTTGGAAGGTCAATGAAATAGGGCTCGGTGAAATCAATTTCGGTAAATGTCTACGGGGTTGCTGGCACCCCGACCGCCCAATCAGTGATTGGGGCGGTGTAACACTCGCCGATGGGCGCGTGACAGGATTATCCCTGACAGAAGAAGGGGTGTCTGGAACACTCGCCCCGGATATCAGCTTTTTGACCGAGCTTGGTTCCCTGTTTTTAAGGAGTAACAGACTCGATGGCATTGCCCCTGAGATCAAGGAACTCGACAAGCTACAACAGTTGGACCTGGGTCGAAATTCATTCGGAACTTTCCCCGTTGAAATTACACAGATACCTAATTTGCTTCAGTTGCACATGCAAGGAAACCAGTTGATAAGTCATCAGCAGCTGAACGGGGCTATTCCCGCAGAAATCGGCCAGATGTCTAACTTGGAGATATTGGATTTAGCTTATAACAATCTTACGCACATTCCACCTGAAATAGGCAACCTTACCAATCTGCAAGTACTTGACCTCAGGGTCAACGATTTCCTCTCGAGCCTTCCCCCGGAAATCGGCCAGTTAAGAAATCTACGCAAGCTATACCTGTTCCAAAACCGGCTTATAGAGCAGCTCCCGCCGGAAATCGGCCAGGCGGCTAGCCTGGAAGTGCTCAGTGTAGTAGCTAACAACTTAAAGAGCCTGCCTGCAGAAATTGGTAATCTCACCAATTTGCGAATACTAAATGTGGGTACAAACCATATTCCTGTTCTCCCTTCAGAAATTGGCCGTTTGAGCAATTTGGAGAGACTTGAAATCAATGGTAACCTTCTGTCTGGCCTTCAAGCGGAAATCGGTAATTTGACTAATCTTAAAACCCTTGACACCGGACATAACCGGATTACCTCCCTTCCGCCAGAGATTCTGCAGTTGCCAAACTTGTCTCAACTGAATTTGGCGCATAACAATTTTAAAGATTTACCTGACCTTTCAGGGCTTCCACTTGCTCAATTGCATGTCCATAATAACAGGTTAGAGTTCGATGATCTTGAGCCTCTAATGAGCACCCCAGGTCTCGTCTATGCACCGCAGAAAGACAACAGTGTGGCCAGAGATACCACAGTGTGGGTTTTCCAACCCATCACAATTAGTGCAACCGTCGGTGGCTCACAGAACACCTATCAGTGGTTCAAAGGTACGAGCCCCCTTGCTAACCAGACAAGTGCGACATTAACTGTGCCAGCTGCCGAGTTGCAAGATTTTGGCTCCTATTTTGTCGAAGTCACGAGCCCTTTGTTCCCGGCATTAAAGATCAGGAGCGGCCGCACGACAGTGGACGTCGTCGACTCTATCTTACCGTACCAGCGCCAGGCACTTGAGGCGCTCTACAACGCCACCGGCGGCCCTAACTGGGTCGCAAATAACAGTTGGCTCACTTACGTCGTTTCGGTCTGGTTTGGCATAACGCTAGACGGATGGTTTGTGGGGGGGGTGAGACTGCCCAATAATGGACTTCAAGGCACGCTCCCGACCGAACTTGGAGATCTGCTGGACCTGGCTGTATTGGACCTGAGCCACAACCAACTTACTGGCACTATCCCCGCCGAATTAGGTAAGATGACGAGCCTGAAGATAATGAATCTGAGTGGCAACCAACTCGGTAGCGGCGGTAGCGGTGGTGGTAGTGGTAGTGGTAGTGGTGGTAGTACCCTTGCCAAATTTACGGCTGTCGAAGACATTCCCATGGAGCTTGGCAACCTTGATAGCCTTAAAGTTCTCGACCTGAGTAACAATCTTATCACCGGTCTGCTTCCGGCTGAGCTTGGCAACCTCGACAGCCTCACAGTTCTCAACCTCGGCAACAACCAGCTCTCAGGCAGCCTGCCCGAAGAAATCGGCAACTTGGTTGCCCTCGACACATTGGTTCTCTCCAACAATAGCTTCTCCGGCCAGATGCCTTTATCGATGACGAACCTGACCAATCTATCATTTTTCGATTTCAGCGACACAGATTTGGAGGTGCCGCCGGACTCAACTTTTCAGGACTGGCTGGGAGACATCCCGGATGTAGCAACGGCAGTCGAGTTTGATAATCAGCCCGGGCTGGTGCCCTCGGACTTCACGCTTGAGCAGAATTACCCGAACCCGTTTAACCCGACCACCACCATTTCTTTTGGTCTACCACAGGCCGGTCACGCGAAGCTGAGCATTTACAACCTGCGCGGTCAACTTGTCCGGACGCTGTTTGCCGGGGACGTGCAGGCCGGCAATCATCAATTCATGTGGGATGGCACTAACGACTTTGGGGCACACGTTGCCAGCGGCGTTTATCTCTACACGCTGAAATTCGATGACTTTGTGAGCGCCCGCAAACTGGTGCTGGTAAAATAAGGAGAACCTTACGGTAGGCATTGCGTGACACGGAGACGCGATCGCGTCAAGCAATAAGAATGTCTGGGCACGGGCTTCGGTCCGTGCCCTGCATGCAATATGAATTCAGGTCTCCCCATTTTTTTTGACTGCGATGCCCGCCACTCTTTCGGTCTGTCGCTGAATGTTCATCTGCTTCATCTTTCTTGACAAAGCTCGAATAGTTGCCTACTTTTAGTCCGCCGAATCGGCTACCAAAGGTCGGATTTCAGCCCTATCGCCGAGAATTAAAAAAGACCGCTCTTTTAAAAAAGAAGGGTTTTCACGAAAACAGGCATCCTACCTGATGATTCCACCGGAGACTCCGATGCGCAAGCGGCAGTTGGATAGTTAACAATAAGCTATATTGCGTTGATCTGAGTGAGGTCTGATGTCGAGCATATGTACTCATAACGTTGAGCGGTAAAGGTCTACCGTTGGCGTGGTA
>JAJDAD010000057.1 GCA_029262055.1 Candidatus Zhuqueibacterota bacterium
CGGTCTGCATGACCAGATGATTTGCCGCCAATGCCCGGGCGAACTCGCCGGCATATCGCAATTCAGCTCGCGGCAGAGAGGGCGAATCCGCTGTTACCGCTAGAAGGTTTTCCCCCAGAACATCATTTCCGACCTGCAGCAGCAGAGCGCTGTCCACGCCGCCGGAGTACGCGAGCACGACTTTCTGCAGGCGCGCAAACGCCGCTTGCAGCAGCGCCAGCTTTTGGGCTACAGGCTCCATTCGACAATCCGGTTTTCATACAGAAGGTGCGCCCCGATCAAGATGGCCGCCACAGCCGGCAGGGCCATCACGTAACCTAGCAAACGCTGGTGCCGGGCTGCCAGTATGATCGGAACAGACACAAGTGTACCGGCGGCAATCATTCCGAGCACCGACCCCAGGCCAAAGACTGCGGTAAACAGAACGCCCTGCAGGATTGAGGTCATACTGGTGCCGATCAGTACCACTAGTCCGCCGCTACCGGCCAGCCCGTGCAACATCCCGATCAGCAAAGGCCTGTGCAAATGCTGATGGCCGGAGTCTGATCGATGCGAGTGAAAGTGCACGTGCTCGACCTCCCCGTGCGCATGCTTGTGAATGTGAATCTTGTCCACCACGATTCTTTTTACCAGCATGAATCCCAGGTAGATCAACATTAAGCCGACCAGCGCTTCAAATAGTCTCGCCAGGTTTTCCGGGATGGTAAGCTTGAACAGCAGCACGGTAGTGCTGACCACAACGATAGCAAACGTGTGGCCGAAGCCCCACACAGCTCCGGCCCAAACTGCCCTGCGCAGACCGCCGCCTTTCCCAACTAAAGTCGAAACCGCCGCGACATGGTCGGCTTCAAAGCTGTGCTGCACGCCGAGCAAAAGGCCCGTTGTGAAGAAGGCAAAAGTTTGCGGGAACATCAATTCCTCAGAATAAACAGTATTATCATGACAGAAAGAGCTTCAGCAATCAGCCAACCGCGCAGTCCGAAGGTTCAATGTGGACTGCGACATCCATGATGCCCATACCTGATTTCATGAGAGCATCCTTGACCCGGTGTCCGATCTCATGGCCGCGCTGCACCGAAATTGAGCTGTCGACTTCGACATGAATCTCCACGAACATTCCTAAACCGCTCTTGCGCAGGCGGCATTTTTCAATGCGAACCGCACCTGCAACCGCGCCCGCAATTTCCCGCACCTGCAATTCGCTCTCCGGTGGCGGTGCGGCATCCATAACATCAGCCGCCGCTGACCTGAGCAACCGGAGACCGTTGATGGCGATGATGCCGCAGGCGAATAATGCCGCCCAGTCATCTGCACTTTCGTAGCCCTCGCCGGCCAGGAGTGCAATGGATATCCCGATGAACGCTGCGATCGAGGTCAAGGCATCGGAGCGGTGGTGCCACGCATCCACCCGTAAAGACAGGCTGCCGACGGCTTTGCCGACTGAGGACAAGAACCGAAACAGGATCTCCTTGGTGGCCACGACGCAGACCAAAACCACCAACGTAAAAGGAGCGGGCAGATGGTGCGGATTTCGGATTTCGCGAATGCTCTGTACTGAAATGGTGACCGCGGCCCCCAAAAGCATCATGGCAACCACCAGGGCGGCCAATGATTCGGCCTTACCGTGGCCGTAGGGATGATTCTCATCCGGTGGTTTGGCGCCGATTTTCAACCCGCCCCACACGATGGTCGAGCCAAAAATATCTACCGTCGATTCGATGCCGTCAGCTACCAGAGCATAGCTGCGTCCCAATATCCCCGCGATGATCTTGATGACGGCAAGGACGACGTTGGCTACAATACTGACGACAGTTGCTGTCGCTGCATAAGAACTTCTGTGTGTCTGTGTCGAGTTCATTAGAGATTCAACCAGGTCCGGGTGTTGCGCGCTTGGTTTCGGACAGGGCAGCGCGCCAATCCTGGCAACAGGAGTCAGCTCTGTCTTTTGGGCGGCAGCTTTTCGAGACAGTCCAGCTCCTCATTCAGCAAAGAAAAAGACTTCAGGATCTGTTCCTTCGCGTCGTTTAGCCCCTGATTGTAGTAGAAGGGCGTGATTTCTTTTTGGACAAAATCCAGGAGAAAACCTGCGGCCAGGTCACCAATTTCCTCATCTCTTTCATCCAAAAAATAGGACTTAATCTTGAGAATGATGCCTGCCCGCACTTCTTGCGGTAGCCTTATGTCCATGGCGCTTCCATTTGAACATTATAAACATGGGTCGCGGCGACATTTCAGAATATCTGAGGATGAGACCGGAACCGGTGCAGATGACGCTATAAGGCCTGGCAACCGTGACTGGGTTCATTCCGGCCATCTTCGTGCCCAGGCTCATTTGACCTACAGTCCTGCCGGCCTGAAACAGGCAGGGAATCGGCACGCCGGACACTGCCGGGTTGGGACTACTGGCCGCGCAGCGCGTTGACCACCGGCAAGCGTGCAGCTCGGGCCGCCGGTGCAAATCCACCAATCAACCCCATGATCACGGAAAAACACAAGGATCCAAACAGGATTCCAGGGGATAAGTGGAAGCTGAACACGACCTCGGAAAAAGTAGCCCAATTGGTGGTGGAGACATTGATGAATTGTAGAAAGAACGCGAAAAAGACGCCGAGCAGGCCGCCCACAATCGAGAGCAAAATGCATTCCGCCATAAATGATGCGAGAATATTTCGCCTCTTGAATCCGAGCGCGCGCAAAGTTCCGATCTCTTTGACGCGCGAGGCAACCGCTGAGTACATTGTGATGACCGCCCCCGTGATTGCCCCAAAGCTGAAAATGATCGTAACAGTCAGCCCCAGAATCTTGATGAACAGACCAAGTCCCTGTGACTGCTCTTCATAGAATTGAATCTCAGGAGTGACATCGACGGTCAAACGCGCATCGCCTTCGATTCTGGCTTTCATGACCTCGTACTGGCTGGGGTCCTTCATTTTCATAGTAAGCGAAGAAAAGACCGGACGTCGAAACGCCGGCATAAACTGGTCCACATCGCCCCAGATCTCAGAATCAAAGCTGCTGCCGCCGGCGTCGAACAACCCCACGACAGTCCACTCCCGCCTGCCCATTTCTACAGTCTCACCGATGCCGCAGCCTTTGAACTTTTCCGCAACGCGGCGGCCAGCAATGATCTCCGATGTGCCGGGACGCCACATACGACCTTCCACGACATTGACGCGGTTGCGCAAGGTGATGGACTCGGCCGACACGCCGCGCACGACTACATTGGATGGCTGACCGTCCGCCCGGCGCGGCAAATTGTTTACGACCACAACTTCTCCCGTAATCAGAGGCCGGCCATCTTCCAGCAACAGCGCTTCCGGTTGCGTCTTGAGAATATTGGTTTGGCTGCGCGGGATGCCGCTGTTCAATTCGGCATTCGAACCCTTGCGCAAAAAAATGACATTATTCGGGTCACCGGTGCTGACCAGGGTCTTGCGAAACCCCTCGGCCAACATCAACACTGCCGTAAACACAAATACAACCAGTCCGATTCCCAGAACCGTCAGGCCGGTGGTGAGTTTCTTGGTGACGAGATTTCTGAGATTATAACTTACGGGAATTTTCATGATTGATAGCTCTGTTTGTGATGCATCGACTTATGGAGATAATTGGCTGATCTATATCATTCACGAATTGATCAGGCTAACAGGTCCAGCTAATCAATCTGCCTGAGACCATCAGCGATGGGCATCTTGACCGCACGAATTGCCGGGAAGATAGCCGCAATCACGCCCACCGAAACGGCCGCAACGGTTGCCAGCGTAATGGTGGTGGCCGAAATCTCAAAGACAGGAAAGAAGCTGCCCAGATTCTCGGTCAAGAAAATACCAAACCGTTTGACGGCCATCAGGGTAATGCCTATTCCGAGCAGGCCTCCGGCCAACGCGATCGCCGTCGATTCTCCGAAAATCAATCCGACCAAATGCTTCGGCATGAAGCCGAGAGTCTTCAGTACGGCATATTCAGAGATGCGTTCGCGCGCGGTCATGGCCATGGTGTTTGCCATCACCAGAAGGATAATAGCGATAACGACCACGGAAATAATCCGAACGGAAGTGACGATGGTGCCTACCATGGAGACAAAACTCAATTGAAATTCCTTTTCGGTTTCAGTTTTGGTTTCATCCTGGGAATTATCGAAAGTGGCGTCGACCGCGGCTGACACCCCGGCGACCGCATTCGCATCCTCTACCGCAATGTAGTAAACTCCCACCTGTCCGGCACGTCCGGGACTGGTCGCATTCATACGTTCGTCCACATACTGCCAATGGAAATACATGGTGGTTTCGTCAGTGGCTTTGTCGCGCCCATCGTAAATACCCCGAATGACGAAATCCCAGTCACCGGGGAAAATCGTCCCGGTCAGCCGGAACGTATCCCCTACTTTCCACCCGTGCTTGTCTGCCAGCTTCCGTCCGACGATGCATGAGTTTCGCTCGCGCAGAAAAGCTTCTTTCTCATCCGGGGGGATAATGAATTCAGGGTAAAGCTGAAGGAACGACTCCGGCTCGACCGCAAACTGGGCGAAGAAGTTCTTGGGATCGATGTAGGTGGCGCCGAACCAATTGCCATACGACACATTGCTCACCCCCGGAATCTCTGCAATCTTGTCCTTGTAGGCCAAAGGCAGCGGGAACGTCAGGGAAACCGCATTACGCGTGATGAGACGGGTATCGGAAGACGCCTCGACGCCGAAAAAATACGCATCAATGATTGTACGCAACAAGCCAAAAGCCAGGATAGCCATGGCGATGCCGACAGCCGTGAGCAGGGACCGTAATTTGTGCCGCAGGCTGTTCTTGAGAATCAGTTTTAGTATTTTCATCTGTTTATCTACCTGCGATAGTTAGTCCGCGCTGCTCGCGTCCCGATTCAACTCCTCCAAAACTCCCTTGTCAAAATGCCGGGTGACGTGCGCCTGATCCGCGGCGCGCGGGTCGTGCGTCACCATAATGATGGTTTTTTCGAACTCGGAGTTGAGACGCTCCAGTAGAGTAAGGATCTCTCCTGCTGACTCCTTGTCAAGATCGCCGGTCGGCTCATCGGCAACGATCAGGGTCGGATCCGTCACGACGGCGCGGGCGATTGCCACGCGTTGCTCCTGTCCACCCGACAGTTGGTTGGGATAGTGCTGCATCCGGTCGGCGAGTCCGACGATGTCCAGAGCGGTTTCGACATGTTTTTTGCGCTCCTGCCTGGATAAACTGGTCAAAAGCAGGGGCAGCTCGACATTTTCGTATGCGGTCAGGACAGGCATCAGGTTGTAGAATTGAAACACGAAACCGATATGCCTGGCGCGCCAGGCGGCCAGTTGCGATTCCGAAAGGCTCACGATATCTGTCCCAGAAACGACAATCCCACCGGAATCCGGTTTGTCGATGCCTGCAATCAGATTGAGAAGCGTGGTCTTGCCGGACCCGGATGGTCCCATGAGCGCAAGGAACTCTCCCGGTGGCACTAAGAGTGTGATCCCCTGCAGGACCGGTATCGTCTGACTGCCGCGCCGGTACGATTTAGAAACTTCTTGTATTTCGACAAGTGCTGCTGACATGAATCTCCTCCCCTTTAGATCTTTTCCGAATTGCTCAAAAAGAATGGTTGGGCTAACCGCAGCCAGTGCTCCGGTAGGCGTTCCTACTTCCGGCAGGACAGCCGGCTAGTCGGTCGCAACGTCCATTCCGGCCTTCAGCTCTGCGGTCGGATTAAGGACCACTTTTTCGCCAACTTCGATGCCACCACCGACTTCGACCTGGCCGGAGAAGGTACGTCCACCGGTGATCGCAATTTCTGACAACTTGCCGGCCCGAACCACAAACGCCACCTGCTTGCCGCTACGGTCGGTAACTGCACTCAAAGGAATGGCTGTCACCGCCGGGGCCAGGGTGCCGCCGTCTGCTTCACCGCCGGTCAGGAAGTGGACTTTGGCGCTCATTTCAGGCAGGACCTTGCCGTCGATTTCGTCGAAGCGGACCTTGGTCTGGACGGTCGCTTTTGCCCGATCTGCTGTCGGCACAATCTTGTGAACCGTTCCGGGATAACGAATGCCGGGGAAGGCATCCAGGATAATTTCACAACGAAGCCCGGCTTGCACCTTTTGAATATTCGCTTCCGAGACATCGGCCTCCACTTCTAATGAAGACATGTCGGCAATGGTAACAACGGCGCCCCGGGAATTGGACGAGGCGGCAAACGGCGCAACCATCTCGCCGATATCCGCGTTTTTGGTCAGAACCGTACCATCGAAGGGCGCACGGATTCGGGTATTCTCGACATCGACACTGGCTGAGACCACAGTCGCCTGCGCGACCTGAATCTGCGCCCCGGCGGCGGCCACGCCGGCCGCCGCGCTTTGAAAACGCGCCTCAGCCACTTCAAACTCCGAGGCTGAGATCAGCTTTTGCGCCAAAAGTTCGCGCTGGCGTTCATAGTGGAGCCGGGCCTCTTTCAGGCCTGCCTCGTTCTGCAGCAGTGCGGCCTCGGTCATTTGCAGGTTTGCCCGGGCCTGTGCCAGCGCCGCATCTACGTCTGCGTGCTCTAACTTTGCAATAATCTCACCCGTCTTGACGCGATCACCCTCCTCCACGCGCAGCTGCTCTAGCCGCCCGGTCGCTTTCGACGCGATGGCGGCCTGACGCTGCGCAACGACATACCCGCTGGCGGTCAAAGTTACTTCCGCCTGTGATGGGTAGACGCGCCCAGCCTCCGCGAACCTGAGGGTGGCCGGCTCAGCGCCGGTTCGCAAAAAGGTAAACCCCAAGGCCGCGAGGACAAGCAGGGCAAGCGCTACAAGTATGCTTGTTCGGGCTGTACCCGGACCGCCGGAGGTGCTTTGAGCATCGTCCCGATTTATTCGCAGCGCCGAAAGGTCGGCGGAATCAGTTCTTTTCTCAGCCATATTCTCGATAATGCAGTTATTTTGGACTTTGTTCCCGGTTCAATTTTCCCGAAGATATTTACCGCGTGTAATAAAAGCAAGTGAAAGCAGGCCAATTCTGATTACCGGATGAAACGCGATGACCGATGATCGAAAGTCCGCCACGAAGGATCGCTAGCCGGAAGCAAGTCCTCAATAAATAGATAGGATCCCTGTCGCGAACAACACTCTGGCGCAACCGGTCCCGTCTCAAAGTCCATACTTGTCGAGCAGGTAAATCAGCGCGGCCAGCGATCCGGTCCCAAGCTCCAACTCGCGCCGGTCCACCGCGCCAAAGTGATCGTGTTCGGAGTGGTGAACGTCGAAATAGCGCTGAGAATCCGTGATCAGCCCGATCACCGGGATGCCCTGCGACTTGTTGAGTGGGTTGATATCGGCACCGCCGCCACCGGCTTCTATATATGAAATCGTGTTCGGGTCAAAGTGTGGCAGCCAGGAACGGATCTTGTCGATGGCAGCTTCTGAGGCGGTTACCCCGAAGCCGCGGGGCGAGAAGCCGCCGGCATCACTCTCGATGGCCGCAAGATGTTTTTCCTGGTTTTCCAGGGCCAGGGCCGCATATCGCCGCCCGCCGCGCAAACCGTTCTCCTCATTCATGAACATGACTGCGCGCAAGGTGCGCCTGGGCTTGTAACCGATCCTCTGCAGTGCTCGCAAGGCCCCGATGGCGTGCACGCAGCCGGCGCCATCATCATGCGCCCCCTGAGCCAGATCCCAGGAATCGAGATGTCCACCGACGACGATGATTTCATCCGGGTGCTCACTACCTCGCAACTCCCCGATTACGTTGTGCGACTTCGCGTCTGGCAACCAGCATCCACTGAGCTCGAGGTGTAGTTTCAGAGGGCCGCGCGCGCGCAGCGCTTCTGTCAGCTTGTCCGCCGACTGCACGCCGAAGGCGGCGGCAGGAATCCGGTCAATGTCCGGCTTGTAGGACAGCATACCCGTATGTGGCGCATCGTCAAAAGCCGTGGTCACTGAACGAATCACAACGGCAGCAGCGCCAAACTCTGCCGCCCGCGACGGCCCATCAACCCTCTGGTCGTTGGCACCACCGTAGCCTCGCCCGGTATGTACCGAGCGTTGGTCAAACGCGCGATTATAGAAAACGATCTTACCGGCAACCCGTTGCTTGCCCAGCGCAGTTAGCTCTTCCAGACCCTGTACCTCGACCACTTCGGCGGTTACGCCGCCCTCCGGGGTTGCGACTGAACCACCGATAGCGGTGACCTTCAAGTCGACACGGTTGCCGGAGGGCAGGACAATATGCGCGGTCTCTACTGCGCCGCGGACCCAATGCGGCACCATCACATCTTGCAGGAACACGCGATCGAAGCCGTAGCCGAGCATCACCTCTTTTGTCCATTGCACAGCCCTGGCCGCGCCCTCCGATCCGCTCAGACGCGGACCGATTTGGTTCGACAGGTGATCCAGCAGCTTGTAGCTTTCCGCCGACACCAGAACCTCATCAAAAATTGCTTTGATTATCCTGCTGTCTTCAGCACCGGAGCCTTTCCCATCGTCGGCAGGAAAAACCGCAAGTAAGAACAGGCCCAACATCAGAGTCGCAAGGGAATATTGAGGCTTCATTCGTCCTTCCTTATTGTTTTCAGTTTAAACTGTGTAATCACGGGCAGGGCGAGCTTAGACGTTCAGGGCTGCCGCCGGAACGGAAGGCCGCTGGTCAGCTCTCGCAACAGATGTTGCAAAGAGCAACAATCAGGCGTCAAGTGCAACCAGAAAAACGCATCAAGGCAATGGTTGTCCGTCGACGGGATAAAATATCAGACAAACGGTAAGTCCAGGTCAAAAGCCCGCTCAACGAACCAGATAAGACCGAACACAAAAATGCAGGCGGAGATCCCATAGATGAATCGCTGCTTCCACTTCGTTCGCAAGACAAGCGCGATCAACGGGAAAGTCACGGCCACGATCACAAGCTGGCCCACCTCGACCCCAACATTGAAAAAAAGCAGGGAGGTTACCAGACCGCGGGTCGGCAGACCTAGTTCAACCAGGACATTGGCGAAACCGAAGCCATGCATCAGGCCAAACAGGAAAGCGATAACCCAGCGCTGGCTTCCCTCTTTGGTAAAAAAGTTCTCGACCGCAACATAGACAATACTGAACGCGATGACGGATTCCACCAACCGGGAAGGGATGCTCACCACCTGTAACGCCGCCAGGATGAGTGTCGCACTGTGGGCAACAGTGAAGGCCGTAACCATTTTGACCAAATTTGCCAGACTTCCGCCGAGCAAAATCAACCCTAGCAAGAAGAGAATATGGTCATATCCTGTAAAAATGTGTTCCACGCCCAGCCAGAAAAACTGCGCGATTTGCGCGAAAACAAAGCCGGTACCCCCACGAAAATAGAATGTCTCCTCATTGTAGCCGCGCGTCAGAATAGCCTGCTGCACCTCGTCCGGTCCACAACTAATCCGGACCAGGTTCTTGTGCAGTCTTGCCAACTCCCCGAAAATATCGATCCGCAGCCGCACTTGCCACGGCGTCCGGTCGAATCTGCTCTCAAAAACAAATCGGGCAAACCTGTTTCCCAATTCATCGTTTTCCATCGCGCAAGACCGGGGCGTGAATACCAGGTCCGCAGCGCCGATCCCAAGATAGATCGAATCACGCACATGCAGTAGCGCCGCTTCCCGGACAGTTTGCAGTTCCTGGTCTGAAATAGTTCTGTTTGAGTCCGAATCCGGATGGAAGAGAGTTTCGAGGTCAGCCTCATCCAACACAAGACTGAGCACGACCTGGCTTTTGTCGGGATCTATAAAGATTTCAGTATAGCTGGTATTGAGGTCGTGCGCCGACAATGGCGCACCACAAAGAGCAGGTAGCAGCGCTGAAAACAGAGCCGGCAAGAATCGGGTTCCGCGCATGGACACAATCATTTGACCTGTACTGTGACTGTTAGGCTGCAGACGACTTTCGGTTCATCAGGCTGCGGACAATGCCGGAGAGAAGCAGAAACACCCCGAACGTGCAGACAATGGCAGCGCCGGTCGGCACGTCAAGCCCGACCGATGCGATAATGCCGAAAAGACTGGCCAGGACGCCCAGGCTCCAGCCAATCAGGAGGCGGGTCTTGAAATTATCCGAAAAAAGTACGGCGCACACCGAAGGCACCACCAGGTACGAAAAAACCAGCAGCACGCCCGCAATCAGTACGGAGCTGGTAACCACAAAACCAAAGGACACGTAGAAGCAAAAGTCCCAAAACCGCACCGGCAAACCCTCATCGTACGCTTTTTGCGGGTTAAGGGAGATAGTCATGAACTTACTACGGAAAATGTAGTGAAAGGCCCCGATCAGGCTGTAGAGCAGGCCGGTCAGGATGACTTTGTCCCAGTCCACGAACAGGATGCTGCCGACCAGCATGCCCTTGATATGCTCCGTTCCTTCCGGAGCCTGGTCCATGACCAAGATGAATCCGGCAGCGGAAACAGCGTAGACAATTCCGATAATCGCCTCTTGCGGCACGCGCTCATCTTTAACCCGGGTTAGGGCAAAAATTGTGGCGCCAACGATGGTAAAGGAAAGCCCTAACAGATATGAAACCGTGCCGCCGTAATCGAACCCCAATACCGCCCCTATCGCCGTCCCCAACGCAGCTACTTGTGCCAATGAAAGATCGACAAAGATCACTTTCCTTTCGATTACGTGGATGCCGAGATACGCGTGGATACCCGTCAGGATCAAGCAAGCAGCAAAAGGTGGAAGAAGGAATTCAAGCATCTTATTGGGTCCGCTGCACAGTTACTGGCTATTTCGAAACGCTGCCAGCAGCATCGTGATGTTATGTTCAAACAGATCGAAATACGTTATGATTTGGGGAAACGCGCCTACCGATGGCGCCATGGCTACCACTTTCGCTCCGGTCCTCCTGGCGAGCGACTGCGCCGGCTTATCATCAAAGTAAGGGGAGATGATAATCGTCTTTAGCTTCTCGTCTCTCATTTGCTTTATGACTGAAACCAAATGCGATGGCGCGGGCGGAATCCCCGGCTTTGGCTCGATAAACCCGACAATGTCGATGCCAAAGGCCTGCTCGAAGTATGGCCAGCTATTGTGATACGCAATGATTCTTGTGCCAGCGTAAGGCGCCATCAAAGTGCTCCAGTGCTGGTAGGCAGAGTCAATTCTCGCCGCGAAGCGATCCGTGTTCCTGCGATAAAAGGCCTCATCGTCCGGTCTGATTGCCTTGAGAGCGTTGTAGATGTTCTCCGCGATCACTTTGCCGTTTCTGGGATCGAGCCAGTAATGGGGATTGCCGAAGACATGGATGTCACCGCCGGCCCGCATCGTTGACGGATCTACCTGCGGCACTTCCAGCAGGTCCACCCCGTGCGCGCCGTTTACCAGCCCGCTGCCGCCAAAATAGATCCTCTTGTTGCGCGCCGCTTCCAGGAGGGGTGGCACCCAGCCAACCTCGAGATCGAGACCAATCTGGACAAAAAGATCCGCCTTATTCAACCGAAGCACAAAGCTCGGCTTGGCGTCGACAAAGTGTGGATCCTGGTATCCTTTCGCAATTGCAAAGACGTCCACCGTCGACCCGCCAACTTGTTCCACAATGTACTTCAAGTCCGGCAGGGTTGTTACCACCTTTACGCCGCCGTTGGCACGCAGCGACGTCTCCGGCCAAAGCACAACCGCGGAAACGACTAGCCCCACTCTGAGGTACGTGACTATTCTATTCATCATAGTTAACCGTTTTTATGCTGCGGCGCAGATCCCGCATGAAACGTTTCTGTCGCCTGGGAAAAGTCTTCTGCGATCTAATCCAGGCCCGTCCAATGCGACTGCGCAGCCTCCAAAAGATTCCTCGTGAATGACCGCGTTGTTAGAATTGCGCCCAGTATGCCCACCGATCATCCGGGTTAGTACTGGTGCGCACCATGAGCCCCAATCACGAACACGGCCCGCAATTTCACTTCAGCAAAACTATCGAAGAAATTGCCATTATTATATTTCACCTGCAGTTCTGCTTTTTCGAATTCGGTAACCAGAAACTGCAAAATCCCTGAGTACGCCAAGTGGTGGACGTCACTATATTTAGGGTATTCGGAATAATCGAATAGGCCACCGACAAACCAGCGCGGCGCAAATTGATAACGCAAATGCGAGTAAAAACCCAAACTGTTGATGTCTGCCCTCCCGGTCTCGCGATTGCTCAGCAAGAACTCGCTGGTCCATTCGATGGACTGGTTTCTGTCCTGTAGGGGCCGCCACTTCACGGTCAGATCAGCAGCCAGCATATTTGTTGCATCGCCTGCTGCGTTGTTGGGCCCGGTAAGACCGGTGATGCCCAGCTCGAGCGTCGTGTTGTCATTCAGATCAAAGAAGTTCTTCAGATGTGCCAGGTAGAGCAGCCGGTTATTTTCAGCGCGTGTGAAGCTGGCGTTTTCTGCCGGGCCGCTGGTCACCTGGATTTGCAGCTCCTGAAAAAAGCGCTTGTTCGGCAGCAGCCAGTTGAGTCCAACTCCCTCATCGCCGAGGCCTTCACCGCCAAAGAAATTGCCATAAACCTGTGGCACCCCGATGAAATTGTAGGCATGCGGATGCGTCTCATTAATTTTCCCAAACTTGCTTCTGAATTTGCCGGCCTTGAGTTGGGTTGACAAAGGCAGGCTCAGGAATGTGATGTAGGCTTCTTCCAACTCAGGATTAAAACCGCCCTCCTCCTCTTCTTCCTCCGCTGCCGCGTCAGCTCCGGGATTGAGCGCGGCCTCCTGCTCCTTCACAAATGTCACGAAAAAGTCCGCCTTCGCAAACGGATCGACCACGGCCTGGAAGGCAAACTCAGACTCTTCCATGCCTAGATCGATGTTGCGCTCGACGCCATCAAACGAGGTGGCGTTGCCGAATACCGAACCGACAACGCTGATGTTGGGATTCATATTTTGAAAAAAACTGCGCCGCGCGGCAAGGGTGGCCGCCGAAATTGCGGGCTCTTTTCTTTCATCTTGCGTGCCTTGTTGCGGGTTCAGGCCAAGCTCTTCAGCCAGTTCTTTTTCGAGAGCCGATTGACTTGTGTCGCTCTTGCTCTCCTGCTGAACAGTAGCCCGTGACTCCACGCTTGTTCCAGCGGAAGCCGCCATGAGTATGGCTGGAAAGACGATTGAGGTCAAAGTGACCCATCTTTGTAATAACATGACTCCTCCAAAAGTAAGGTGTACCAACCACGCGACGCCGTCTGACGTCAGATGTGGTTATACATACTTAGGAAAGAGTCGAGGGGGAGCTCTGAGGCGGTAAAAGGCTAAAGATGTCTGGCTGGAGAAACGGTCTTTGCAGGAAGAAGAGTGGTGCTGCTCCTGAAAGCTGGGGGTCGCCCGGAATGTGGCTGCCAGGCCAGCTTTGGCTACGGCGAAAAAACAGGCAACACAAACGGGTATGAGGACCTGAGGTCCCCTGGCATCGTCTTCGGAAGTCCCGCTTTCCGCGACACTGCTCGCAACTTGTCCAAAGCGGTGGTGGTGGGACAATTCCACAACCGAGCTCACCAGCAGAAGAATGGAGCAAAGCAGAGATATCAGGAGTTTTTGGGATTTGGTCATAACTCTGTCAGGGAGATTAAGCAATCGCGATTAATATAGTCGGTAGAAACTGTCATTGCAAGGTTTTTTTACGCATGACACCAAACCCCAAGTGATGCCGGCCCTTGACTTTCAGTCACGTTATGCGTAGTCTATCAACTGCAACCGCACGTGGAATGTCAACTTATTTCGTCCGGGTCTGCGGCCCGCACTACCTCTGGGCGGGCCCAAAACGCGTTCCACACTTCTGGTCTCCAGTAGATTTGATCTCGCTTACAAACTGCAAGCCAGAATCACAAGCTGAAATTTCAGGCCCGGTTTTGATGTTATAGATCTCATGATCCTATTTTGATCAGGAGGAAATATGAAATACACGAAACCCACGAATATCAGTTCTTTGACCAATATCGCCGGAAGCAACGGCAACGGCTCCAAGGGCAATTTGGATAAAAAAGTGCGGGACCTCAAACAGCAGTATGATCACGGGTTCGAGGCAACGCCGGAATATATTGAAACTCTCCCCGACATGCAGAACTCGGAAAACAACAGTCCCAAGGTAGACATTCAGCATGTCGGTATTCAGAATTTCAAAATACCTCTGGAAATCGCCACGCGGCAAGGCGGGATGCAGCACGTGCACTGTTCCGTCACCGGCACGGTTTCGCTCAAGGCCTTCAAAAAGGGCATCAATATGAGCCGGATTATTCGTACTTTTTATGAATATGAAGAGTGCGACCTGCACGCCGGGACCCTGCAAAATGTGGTCAAGGAGTACTTACAAAGGCTGGAAGCATGCTCCGCACGGTTGGCGATTGCGTTCGACTATCCGATCAAGCAGAAAAGTCTGCGCAGTGGCCTGAGCGGGTACCAGTACTATCCGGTGGTGTTTGAAACCGTCACGACCTCGAAAGAGGAGGTGCAGCAGTTCCTCCACGTCGACTTCGAGTATTCGTCCGCCTGCCCGTGCAGCTATGAATTGAGTTTGCACGCCAATCTCCACAAAGGAGTCGCCGCCGTGCCGCACAGTCAAAGATCCGTGGCTAGGCTGTCACTCGAATACGACGGTTTTCTCTGGATAGAAGAAGTGGTGGAGATGTGCCAGCGGGCTTTGCAGACGGAAACGCAAGTCATGGTGAAGCGGGAGGACGAGCAAGCCTTTGCGGAAATGAATGCCGCCCATCTGAAATTCGTGGAAGACGCGGTGCGCTTGTTGCACGAAGAGCTTAACCAGGAAAAGCGCATTAAGGATTTTCGGATTTTTGCGTCGCACCAGGAATCGCTGCATTCTCACGATGCAATCAGCGTCCTGGTCAAAGGCGTGCCCGGTGGTTTTGCGGCTCACATCGACCCCTTCGCTTATCCTAGCTAAACAGGCCTTGTCCTAATCCTTCGTCCGGAAGTGCCTGGCGCGTGGCATGTGCCGGGGGCTTCAGAGTCCTCTGCGGTTGGCCGGCTCTCCCTTCGCCGGGCCAGCGTACGTTGTCGGCACGCCCCAAAAAAGCATTGTTAAACCAAAAATTTGTACTATATTTATCGTTCATCAAAATCAGTCAAAACAAATCTAAGAATCTCCCAAAATGTCGCAACCCGAAAATTACGAAAGCACGCAGCTTTACAAAATCAGGCACTCCCTGGCGCATGTCATGGCCCAGGCCGTGCTTGAGATGTTTCCGAACGGCAAAGTCGCCATTGGCCCGCCCATCGAAGATGGCTTCTACTATGACTTTGACTTGCCGCGCGCCCTGACGTCCGACGATCTGGCCGCCATCGAAAAACGCATGCGCAACATCGTCAAGCAGCGCCACACGTTCGCTTTCCGCGAGCTCAGTGCAGACGCCGCCAAAAAGCTCTTTGTCGATCAGCCCTACAAGATCGAGCTAATCGAAGGCCTGGAGGCCGGTGGCCTGGACGACAACGGCGAGCCGCTGCCTGAAGACCAAAAGCCGGTGATCACCACCTACAAGCACGACACATTTGAAGATTTGTGCAAGGGCCCGCACGTCGAGGATCTTGGCAAGATCAACCCTAAGTCCTTTAGGTTGCTGAGTGTGGCAGGCGCTTACTGGCGCGGTGATGAAAAGCGTGCGCAACTGCAACGGATTTACGGAACGGCGTGGGAAAACTCCCAGGAGCTGCAAGACTATCTGCACAAGCTGGCAGAAGCCAAAAAGCGCGATCACCGCAAACTTGGCAAAGAGCTCGACCTTTTCAGCAGTGATTCCGATGAAATCGGCAATGGGCTGATTTTGTGGCATCCCAAAGGTGCGCTCATGCGTCACCTGATCGAAGAATTCTACCGCAATGAGCACCTCAAGAACGGCTACGATCTGGTCAGCACACCGCACATCGGGCGCGGCAAGCTCTGGCAGACCAGTGGCCACCTCGATTTTTACAAAGAGGGCATGTACTCCTCGATGGAAATCGATGAGCAGGACTACTATCTCAAGCCGATGAACTGTCCGTTTCACATCATGGTTTACAAAAACAGTAAGCGTTCCTATCGCGAGCTGCCCATGCGCTATTCGGAATGGGGGACGGTTTATCGCTATGAACGCAGCGGCACCCTGCACGGACTCTTGCGGGTACGCGGCTTTACCCAGGACGACGCCCATCACTTCGTCCGGCCAGACCAATTGGACGAAGAGATAGACTTCACTTTGAAGTTCAGCGTCCACATGTTGCGCAGCTTCGGCTTTGAGGACATCCAGGCTTATCTCAGCACGCAGCCGGCGGAAAAATCAGTCGGCGCTGCCGCTGACTGGCGCAAAGCCGAAAGTGCATTGGAAGCCTCGCTCAAACGCTCAGGCCTGAGTTATGAGCTTGATGCCGGCGGCGGCGCATTTTACGGCCCCAAGATCGATCTCAAAATCAAAGACGCCATCGGCCGCGCCTGGCAGCTCAGCACCATTCAGGTGGACTTCAATCTGCCCGAACGCTTTGATATGACCTTCATCGGGCAGGACGGCCAGGAACACCGGCCGTTCATGGTACACCGGGCGCTACTCGGCAGCCTGGAGCGATTTTTCGGCATCCTGGTGGAGCACTACGCCGGCGCCTTTCCGGTCTGGCTGGCCCCGGTGCAGGCGATCCTCATCCCCATCGCGGACCGGCACATTGAGTACGCCAACAAAGTCTGCGACAGCCTGAAAGAGGCCGGCATTCGCGCTGAAGTCGATGACGGCGGCGACCGCATGGGCAATAAGATCCGCAAAGCGCAGGGACAAAAAATACCCTACATGCTGGTCGTAGGCGACAAGGAAATGGACGCGGAAGAAGTAGCCGTACGCCTGCGGAATGGCGAAGATCTCGGACCGAAATCCGTGGCCGCCTTCTCTGAAATCGCCCTGCAGGCTGTCGCAGACAAGCTCGCGTAACGCCTCTCCGCCGCACGCTATCCCGCTTTGAACGCTTCGGGACGTCAGGGTTGTCTGATTTCCCGGCTTTGACAATCCTGCGTTCAACTTCCCGCACAGGCGTCCGCCGGGTGCGGCCCTCACCCCTGTTTGTTAAACCGTGCTCGTCTGGATGCACCGCAGTGAGCCGCTCCGATCCGGCGCGGAGACTCAGGCGCCACCCCACCCTGCGAGCAGTCAGGACAGACTCATAGAAGCAACATCAAAATGGTCAATTTGCGGGAAAATAGTCCTTGCATGTTAGGGAAATATTGCTAAAATATATGTCTGTTTTGGTGGGCGTAGCTCAACTGGCAGAGCACCAGATTGTGGATCTGGTCGTTGGGGGTTCAAGTCCCCTCGCTCACCCTCTTCTCCCGGCACAATATGTCCCCTTCGTCTAGTGGCCTAGGACTCAGGACTTTCATTCCTGCAACAGGGGTTCGACTCCCCTAGGGGACGCAAACCTTTGCAACAGGCAGAACTCCATCATCCGGAGGTTCTGCCTTTTTTGTATTGAACGGTGTCGTGTATTTAAACCACAACTTGGGGAAGCCACACTGATCGCAATATTTTGGATTATAGTCCTCCTGACTAATTCTAATTCTTCGGATTAATTTACTCTGACTCTCAGTTCTTACTTAGAATCGAGGTCATCCTGAGCGCCCGGCAACAGCCGGCTCAAAAAGTCTAACGTCCGGGAAAAATTGGCGCTTCATTGAAAGGCTCACCGATCCTCCAAAAACTCAGAGTTTCAGAGACCAGAGGCTTCAGAGATCAGAGGAATGGGCGAGCGCGACACGAAAACCAATGTAGTTGTACCGGTCGAACGGGAGGTTCCTGAAGCGATAGGCGCACCGAACGCCGCTCGGATTAGCGTCGAACGCGCCGCCACGAACAACGCGCACCCCTTCGGAATCGACCTTCTCACGACCGTCGTCGGGTTCGTACTCGTAGTCCGCAAAACGGCTGCGCGTCCACTCCCAGACATTGCCCAGCATCTCTTCACAACCGTAAGGCGAACGCCCGTGCGCACAGGTCCCGACTGGGCTGGTAGCGCCGACTTCTGATCGGTAGTAATTTGCCAGATCCGGATTAATTCCATCATCCGCAACCGATTCCGCCCAGGCATGAATTCGTGACGGGTTGCCATTGTCTCGTTTTGCCCTGGCCTTGGCTGCGGCAGTCGCCAATGTCTGCAAACCGGACGCCACAGCTATCTCGGGGATTTGCCGGCCGCCGCGTGCTGCCTTTTCCCACTCAGCCTCGGAAGGCAAACAAACCCGCATACCGTCCGGGAGCCACCCTCGTTCACGCCAGCGGCCATCCAGCCAATGGCAAAAAGCAATAGCCTCATACCAGGAAACGCCAACCACCGGATGGTTGGGCAAAACAAATGCACCACCAAAGCGCTCCGGACCATCAACCCCATTCTTCCTCTGCCAGTCCCAACCGGCCTCGGTCCAGCATTGCTCCGCCTGGTATCCGCCGTCTGCGATGAAAACCGCATATTGGGCATTGGTCACCGGGAAACGCGCCATATAGAAAAGCGGCAATTCGACCTCATGCTGTGGCAGTTCCCTATCCTGGGCATCACTGTCATACTTCTTGTCGCTGCCCATCAGGAAAGCGCCCGCCGGGACGGGGCAGAACTCCATCGCATCAGCGTGATGCACACTGGAGCGTGAGTCGCCAAGTTCGGCAAGCAGCACGCCGGAGCGCGCTCTCTCTTTTAATGGCAAAACGCCGTGCGCAGCAAGCGCAGCAAGATGCCACTCCTGCAGGCGTTCCAGAATCACCTGGCCGAGCTCCTCGCGTTTCACACCCACCAGACCGATTTCCAGCAGCGCCTCAGCCGCCATTTGGGCGCGCAACCAGGTGTCGCGCTCTTTGTCGCCGGTTTTCCGGACGTCGCGCGGGCAAAGCGCATTCACCGATGCCAGCGCCGAACCAAGCAGGTTCTGGCGGCTGGAATAACCGGCAGCCAGCACAAACACTTCGCGCCAGCGGTCGAAATCGTCACGGACAAGAGCAGCGGCTTTCTCCGCGTAGTCCTGGCGGGTGGCCAGGTGGCACGCGGCCATGAATTCCTGGAAGGTGCGGTGAGGAAACGTATACTCATCAGTCTTATGCGAGATCAGCAGTCCCGCCCGTTCATGGATGTAAGCTACGAAGTCCGCGGCCTTGTTGCGGTCGCCGCTCAGATAGGGTGTCAGCCACTCCACCAGGCTGCCGCGTTCGACATCCGCGGTCTGCTCCTCTGGTTTTATGCGACTGTGCGCTTTGAAGGCGACTTCAAACAAGCCGGATTCCAGGTCGCTGCGTTTGAGCCCGGGCACGTTGAGACGCACCAGGACGCCTTCGTCTTTGCCCAACCTGCCTTCCCAGCGTTCGAATAGCAGGTCGATGGCGTCTGCGTAGAGCTCGGTACGGTCCTGTGGCAGTTTGCCCTTGAAGGTGTGCAGTTGCGTGGTGACGGTGAGCAGGAGCGGCCGTTCCGCCAGTTCCTGCAGATCATGCCGTTCCAGGGCCGTCTTGAGTTCCGCAGCCTTCTCCTCCGCTTCGTGCGCGCTGAGGTAGCTGGCAGCCAACCGGCCATACCAGTTGTCGACAAAAGTGACCATTTGTTCCTGTGAAAAGGGTGCCAGCGTCACTTCTTGAAAGCCTTTCAGTTTCCAGGGCTGGCCAATGTAAGCATACGGCCGGCAGGTGACCACGTAGCGGTGTTTCTTGTACCGCGTAGCGAGATCCTGTGTTGCATCCACCACAGCCTGGCGCTGCGCCTTCGGCACCTCATCCAGTCCATCCAGCATGACGAGAAACGGGATTTCCTCGTCCATGATGGCGGCGGTCAGTTCGTCGGCGAACCTCTGCAGCTGCCATTCTGTTAGCAACGCTCTCAGGTAGCCAAGTATTTGTACCGCTGAACCCTGGCCCTTGTCGTCAACGAATTCGGCAAATCGCCGCAGCTCCAGCCGTACCGGCATCAAAGTCCCGTGCTGCCATGGTTCGATCTGTTTCAGCCACGCCTCCGGCTGGTTTGCCAGGCACGCCTGGGCCAGCACATAGGTGAGGTGCTTCACAAAAGTAGATTTGCCGGAGCCCGGATCGCCCATAATCAGCAGTAGGCGCTCCCTGTCGAGCATCTCCTGCGCCGGCACACGCTCCTTCTCGGAAAGTTCACGCATAAATTTGCGCAGCTCGGCCTCTTCCCGCACACGGATCTCCGTTGTATCGAGGTTGGTGTAGATATCAGCGAGGCCGAACTGGACGCTGGACTCGGAGCGGGCGTACTCGATGTTGACCTTGGTCCACGGCAACAGGTTGGCGTCCCGGGCGACTTCGCGCAGGTAACGCTCGCGCAGCCCCTCGTCTTTCACAGTTGGGCCAGCCGTGTTCTGCACAAAAACCTGAATGAGCTGCTCGATGTTCTGGTATTTGCCGCCGGCGCCAACGGCAATGGCGCCTTCCTGGGCGATGGCGCCGGCGCCGTGCAACTCAGCGTTAAGGCGGCGAACGAGGCTGCCTGGCTGCAACTGCGGGCGTTCTTGCATCAGAGCTATCATCTCTTTGTGATACTGTACGTCCTCAAATCTTGCTAGCATGGGCCCGCAGTTAGTATCCGCAAGCAACCCATTCTTGACCAGTTGCACGTACTGCTGCAATGAGCGCGCGTGGTCCGGATAGTCCGCTCTTAGTTGCGCAATGTCGAGCCCGTTGGCATCCAGCAGTCCCGCCAGAACACGATTCTGGACCTCCTGCTGTTCAAGCAATTCGGACAGGTGATCGTCTGAAACGGCCGCGAGGGCCGCCTTGTGCACTTTGCGAAAGGCAGAAAGGCGTTTCTGGTCATCGCCGTCTTTGACCAGCTCTTTCAGCGCATCCGAAAGATACTCCTGACCCGCGTTCCTGAACACATCAACCATCGCTTTGACGGCCGCGCCAAACAGAGCTTCAACGAACATTTTTTTATCCTCCCAATGGTTGCCAGCCACCGAGCAAGCGGCCGATCTCGACGAGCATCTTGGCGGCGTGCTCGTACTGGCCAGCGTTCAGCCAGTCAAGTCCATCATCATGATGCGCAAACGCAGCACCCGTGTTGTACAGCGGGTCAATACAAATGCACTTGATCTTCCCGGCAAAATCCTGTTTGAGCTCCTTCAACGCCAGCAGCTTGTCGCCATAAATCAGCATGTTTTTGCTGCTGGCGTCGCCGTAGGTCACAACCTTGCGAAGGTTCCAAACCTTCGCAAGGTTAAGGTCGACGATCAATCCAAATAATATCGTTCCAGTTCTTCAGCAAGTTCTTTCCCAACATCATGGTCATGCACAAACTCGATGTATTGTTCGAATGTTGAAAAGTAAGCCATCACAAAATCACGATCAACCAAAGTGCCGCCACGAGCGCCAAGCCATTCCGCATAGTTAGAGAACCGCCAGTTTTGAGGGCGTTTCGCTAAACCGGCTTTAACGGGATTCAAGTGAATGTATCTGGCAAGATGTATCAAATGCTCATCCCTGTCCACCAGCACGTGCTTCGCCCTGCCTTGAAACAATGTGCCCGACCTCCCCACCTGTTTGTTGACTGCCTGAACATAGCCGTTAAACAGGTCTTTGAGCCAGTCTGAAATGGGACGTTCAGTCATCTGGCGAACAAGAAAATGATAATGATTCGGCATCAAACAGTAAGCGAAAATGCCTATTCCGTAATTCCTGTACGTTGCCTTCACCTTCTTCAAGAGATACAGATAGTTCCCTTCGTTAAAAAAAATGCGCTCCCTGTTGCAGCCGCGGTTGTAAAGTGGTAAACGTGATTTTGTAGCAACGGTTCGTTCATAGCGTTACCTTAACCTTGCGAAGGTTTGGAACCTTCGCAAGGATGGTATGCCAATATGCAGTTATGCTCTTGTGAGAATCGCCTTGCGCAGCCCAACAGTGTTACCGTAGCGTGCGTGGTTCACCCACCCCCGGACACTTGCTGAGATGTTCTCTAGCGGAATAGTGCGATCAAGATGGCCGCGCTGCATTGCGCGGTACTTGCGCCGGAAATATAGCCCTTTGCTGCGCTTTAGCCGGCGACTTTCCGGGTACACCACAAAGCCGAGAAAAGCGACCCCTTCAGCGACCGGTCTTGGATGTGCATTTTTATGTATTGTCAGGCGCATGGCAAGCAGTTTTTCTATCAGATTGTTCTTCCACTGCCAGAGAAGCCGCTTATCATCCGCAAACAACATAAAATCGTCCACATATCTGAGATAGGCCGGGCATCGTAGCTCTCGTTTCACGAAGTGGTCAAAGGTATTCAAATAGACATTCGCCCAGAACTGGCTGGTTAGATTGCCAATGGGTAGACCGCGTGGCCTCTCGATAGCGAACAGGTCATCCCCAGGAAAGTAAACCATGTCATATTCTTCTGCAAGCACATCACGACCACTGCAGAGGATCTGATCGACAAGCCATCTCACCCGGACGTCGTGGATCTTGCTTGTCAAAGCAACGCGCAAAACGCCATGGTCCAGGCTCGGGAAGAACTGACGAACATCGCATTGCAGAACATATCGATAGCGTCTCGCGTATTGCTGACACCGGTCGAGCGCACGGTGCGTTCCCTTGCCGATACGGTTTGCGTAAGAATCCCGGATGAAACTGCGCTCAAACTCTGGCTCGATGATGTTGCAGAGTGCATGATGTACCACCCGATCCCGAAATGGGGCAGCGCTGATGAGGCGGCGCTTGGGTTCATGAATGTGGAAACTGCAATACCCACCTGGCGTATAGGTAAAGGACCGCAAGTCCTGCCGCAGCCGCAACAGGTTATCCTCCAGTCTGTGCTCGAATGCTGCCACGCTGGGCTTGCCACGTTTACCCTTACTGGCGCTGTGGAACGCAGCGAACAGATTGCCGAACGATGTCAGTCGCAGATACATAGACAATAGTTACTCCGCCCAAAGACCGCCGCGGCCCAGTGGGCGGAGCCGTTGTTATTCGCCCGATTCCGAGACTTTCGAAATGCGGCCGGGAACAGGCCCAACCATTCCTCACTTCGGCCCGGAAGCCACCGCCGCCGGGCAGTTCCAGCTAAAGAGGAGCGTGCGAGCGCGACACGAAAACCAATGTTGTTGTTCCGGTTGTTCGGGTTGTTCCTGTTGCGATAGGCGCACCGAACGTTGTTCGGATTATTGTTGAACGCGCCGCCACGAACAACGCGCACCCTCGGGCCGTCCCCCGGGTTATTCCCGCTCTGTTATCCTTCATTTTGAAGCGGTGGCTTTCTGCCAGCCACCAAGCAAGCGGCCGATCTCGACGACCATCTTGGCGGCGTGCTCGTACTGGCCGTCGTTCAGCCAACCCCAGCCCAGCGCCAACCGCAAATACACACGCACGCGTGCCAGGGCCTCATCGGCAAGTGCCAGTCTCAAAAGTCTTTCATCGCTGCGCCGCAGGTTCGCTTCCTCCAGCCGCTCCCGCAGATCGAACGCGGCGTCCAGGAGCCTGCGGGTAAACGTATGCCGTTGGGCGCGCGGGAAGTTATTGGTGGCCGGCAGCAGCCAGCTCAGGAAGTCGAACGTCCGCGTAAAAATGGGCATTTCCACATTAGCCATAAATATCCTCCAGTAGCGATCAGAGTTTCAGAGACCAGAGGCTTCAGAGATCAGAGGAATGGGCGAGCGCGACACGAAAACCAATGTTGAGGTCCCGGCTGCCTCGGGTAGTACCTGTAGCGATAGGCGCACCGAACGTAGTTCGGATTACTGCCGAACGCGCCGCCACGAACAACGCGCGTATCTTCGGAATCGAGCTGCTCACGACCATCCCCAGGATCGTACTCGTAGTCTGAATAAAGGCTGCGCGTCCACTCCCAGACATTGCCCGACATCTCTTCACAACCGCATGCCGACCGGCCTTGCGTAAAGCAGCCCACAGCACTTGTTGTGTTGATGTTCGTGTCACGGTAGTTGGCCAGATTGGAATTAATCTCCTGACCGCGCCCCCACGGAAACTCGCGCTTATCTCGCACATTTTCAACTGTAGTAAATGCCGGCTTTGCTGGCAATTCGGCCAACGAAGCAACCACCGGCTCCTCGGGTTTCTTGAGTCCACCGCGGGCCGCCTTTTCCCACTCTGCCTCCGAAGGCAGGTGAACCTGCAATCCCTTGCTCTTTAGTCCCATCCTGACGGTCAGCCAACGGACAAAGGCCAGCGCCTCGTACCAGGAAACGCCAACGCACGGATGGTTGTCCAGATTGAACGGAGGGCCAAAGTCCACTGCTTGAATGCGCGGCTTGTCATCCCGCCATCCCTTGAAGCCGTTTTTTGACCACAGACCTGCTTTCTTCGCCTCGACCCAGTATTCCTTTGTCGAATAGCCACCGCCCTGGACGAACGCTCTGAACTGTGCATTGGTCACAGGATACCTGGAAATCCAATAATCCTCGGCGAGGCTTTTGTTGCAGTGCAAGGCCTCATCCTCACCCATCCAGAATTCACCGCCGGGTACAAGGCAGAAGGACATCTTCTCTAAAGTGGTCACTTCCTCACGCGGGTCGCCGATTCGGGCCAGGTTGACACCCGCTGCTGCCCGTTCGATGGCCGGGAACTCGTTGCAGCGCATGACCTCCTTCAACCCATCTTTCACTTCGGCTACGCGTGCGATCTTGGCTGCACTGAGCTTACTCAGATCGGCAGTTTCCACTAGCGCCTGGCCCGCCAGGTGCACATCCCAGGCGACGTCGGGATGCATCTGCTGTTCGCCCTGCTCCGGCCAAAGTTCGTCGATCAGGTTCCAGATGGTAGAGCCCGAGCCACGGTACGCCTTTGCGGCGGCGAGCAGTGCCACTTCCCGCCAGCGATTCGGCTCGGCACGGTACTTCCCAACCAACTCCTTTGGGTACTCCGGGCCTGTCAGATGACACGCGGCAAGGTACTCCTGAAAGGTCCGGTGCGGGAACGAATAGACACCGACGCCGCGCGAAACCAGTAGGCCGGCGCGTTCGCTCAGATATTTGATAAGCTGGCCAGGTTTGGCGTCGGGATTTGCGGCCAGATCCATCAGGCTGTCGACCAGATCTTTCTCTGCAATGTCCGCTGTGCCGTGCAGCTCTTTTTGACAGGCATGCACCATAAACGCTTGCTCATTCAGGCGTTCGCGTATTTTGTCGCGATCGGTGTTGAGCCATTCGGCCAGGCTCGGCTCCTTCACGTCGGTGGTGCCGTCTTCCTTCTGCTCCAGCTTGGCGTTCTCCCACCAGTCCAGCAAGAGCTCCACCGCATCGGAGTAGAGTACTTCACGCTTATCCGGCAATGACCCGCCACGCCATGCATGCAGGCTGGCCATGAGGGTGAGCAAAAGCGGCCGCTCCGC
Source organism: Candidatus Zhuqueibacterota bacterium (assembly GCA_029262055.1). Lineage (GTDB taxonomy): Bacteria > Zhuqueibacterota > Zhuqueibacteria > Oceanimicrobiales > Oceanimicrobiaceae > JAJDAD01. Next base: position 25,243 of record JAJDAD010000057.1, read on the forward strand.
GAGCCCCTTGAGACGCTCGCTCTTGCTGATGGTCTCTTTTAAGAGGGTTGCTCTACCCCTGGCAGTCTCTGCGCTCATGCCGCGTGTCTGTGCGCTCATATCATACCATCGCTGCACAAATGCATCGATCTGAGCTTGATCGAAGGGCGCCAGCATGGTTGAAGCGAAATCGTCGAGTCTCCACTCCTGGGCCTGGTAAGCGTAGGTTCTGCTGGTCACGACGATGCGGCACTTGCCAAATATCGAGGCAAAATGCTCCACACACTGCTTGATCTGCACCCGCAGCCGGCCTCCTTCGGGTACTTCATCGAGGCCGTCCAGCAGGATAATCCCACCGTTGCCCAGCAATTCCTGCTTCAGGAGCGGTGCGTACTCAGCCAGGCAGGCTGATGAGAGGTCATCGGCGATAAACTGCCAAAGGTGGTCAGCAGTTGCTCTTTTGCCCGAAGATGGCAGACCTTTTGTGGTAAAGTCTTTGAGGATGACCCGCACCGGCTGCAGGCCGGCGTGGTCCCATTTCTGACGTTTTGGTTCATCCTCGCCAGGGTTGGGTAATGGGCGGGTCAGCAAGTCGAGGTTGGTGCTGCTGTTGAGCAGTTCCCCGGCCATACACATTGCCACGAAATTGACGAATGTGCTCTTGCCGCTACCCGGGTCACCGAGCAGCACCAGATGCTTGTGCGCATTCAGTTGTTCAAGGGCAGAGAGGTGCTTTTCCTGGCGCTCTTGCATTCGGACATCTGGCATGCCTTCACTCGATTCCGGCGTTTTCGTACGCAGAGCCGTGTAAACCGCGTCGAGGTTCAATTGGGCATGGGCCTCGCCTGTCGCCGCCTTTGGATCGATGCCGGATAGCGAGAGTTTCTGGACCTGGCTGTGGACATGTCTGAGATACGCCTCCTTCATTGAGGCGACAGCGGCTTTCTTCGTACCATCCTCCACCTGATTATAAATGTTGACCGTGGCACCTTCGGTGACAACAATCGCATGCCGCTCTGCCAGGATGGCCCGCTTGCCCTGGGCTGCCTTACCCGAGCCGGTTATGGTAGCCTCGTAAGATTCAGAAGGCGCAGATTTCTCGAGTTCGGGCAGGATGACCTCGGCAAACCATTCCCGATCAGCGACAGGCAATGCACTCTGCGCCTGTGACAGCGCCTCCAGCTCGCGAAGCATCGCCTCCAGGTAAGCCATGATCGCGTTATCTCCTGCTATTGCCTTTTCGAGCTCATTGGCGACTTGAGCCTCGTCTTGCCAGTCTTTGATCTTTGCTGCGATTAGACTTGTGCCGGCACCTGCCGCCACCGTGCCAAGTGCAATGAGGGCCTGCACGTTGCCCTGCTGGAACGCTTCTATGACCGGCCACAGTGCGGAGGCCGACACAAAGGCAAATACAGACTTCGTGCCCGTTGCCCGCATGCGGTCGCGCCAGCCCGGGATGCGCTTGCCGAATTCTGTCTTCCAGGTATCAAGATCAAAAGTCATTGCGGCAACCCTTCTGTGTTTATTCATCTTCGGATTTATTTCCGCGGCCAATCTTGATACTGGAGCCGCCCGTAGCAACCACGCCTCCAGCACCCACTGCGATGGCTCCTTTGCCCTGGGCAATGGCACCTGAGCCATGTACGACGGCACTGAATGACTGTGTACTGCCGAGTTTTTGCAGCTCTTTTTCAAGGGTTTTGTCGAACCAGAGATGTTCGTCCTCAGGAAGCGTCGCACGGGCGACTTTGAGCGCCTGCAATTCTTTGAGCACTTTGTCCAGTTCATCACGAAGCTCAGTGTCCGTTTCTATTGCCTTATCCAACTGGGCGGACGCATCTTCTTCAGATGTCCACTGACCGATCTTCTTTTGCAGGAGTTCCGCGCCTTTCGCCCCAACCAGACTGGTCAGTGCGCCGCCGGCGCCAGCCCAGTCACCGGACCGTACCGCCTCGACCACCGGCCAGAGCGCGGTCGCCGAAACAAATCCGTAGATGGACTTGCGCCCGAGCTGTTTCATGCGGTCACGCCACGCCGCAAACCGGCCATCCAGGTCATTCTTCCAGGAATTGATATCAAAAGCCATAAGATGAGCCTCCTTAGAATGTACGACTGCATTCACTCACTAGCGAACCCCCACCCCCAAATCAGAGTTTCAGAGACCAGAGGCTTCAGAGATCAGAGGAATGGGCGAGCGCGACACGAAAACCAATGTTGTAGCTCCGGGCGTTCGGGTTGAACCTGTAGCGATAGGCGCACCGAACGAGGTTCGGATTACTGAAGAACGCGCCGCCACGAACAACGCGCAGTGTCTGAGCATCGACTGCAATACCCTCCCGGCCATCATCGGATTCATAAGGATATCCAAAGGAACACTTGAAGATATCTTCGCCCCATTGGCTGCGCGTCCACTCCCAGACGTTGCCCAGCATCTCTTCACAACCGTAAGGCGAACGCCCACCGCAAAAACAGCCGACCGCACTGGTCGAGTTGATATTGGTCTCACCGTAATTTGCCAGGTTCGGGTTTGCTGTATCCACGCCTTTTTCCTGCCCCCAGGGGTGGATCTGTCCCGGGTTGGGATGCGCTACGAGCAGGCAATCAACCGGCTGCGGCAGGTTCGTCAATTCCCCATAAACAGGATGTTCCGGATATTGCGAGCCGCCGCGCGCCGCTTTCTCCCACTGCGCTTCAGAAGGCAGAACGGCTCGCAATCGTGGCCGTTCGAGATGGCACGCATCATTCAGCCACCTGACAAAGGCCAGCGCCTCGTACCAGGTGATGCCGACGACGGGATGGTTGGGCAACCGCAAGCTGTCACCGAAATCTGCCGGCCGGTCGCGCCAGTCATCATCATTCCCGGCCTTGACTCGACCGCCTTTCCAAACTTTCGCTTTCTTCGCCTCATGCCAGTATTCTTTCCTGCTGTAGCCTTCAGCCTGGCAAAACAACTCGAACTGAGCATTCGTGACCGGGAACCGGCTGATCCAGTACCCGGGCAATGCAGGCTCATGTTGAGGCATCTCGTCATTATAGGCCTTTGGATCCCGCGACTTATCGCTTCCCATGACAAATTTCCCGGCCGGCACATAACAGAAGGCCATCCGCTCGATGTTTTTGACTTCATCGCGCGGGTCGCCCAACCGGGCCAGGTTGGCGCCCGCTGCCGCACGTTCGATGGCCGGGAATTCGTTGCAGCGTATGACCTGTACCAGCCTGTCGGCCACATGGCTAACCTTTGCTTTCTTAGCATCCGTCAGGTTGCTGAGGTCCGCGATCTCGGTCAAGGCTTGCGCAGCCAGATGAACATCCCAGGCCCTCTCAGGCGTCATCTTTTTTTGCGGGGGTTTGACATGACTGAGTTCATCCACAAGTTGCCAGATGGTGGACGCAGCACCGCCGTAGGCTTTGGCGCAAGCCAGCAGGGCCGCCTCACGCCAGCGGTTCGGCTCCTGGCGATATAGCTCGACCAGCTTGTCCGGATAATCGTACTCCGTCAGTTGACAGGCGGCCAGATATTCCTGAAAAGTCCGGTGTGGGAAGGCGTAGACCCCTTTGCCGCGCTGCACCAGGAGTCCGGCCCGCGTGCTGAGATACTCGACCAGCCTGCCTGGTTTGACCTCCGGGTTCTTACTCATGTTCAGCATTCCCGCCACCAGTTTTTCTTCAGGAATATCAGCGGTTCCAACCAGATCCGGCTGGGAGGCATGTGCTTCGAACGCAAGCTTGTTGAGCATTTCCCGGACTTTCCCACGGTCAACTTTCAGCCACTCAGCCAGACTGGGCTGGAGAATTTTGAAACCGCCGGAAGCGTCTCGCACGGCTTTTGGCTTTTCCCACAAATCCAGCAAGACATCCACCGTGTCGCTGTAAAGCTGTTCGCGCTTTTCAGGCAGGCTGCCGCCACGCCAGGCGTGCAGGCTCGCCATGAGTGTCAGGAGCAGCGGCCGCTCAGCCAGGGCCTGCAGCCGGTCGCTTTCCTGAATGGCGTGCTTGAGCAATTTTGCACGCCCGCGCGCATCGTCCGGATCCATGCCGCGTTTCACCGCGGCCTCATCGTACCAGTGCTCGACAAACACAGCGATCTGGGCTGGTGTAAAAGGCGCCAAAACGGTTTCCGGAAACTCATACAATCGCCAATCCTGTTTTTGATAAGCGTAGGTCCGGCTGGTCACCAGAATGCGGCACAGCGGAAAACCGGAGGCAAAGTCTGTCACCGCATCTTTTATCTGCACCCGGCGATGCTCGGCCTCTGGGACCTCATCCAGGCCATCCAGCAACAAAATTCCGCCTTTCTCACGCAGCTCCCGCTGCAGAAAAGGAGCGTATTTCTCCAGGGTGGCCGACTGCAACTCAGATTCGATGAACTGCCACAGGTGCTTTGCCGTCCCCTCTTCCGGGGCGTCCGGCAGACCGCGTGCGGCGAAATCGCGTAATATGACCCGGACCGGCAGCAACCGCCCGTGATCCCAGGGTTGCGGCCTGGCCTTCTCATCATCTCCTTCCGCCGGTAAAGGTGCGGTCAGCAGGGAAAGATCAATGTCTTTGTTCTGCAACAGCGCTCCAGACAAACAGAGCATGACGAAATTCACAAACGTGCTCTTGCCGCTGCCGGGATCTCCAAGCAGCACCAGACGCGAATGCTGGTTCAACTGCTCTACGGCTGACTGGCGGCGTGATTCTCTCGCGGGCGATTTGCCTTGCAGCGCCTGCTCATGTGCTTCAGACGTCTGGGTAAGCAAGGCTGTGTAAACGCCGGCAAGATTGAGCCGGGCCTCCACTTCACTGCTTGCTGCTTTCGGGTCGATGCCGGCGAGCGATAGCTGTCTGGTTGAATCGAAAAGGCGGTTGAGATAGGCCTCCCGCAAAGAAGCTACATTTGCGGTTTCTGCACGTTGCGATTGCACGGTCTGGCTTTCGACATAGGTGCCGGTGTGAATAACCTTTGACTCGATTAGAACGCCCTTTTCCCCCACCGCTTTAGCGCCCTCGCCCTGGGCGATGGCGCCACTTCCCCGCAGCACGGCGCCGGTTGGCGGGAGCGACGTCGCTTTGTCCGCGATCGCAACGCTCACTTCCCTGGCGAGTTCGTCAGCCGTGCGAAAGAAACCTACGATGTAGTCGCGGCTCAGCTCCGCCCGCAGCGCTTCAATCCGTTCAGGGTCGGCATCCATCTGCTTTCGCGGCCAGGGTGCTTCTTCGTGCAGCAAAAACAGCAGACAGGTCTTCTTGCATCTTACCGCCTCGCGAAACTCCAGCTCGGTGATCGAGCACTTTTGCTCCGGCGGGATATGACCGTAACGCCAGGCGAAGATACCAACGTAGATGTCGCACTCTGCCACATCCGCCAGGCACTTGTCGACCGGGCGCTGGTCGGTCGCCACATAGTCTTCCATGGCGATAACGTCATGACGCATTTTGCGCAAAGCGCGGTAAACTGCTTCCCGTGCTGCGGCGAGGTCTTGATAAGTCGAGGAGATATAGATTCTGGCCATACTCATTTACCGGGTTGAAGAAATACGGGTTATATCACATCCATTGTGTCGGCCGGTGCGTGTCGTTGAAGTTGGTGCTGGAGCTATTTCTGCCAATATCTCGCAGATATTCAGGCAAAAACAGGTGCAAGAAGATAGGCCTATTACTTTACATTGTCAAACAATTGCAACCGCTTTGACAGGGGGAGGATTACTCAAAAAAAGTCACTATAGCGATCTGTTCTGGACTTCGTTGTCTCATAATTCCGGGAATGTTTGCGATTTTTCAAATTTTGATCCAATTAACATAAACACAATCCTTTAACGCGAAAATCAGTTCAGCAAAAAAATGTTGACACCGTTAAAAACCAATCGCACATTGCCTGCACGATTGGATTTTGTTTGAATCGGCACAGCACGAGGAGCTGCAATCGGCGGCAGTATGCTACCATTTACAGGGATAGATACACCGTCCCCTAGGGGACGCAAACCCATGTAAAAAGGCAGAACTCCATCAAGCGGAGGCTCTGCCTTTTTTGCGTCAAGAGATATTGCATTCAGCGGTGATGTTAGGATGACCGAATTCGACGCGGTTGAAGAGGGTTTTGGTGAATTTTTGTTGCCCGACCATTGTACTTGGACTTGACAGTATTCGCAAGTCCGCGTTTATATGCCTCTCCCATTTCGCTTGAATGTGAGGAAACCATTTTGTAGAATTAACAGTGTCGGGGCGTGCAAGTTGTTGTGGCCGATACATGCATCGGCTATTGTCTCGAGTCCATACCCTGCGATGATTCGTAGAATGGGAAGTAATGGAAAGAAGAGGTGTCATTGCTATTTGGAAGAAATATTCGGGCTATGTAGACTCACCTTGATTTGAGTGACTTGGTATGAATGAACCGATTCGCATTTTCATTGCGGACGATAATCGCCTGCTACGTGAAGGTCTTGCTTCTATGCTGGCGCAACAAGAAGACATGATCGTCATCGGCGCGGCGGCAAGTGGCAGCGAAGCCATGGAACAAATCAAAACACTGCATCCGGAAGTGGCACTCATTGACATTGGCATGCCTGACAAGGATGGAATCGAGGTGACCCAAGCACTGCACCAGGATTCGCCGGACGTCAAAGTGATTATCCTCGGCATGATCGACTTGACTGATGAAATCATGGCGTGTATCGAGGCCGGAGCCACGGGATACGTTTTAAAAGAAGGCTCGTTTGACTACCTGGTCGAAACGATTCGTTCGGTGCACCGCGGCGAATCGTTCTGTTCGCCGGAGGTGACGGCTTCGCTATTCTCTCGCATTGCAGAGTTGGCCGGCGCACGCATGCCGAAAATAGCGAAAAGTTCTATCAAGCTGACCGGCCGCGAGCTGGAAGTTGTTACCTTAATTGCCGAAGGCTTGTCCAACAAAGAAATTGCCCAGCGGCTCTTCATTGAAACGCAGACAGTAAAAAATCACGTCCATAATCTTCTGGACAAGCTCCAACTGCATACCCGCCTCGAAGCCGTACAGTATGCCCGCGCAAGAAACTTACTGAAAAAGAAGCAATAGGGGCAGGATTCTCCTTCCAGGTACTAGTACTCTCATCTACCAAACCCTGACTAGGTCCGCCCTTGGACTAGTCCCTTCCCTATATCATTTTTGAACCCTCCGGTCTATTGTATCTCTGCTCTGAATTGCGGATGTTATTTGTCAATGAGACCATGCCATGCAAACAATTAAAGTGATCTTGGCGAGCCGGCCAAAGATACTATCGGATGTAATCAGAAACCTGATCGACTGTCAACCCGATATGCAAGTAGTGGGCGAAGTGCTTGACCCGATCGAGTTGTTGATTGCCGTAATGGCAACGCCCGTCGACGCGGTCATCGTCACACCGCTCGCATCGACCGGGGACCCCAAGATATGCCACCATTTGCTGGCGGAGCGTCCGCGGCTAAAAATCATAGCGTTATCGGAGGAAGGCGACGCCGCCTTCCTATACGAATCGAAATCACGAAAGAAGCGAATCGACGAGCCATCCGGACAGTTGATTCTTAGCGCCATCCGGGAGTCCATTAACCGGAATCAAAAAGGAAAGAAACCATGATCAACGTGTACCTACTCTTTCCTCATTCCAGTGTCATGCAGCAAGAAGAATCTCGAGATCGTTCTACCTTACCTGAACACGGAGACGATAAATGAAACGCACGATAGTTGTAGTTGTAAGCTTAATGCTTCTGAGCGGATTTTTGTGGATGCCATTTGCTCAAAGTTCCCCGTCGACGAAGCTTACCAAATTGGCGCCGCCAACCAACGTTCGAGTGGAGGCCGGCGAGAATGCGGTCAAAATAAACTGGGATGCCAGCCCCAACGAAGCCGATTACGGGCTTGCCGGGTACAATGTTTATTTCGACACCAAATCCTTGGCCCTGCTCGAACCTGATAGCCTGCAGTTTCCAGTACAACTCGGGAAAAGAACACACGAATATGTGATCAGAGGTCTGCAAAACGGCCGGCGATACTTCTTTCATGTACGTGCTCGCGATACCGGCGGTGGAATCAGCGCCGCCGGTCTTCCGGAAGAAGCGGCGGCGCCTCAGCCAGAAGCAATGAATCATGCGGTTTCCATGTACGACAACGGTGTCTCCGGTACCCCCGGTAACAGCGGTTACGGCTGGAGCAGTGAAAACGGGCAGGGCATCCCCGGCTATGATAACCTGATACAAGACGGCAGGGACGTCAACATCCTCATGATGGAATCGCCTTCTTCCAAAACCAAATCGGTTTTAGTCAGCCCATCGGAAGCCGATTTCACCAGAGCGTGGGCGTTGCGAAACCAAACATGGATTGCCGATATCGGGACAAATTGGGTGGTGGAAGACTTGTTACCTGATTCGGCATTTACCGCGACTGCTGAAATCAAGAATGGTCATGTTTATGTCCTGAAGACCCATGACAATTATTACGTCAAGTTGCGTATTGCTTCCGTCGAAGAAGTGACCTTGCTGATGGGTGCCGGGGCCAAGCATCGAGACGTACATATCAACAAGATCAGCTTTACGTACGTCTCTCAACTCAGCCAGAGTTACGAACAGTTTTTGACAGGCAACCCTTAATAGCATGCACGGATTTTGATTTCAATCAAACAAAACACGGCTCCGTGCTGCCCAAAATCCATTGAAGGGTGGATTGTGGATTCCCCACAGAACCAACTCGCTGAAAGGCAACAATGACTCATCCAGCAAGTGGATGCAAGAATGGCAAAAATGAATGAATTACCGCCACGAGAAACGACAAAAAGAAGCTGGAAGAAAGAAATGAAGGGCGAAAAACACCAACGCAAACTGGATATAAACACAGAACCCAAAGAGAATCACGACCAGCCATCCGGACCAGGGTGAAAACATGTAGGGCCTTTTGGTTCAGCGCATTTCATCATCTACTTCGTGCGAGGAAGACCATCTCACTTCATTAACTGGATGACAAGGATTTATTCCAATGAATAGTTCATTTGCCAGACAAAAGGAGTCATAAAATGGGAGACAAAGGCAAGAAGGACCAAGAAAAACGAAAGAAGCAAAAAATCAAACATCAGACGGCTGATGCAAAAACGAAAAAGGAGAAACAGCAGAGAGACTCTTTTCTGGGGAAATAAAAAGAACCCTCCAATTGAGACGAGACTCCGGCAATCGTCGTTTTGTCGGTCCAAGAGCTAAAGCTGAAGCGCTGAAACCCAAAGAACAGGAAGAAACAATGAGTCTATTAATTGTCCTAACCATGTCTACAGTCCTCGCCACTTTTTTGATTTTGTCATCAGTTCGTGCAGAAGCGCGCCGCCAGGAATGGCGACAGAAATCCAGATTACACAGCTCAAATGACCGGTTTGAAGACAATCACGAACTATCCGGCATAGTATCAAATCAAACAAAGCAGTAGACACCAAAAGCCAAGGGCGGAGTAGCAGACATTCATGGGTAAAGAATCAATTGTTCATCATACCCGGGTGGAAAGAGATGCGATGGGACATGTCACTCTATCGTTACAGCATGCCAAGGTATTGACTGTGACAGATGGAAAGTTTTCCCGAAGTCTCCCCAGACTGCTTGTCACTAAGCCTTTTCAGATGCATATGGAACGAATGTTTGCATTGGAAGGCTTGACGGCTATATGGATGGCGTTTGTCAACTGCGGCCGGAATTTACGAATAGAATGAACGATCTGAAGGTAACACACGGACAGATGCGTAACAGGATTCGGCAACTGGCCCCGCGTCTCGAATGTGCGTCGCCGACTCAGTTTGCGATATTTGATGGGCTCTATGAGAAGCTGCAAAATCTGATCGGCTGGTTCCACGAGCATAGTCAGCAGGAGAACGAATTGCTGCTGGAGGCTTTGTTAGATCATGATTCAACCTAAAGATCGTTCAGAATCAAGAAAAGAGCGCGCAGAAGATTGTAGATGTGATTCACCAAACGGTTTTCGACTTCGGGAACCAGGTCAAGTGGCAGGATGACTTTACGGCTGTGGTTGTAAAAAAAGTAGGTACCAATGGAGGTCCCAATGAAAGAATTTATTGAGCATATGATTAGACAGTTAGTCGATGAGCCCGAGCAAGTTCGAGTTAACGAAATTGCCGGCGAACGAACCGTGGTCTTTGAATTGCGTGTTGGCGATGGGGATATGGGAAAGGTTATTGGGCGAGGTGGCCAAACTGTCAGGTCGGTCCGAACCCTGCTGACGGCTGCCGCAGCAAGACAAGGTAAGCGATCTGTTTTGGAAGTATTAGAAAATGATAAGCGGGAAAATTCCGAGGCTGCTGAAAAGAACTAAATGAGTAAGCAAGGTTCAATTATAAGCACTTGAATCCAAAAGGAGAATACGATGAATATCTACGTGGGTAACTTGTCCCGGTCCGTCACTGAAGACGATTTAAAAGGAGCATTTGGAGCATTTGGGCAGCTCGAATCCGTCAATGTTATTACGGACAAATTCAGCGGCGAACCTCGAGGCTTCGGATTCGTTGAGATGCCTTCAAAAGATGAAGCTCAGGCGGCGATCGGCGGCCTAAATGGCACGGACTTAAAAGGGCAGAGTCTTAATGTCAATGAGGCCCGCCCTCGTCAGGATAAGCGGAAAAATGGAGAGCGACGACCATAGAAATCACCATCCTGACATCGGATACTGCACTTTTTAGCTGTAAATGAGACTCACCCGGTTCAACCCAGCGGCCCAGCTCAGACATGATTTCCGTGCTTTGAGGAAGAGATTGGTTTAAACCAAAACAGTGGTGCAAAGCAGTGGACATGGCGCTGGTGTCGAGAATCAATCAATGATTCTGGCAATTTCTGTTGGAAAACTGATTTATCGCCATGAGCCGCCTCAACACTGTTTATGACGGCTGGCATAACAAGAAGTGAGAAATCCAAATATGCAGAACACAAGACAAGACCGTAGAGCGTCACGCTCCCTGGGAGCCATTGTGAAAGAATTCTTCACATGGCTGAAAGGATTTCGTTCGCCACAATATGTGCCCCAAAAATCAAAGTATGAAGACAGAGGAAGGGGGAAAGCTGTTCGGGAATCTGATTTCTAACCTGAGACTACGAGGCTGGTCCAGCTAGCCACATGGAGCTGTTCCTTTGGCGGGGGCTTGCTCCAGATCTGAGGCCGATACTCTGAGGGCCGGACCGCCCTTGACGGTCGAGCCCGTATTTTTTTTGAAATCTTTCTTACTGACATTTCTCACTTCGACTCAAGGTCATTTTGAGCGCCCAGTGACGGATTTTGAGGTCACGCAAGCCATTGGAGCGCGAAGAATCTTCAAATGGCCAGGGAGATTCTTCGGACATCTTCGCTCCTTGGTTGAAACACAGAATTCACGACTGCGTGCTCCAGAATGATATCTAAGTAATTGTCTATAAATCAGACACGAAACTGAGAAAGTTAGTTCTAAGTTGTTGTGGCGTTGTAAGGCGCACCGGCGACTTTCATAGGTATTTGGTTTTAGCCGATTCGCATAATTTGGGAAGATGTAACAAACCTCGATTGTTGGAGTACAAAGGACATAGACTTCTAATTTCCCCCCAAAAGAACTCCCGGAGGATAATCATGAGACGCATCATGAAATGTTCAACCATGCTGTTTTTTCTGATCAGTTTCGCTATCGTGTCTTTTCACCCCACATCTGGCCAGGCTCAGTTAAGAAACCTGCCCAGGGTAAGCCCCGCAGCCTCAGTTAGTCAGAGGATTGGGATAACCGATATCACCATCGACTACCATCGGCCGGGAGTTAAGGGCCGGGAAGTCTGGGGGAAACTCGTTCCTTACAACGGCCGAATTCCGTGGCGGGCCGGCGCCAATGACAACACCACCATCACTTTTAGCCACGATGTGACTATCAAAGATCAGCAGGTCCCTGCAGGCACTTATGGCGTGCATGTGAGCCCGACCGAAGGAGAGTGGACGATCTCCTTCAGTAAGAACCACACCTCCTGGGGAAGTTTTTTCTACAAACCTGAAGAGGATGCTGCCCGCATCAATCTTACTCCACAAAAAGCCGAACACACCGAATGGTTGAGCTACGGCTTCGAAGACCTGACGGAAAACTCCACAGTGGCTTACCTCCGATGGGAAAAGCTCAAGGTGCCGTTTAAGATTGAGATCGACGTCCACGAAATTGTTCTCGGGAGCATTCGCAATGAGCTGAGGACCGTCCCGGCTTTTAGCTGGCGTGGCTGGCATGATGCAGCCAGATACTGCTTGCGCAACGATATCATCACTGATGAGGCGCTGGGCTGGATCGATGAATCGATTAAGCGGGAAAAGAGCTTCAACAATCTGCAGATAAAATCTCAACTGCTGGCAAGATCCGCCAAACCCAAAGAATCGCAAGATTATATGAACCAGGCGATCGAGATGGCCAACCGGGCTCAACTCAACCGGTACGGCTATCAGCTCCTCGGTGAGGACAAGACGGATCAGGCCATTGCGATATTCAAGATGAACGTGAAACGCCATCCGAAAGAGTGGAACGTTTATGACAGCCTTGCTGATGCATACGCGAAAAAAGGAGACAGCAAGGCAGCCATCAAAAATTACAAGAAAACGCTCAGTATGGCCCCGGATAACCAGAAAGAACGGCTTCAAAATACCTTAGCCAAAATCGAAGGCACGAATTAAGAAAGATCGCACACCTTCGCAGGAAGGCGTTTCTAACGTGCAACGTAGAGAATGTACGAGTTCGAGAAATGCCTTCTTTCTTTGACCGCTTCGACTTCGAAAATACGATGTATCGTTTTCGTAACTACCAAGTTTGCGAGAAAGGAGAAGTATGCTAAATCAGAGTCACTTTAGGTGCTGCGTCATATCCATTGCCACCGGTGCCGTGTTTTTTAGTTGCTCAAGTCAACCGGATGCTAAGTCAATCATTGACGCTGCCATAGTCGCTCATGGAGGGCATCGATATGAATCTTCAATTATTGAGTTCGACTTTCGCGACCAGCATTTTTCGGTCGAGCGCAACGGTGGTTTGTTCACATACAAGCGTACTTTTGAAGATACGGCCGGCACCATTTCTGATATTTTGAGCAATGCAGGGTTTCACCGGGAAATCAATGGAGAACGGGTGAGGACCTTGGAGCACGAGCAAACCAGCTTCTCGGAATCAGTGAACTCCGTCGTCTACTTTGCTCTACTCCCTCATTTCCTAAATGACCCGGCAGTGCAAAAGCGCTATCTTGGCAAAGGCACGGTCAAAGAAGAGCCTTACCATAAGGTCGAAGTGACTTTTCGCAAAGAGGGCGGCGGAAAAGACTATTCCGATGTTTTCACTTACTGGTTTCACCAGGACGACCACACCATGGCTTATCTGGCCTATCGCTATCACCGTGACGGCGAGGGTACCCGTTTCCGGGCAGCATTTAACCAACGGCGAATCAACGGAATTCTGTTTGCAGACTATCATAACTACAAGGGTACTGAAGGCGACACCTTGACGGTAAGTTATGACCAACGTTTTGAGGATGGACAGCTCAGCAAAGTATCTGAAGTGATTCTGGAGAATATCGAAGTGAAGATACTGTCGGATTAGCCTATTTCGATGGTGAACCAATCGTTGTCAAGGCAGGGTGTTTGATCTGCTATGGGCAACCAGCCGGCGCACGAGATCCCTATTTTCCGGAGTACAAGAAAAATGGCTGGAAGGTCAATCTAATAATTGGCGGAGTTGTTGCCCGGGTCGCGCGAGAGTAGTTATCTCCGTTCGTCCAAGCCCCGATCAAGACGGAATACCCCTTTGATTAACTGGCCAGGCCTGAAGTTCAAAGGCACTCAGCGGACGCGCTTGCCATAGATACGCGTATTCTCCGTCCAAGTCTTGCCCTCGTCGGTGGACGACTCGCTCTTCCAGTCGAACGTATTTTCAGTGAAATTGTGGAACGTGATTCGAGTCCAGGTTTTGCCGGAAAAGTTAGTCATAACCACCTCATCTTCGTCTGAAATCGCATCAAAGCGACTTGTTGTATTTCGTGCGTTTGCCAACCAGACGGCTTCCCATTTCTTTTCCTTCGGTTTGTACATGCGAACGTTCGTACCCATGAAGTCCCGATTCATGGAAGAAATTTGAGGAGGTGTGTCCAACCACTTCACATACCATAGATCCTGGACGGCAAAACCATCGAGAATGTACTTCCACACCCACTTCGCCTGGCTACGCTGCACCCATTCACCGCTTGCTGAACGCGCTTCCAGGGAACAATCCCATTCCCCGGCAAGACGACCCCAGTGCTCAGTTTCCGGCGGCGCCTTCGGGTGCAAACGGCCGTACGGATACTCTTCATTATTGGCAAGAAAATCTGTTAGTTCGGTCGATTGCCGGTAACTTGCCGGATCTCGCAGGTAGGCGAGTTTGGCCTCTACGTTATCCTTTAGATTTGCATTTGTGGCCTTTCCCAAGTCGCTTGACTCCAGGATTGCCAACGCCTTTTCATAATACTGCCTCGACACCTCGTGATTTTCCGCACGCAGATACGCTTCGCCAAGGCTATCAAGTGCATTGGCTGATTTTGGAAAAATCTGTGTATTCAATTCGAAGATTGCGATGGCAGCCTCTAGCTTTTTCTCGCGTACCAGCTTATAGCCTAACGAATTAAGCTCCGTTTCAGAGAAATCATAAGCATCGACCTGCTCTCTTTTGAGCTCATGATACTTATTCAAAGCTGCCTCGATGCCTTCCCGCGAAAAAATCTCGTAGAGTGTTTTACCAACGGGCTGCTTGGCATCATCCACCGAAAATGCTTGAGCAGCATGGGTAAAACATAAAACAAAAATCCCTATCCAGGCCCTATAAGTGGGTTTTGGCATGGTTGTTCTCCCTATATGGATTATGTGTACCCGGACCACCGCGCAGATTCCTTACTACTATACAAAGCCTGGCACTGCGTAGCGCGGCTGAACGGGCGAGGACACGTGTTTATTTAGTAAGGGGTACCTGAGGGCCTTTAAGCGGTGCGCTACTACCGGTACAATTGCCAGGATGGTGTGAACAGGGCCGGCCTCAAAGGCGGTATTTCATTGATTGAGACGGTGGTAGGAAAGTCGAAGACTCATTTGCCTGCGGAAGGATTAGTTATTTTAAGCAGTGTAGACGGTAATCCCCTGATGAGCTTAGTGTTTTTTCAACAATGCGAATCCACTGAACATTCTTCCCAGGATTGAGAAAAATTGCCACCTATTTTTTAGTTGTAGCCTCACACCAGTTTGGCATTATCTTAGCTCAAGGGTAAGCCGTGAATTAGATACTTTCACTCTGAGGCAGTCCCCTTCGAGTCTCTTTCGCCTATAGGTCTTCGGTTTTTCCTCAACTTATTCCTACTGTTCGCTCCCTACTGATAACATCCGTTTGCGGCTGTGATACCTGGTGGCTTCACCAGTCGCTTTGCATGATCGACCATAGTTCATTTGAATTGAAGATATGATGATTCATGCTCGTAAGATGACGATTCGAAAAACCATGGAACGATTTCGCACGCCTTGGAGACATCTTTTGTCAACGCCCAGGCGTGGTTGAAAAACTGGTTGCCCGAGCAAGCGATTAGGCTTTGACCGCTGCTCATTCCATTTCTCATCAGATAGACAATTTTACATCCATTCTGCGCGCACACCCGTAGGCATCATGTGTGATTTAACCTCCAACCCAGAAAGGAGGGTCGCTCATGTCTGAAAAAACCTCCATATTCCTGGCCCTGGCCAGCGCATTCCTCATGCTCGCCGGCAGGAGTCCGGCGCAAACCGCCATCAACCTCGATCAGACACATGGAGATCTACGCGTTCTCGGCCGCACCAGCGATGACGAACTCGGCACATCGGTAGCGACCGGCGATGTCAATGGCGACGGTCTGCCGGACATGATCCTTGGCGCGCCGGGGGAATTCGGCAAGAATCGTAAGGGTGCAGTGTATGTAGTTTTCGGGACGGCGCGCCGTACAGCGGCAACAGATATCGACCTGAGTATCGCCGCCGCCGACTTGACCATCATCGGCAGCAAGATCGACGACCGGTTCGGGTTTGCCGTGGCCGCTGGCGATGTGAATGGCGACACCCTCACCGATCTGATTATGGCGGCCCGGTTCGGCGATCCACCCGGTCGCACGGATGCGGGCGTGGTTTACCTCGTCTACGGTGCTCGTAACTTTGCACCGAACCTGGTTATCGACCTGGGGACCACACCCGCCGATCTCACGATTCTCGGAGAAAATGCACAAGATTACCTGGGCGCCTCTCTCGAAGGCCGCGGTCTGGCGACCGGTGATATCAACAGCGACGGGAAGGACGACATCGTCATGGCCGCAGCCTGGGCCGACCCCGGTGGGATAAATCGTGCCGGAAAGGTCTCTGTCCTCTTCGGCAGCAACACGTTTCCTGCAAATCACACTATCAATCTGGCGGTTTCTAGTGCCGATCTTGTTTTTCTGGGCAAAGCCACAACTGACGAACTGGGACAGGCGGTTGCCGGCGGCGACGTGAACGGTGACGGGACAGACGACCTGTTGTTTTCTGCCTGGGGCGCAGACGTGGGCAACCGCAACAAAGCCGGGGAGGTGTACCTTTTTTACGGAGGTCCTGGATGGACATCCGGCATCGTGCTAGATCTGAATGTGACAAACGCCGACCTCACGCTGCGCGGCGAGGCTACGAATTACATGACCGGCAACCAGCTTGGCAGCGGCGATATCAACAACGATGGCAAGGATGACATTCTTATCGGCGCCAGCTTTGCCTCGCCCAACTTGCAACAACTCGAGACCGGCCGGGCGTACGTCATTTTTGGCTCGAATACTTTCCCTGCCAATCATGTAATCGATTTGACCACTGGCGCGGATATCAAGATTCTCGGCCAGGCCAGGGGCGACCGCCTGGGGTCTGCCCTCGCTGCCGGGGATGTCAACCTTGACGGCGCCGCGGATCTGATCATCGGGGCCATGAAAGCAGATGAAGGCGGGAGGCTCGGTGCGGGCAAGCTGTACACGATTTTCGGGACTGCAACCTTTCCTGCCAACCAGGTGATCGATCTGAGTACGACGGCTGCCAACGTTACTATCATTGGAGATGATGCCACGGATGCCCTCGGGGTTTCCGTGGCCAGCGCCGACTTCGATGGCAACGGGCTCGGGGACTATTTGATCGGCGCCAGCGGGGCCGATCATCCGGGGCGCACGGACGCCGGCGAAGCAATCCTAGTGTCGGGCATATGCCCGGTCACGTTGCCGGCCATCATGACCCTGCTCCCAAACGTTCCTGATGCCAACCAGCCGCCGGCCACCACGCTGCCATCGACCAATCCCGTCAACTACTGCGCTCCCATGGCTGCGGTGAATGTTCTGGCTTACTGGGACGCAATCTCGGGGCATAACAATGCACGAGGCGTGACGGCCGGACTCCCACTCGACGAAGCGGCGGAATATGTCGGCTATTTTATGGACACAAACGATACGGGATCGCCTGACCGGGTTAACGGCCGGACACAGCCGGCCAGCACCGGCACCTACGTCGCCGATGAACTGATCGGGGTTTTTGAATTCATCCGTTGGGACAGCAGTCACTCATTTGCCACGCCACCGCCCAGCCTGCCGCCAGCGAAAAAAGGCCATGATTGGACGATTGCGATGGATTCGACACAGGCCTTTCCGCTGGTCAAGTCCGAGATCGATGCCGGACGGCCGGTGAAGATCGACTTTTTCCACTGGAATCCCGTGCCGACCGGCGCCATCGTCATCGATCCGGCGACAGAAGACACGATTCACATCTTCCAATGGGGGCCGCCGCGAGCAACTTCGACGGAACAGAATGAAGACGCTCCATTCGAGGAATGGAATTTTGAAGAAGGATTACAGGGCATCGGCCATGCGGTGACCGGTATGGGGTATATCGAAAACTGGCGCCCCGGTTGCCCGCTGCTCAAACCCGGCGATTACGTCATTGTGCACGACAACTGGAGCATTACGCCCCGGCATGTCGCCCTGCCGTGGGCGAATTGGAATGTGACCATCACCTTCGATCCCACGCCGCCACCGCAGGCCATCTGTCGCTTCATTCCGAAAGTGCCGGATGAAAACCAGCCGCCGCCCTCCGGCTCCTCGAACTGGTGCGCACCAGTGGCCGCGGGCAATATTGTCGAATACTGGGACACAGTCATGGGTCACCCGGGCGCAAAAGGTGTGATGAACGGCTGGACCGGAGGGCAGGCCAGCGATGAAATTGGCTGGTTCATGAATACCAACAACACGGGCAGCACTAACCGCACAAACCCCATTCCGCACGCCGGGACCTTCAACGCCGATATCGAGCCCGGGTTGGATGAATTTGTACAGTGGAATGCGACCGCAACCTTTGGCCATGTCGCGCCGCCGGCAACCAAGCAAGGCTACCAATGGGGCTATGTGACGGATTACACGCAAAGCCTGGCTTTTTACAAATCGGAGATCGACAACGCGCGCCCGGCTCTTTTGGCCTTTCTCTATTGGAATCCGATAAAAACGACGCTGCCGCCCGTCAAAGATGCCTCCGGCGAGGAAATCATTATTTACACCTGGGGGAATTTCACCTCATCGAGCAGTGACCCGATTGAAGACTGGAATGCACAGGAGGACAGCCTCAATATCGGGCACGTCGTCACCGGCGTTGGCTACTGGGAAAATTTCGATCCGGATGGCCCGGGCACAAAATTCCAGCCTTCCACGTGGATTATTGTGCACGACAATTGGCAGTCGACCGCGCGAAATATCGCTATCCCGTGGGCGCATTGGGTTGCTACGGTGGCCGTGAAAATAATGTACCCCACATCTGTGCCCTCTGAGGCTGGGTTGATTTCCGAATTCGCGCTGCACCAGAACTATCCCAACCCCTTCAATCCTTCCACGACCATCGAATTCACGATTCCGCGTTCTCACCATGTCACCTTGAAGATGTTCAACCTACTTGGCAAAGAGGTTGCGATATTAGTAAATCAGAAATACGTGGCAGGGCGATACAAAGTTGATTGGGATGCAAGTGGCTTCGAGAGCGGCATATATTTTTATCAGCTTCATGCTGGTGAATTTGTTCAAACCAGAAGACTCATCTTGATAAGATAATCCGGATCATGAGTGTCCGATTTAACCAAACTCTCAAGGCAAGTAAGTCCAGCTAAACAAGCGCAACGGTATTTGCGCCAAAGTCCGAGACTTGAAAATGGCAACGCGCGTTCAATGTCATGCCCGAAGTCTCTTGATCGGGCATCCAGAAAAGTGGTAGATGGAGCCCTGCTGAAAATGCAGGGATGACATTCGGACTTGATGTGATTTACTTAAATTGGATGTTCGTCACGTTCATAGAATCTTAACCGGACACTCATGAATCCGGATAATTCGCGAATCTGCCCTTTGAGCACAACACCAACAACCACTGTCATTCATGAGGAATCATTTTTGAACGGGCCCAGTCGCGTTCGACGGGCACGGATTTGAGCCAAAAGGTCCTTCCAGGATGACAGCAAGGTAATTCATGAATAATGGAGGATAGTATTAAAAGACCAGATGAGAGTACAAGGCAGCTTTTTTTCACGCATGGCTGGCAATCAAGCTGATTCCACCACACAAATTTGGGTAGCGTCTATCTGCGTTGTGCCGAACTCAGGTGGACGTAATTTGGTTTCATCAGAGAATCTCAGCGCGCCAAGCTACAGCGACTGGGTTTTCAATCTGGACAGACTTGACTCTCAACTATGAATAAGGGAGGAACACCATGACCAGCCGTTTTGCTGTTCTCGCCATTTTGTTGTCTGCAAGTGTGTCTTATGGGCAATTGGCCAACACTGCCTGGCCTAAGTTTCAATACGACCTGCAGCAGACCGGGCGGAGCCCGAACGCCGGCCCGGCAGCACCCGTGGTCAAATGGTCCTTCCAGGCCAACAATTGGATTCAGTCCTCGGCGGCCATCGGTGCGGATGGCAGCATTTTTTTTGGCTCTTCGGACTACAATCTCTATGCCATCCATCCGGATGGTACGTTGAAGTGGCGGTTTCCCACCGGATCGTTTGTCGATTCATCACCTGCCATCGATACCGGCGGCACCCTCTATTTCGGTTCGATTGACAGTTCCCTCCACGCGCTCCATGCTGACGGCACCCTGAAGTGGACCTTCAAGACGGGCGATGCCATTCCTGCTTCACCGACGATCGGTAGCGACGGCACTATTTTCACCGGCTCGATGGATGACAGTCTGTACGCCATCCGTCCCGACGGCACGCCGAAGTGGGTGTACCCCACGGGCGCTGACATCCTCTCGACCCCGGCCATAGCAACGAACGGAACCATTTACATCGGGTCACAGGACAGCAAGCTCTACGCCATCAGTGCTGCAGGTGTTTTGCAATGGGCGTACGAAACAGGCGGGCCCATCTCTTCCTCACCGGCAGTGGCAGTGGATGGCACCATCTATGTGGGTTCAGACGACTTTAGACTACACGCGGTCGCAAGTGATGGCACACCGGGATGGACGTTTGAGACCGGCGGTGTCGTGGCGACCTCTCCGGCAATTGCGACGGATGGCACAATCTATTTCGGTTCTTTCGACCATAACTTCTACGCTGTTAACCCGGACGGCTCGCTGAAATGGCAATTCCAGACCGGCGGCCTGGTCTGGGGATCTTCCGCCGTCATCGATGCAGACGGGGTTATCTACTTTGGCTCTTTCGATCATCATCTTTACGCCCTCAACCCGGACGGCACCCTCAAATGGTCCTTGAAAACCGGCCATGAAATCTTCGCAACCCCCGCACTGGGCGCCGATAGCACGCTGTACGTCGGGTCCAAGGACGGCAAACTATATGCGATCGGCGACAGCAAATCCGAAGCCGGAAGCTATCAGATTGCAGTCTATTATGCTGTACCCGACAATATTTCTTACGATGCCTCCCTGCATGCTCAATTGGTCGAATCGACCAAAAACATCCAGGCCTGGTATCAGGTAGCCTCCGGCGGCCTTACCTGGAAACCGGCATTTCCGGAGGTGGTGCGCACCTACTACTCTCAAGAGACCTGGCAGCACTACCGCGACAATGACTGGTGGGGACCCTTGCTCTCGGAGATGACTGAACAAGGCTTGCCGGTCTGGACACCGAAAACCACACTGGCTATCTGGGCCCACGGCGCGGGCTGGTGGGCGGGTGGTGCACAAGGCGGTGACGGAGAGAGCGGTGTTGCGTTGTTGGGTGTGGAAAGTTTCCCACAATTCAATGATCCTCTGTACTCCGGCGGCGACTGTCCCGAAGGCGTCGGTGTGGATGCCTGGCCCTGCACGCCGGAGGGCGCTTTTGCCCATGAATTAGGCCACACGTTCGGGTTAGGCCATCCGGCAGATACTCCGGAGTTGGCGCCGTTTGCGAGCCATAGCATCATGCAGACGCACTGGAACTACCCGGATTACGCTCCGACAACCGAAGCCCCCTGGGGATTTCTGACGGATGAACGAAGCACACTGCGGGCCAATCCCTTCCTATATCCGGGCATCGACCTCTATCAACTCTATCCCGGGGCAGATGTGGTCAACCTTCCCGCTCATGGCAGCGGCCCGGAAACCGACTTTGACATGCAAATCAATGAAAGGACCGTGAGCTTCATCAACAAGAGTGTTGACGCTTCCCTGTTTTACTGGACTTTTGGTGATGGCGGCGTCAGCAATGAGTTCCAGCCGACGCACACCTATCAGGATTATGGCGTCTATACCGTGACTTTGCGGGCGAGCAATGATGCCTCGATGATGGGACTGCAAAGCACGGACAGGGTGGTCTCCGTGCCCTCACCAGACAAAGTTGTTGCAAAGACGTTTGTCCTGGAACAGAACTTTCCAAATCCGTTTAATCCGGAGACCACGATCCGGTATGAGTTGACCCGGGACGCAGACGTTCAGATACTCATCTATGATGTGCTCGGCCGCATGGTCAAAACACTGGTGGACCAAAGACAACCTGCCGGACGCCACACCGTGCAATGGAACGGCAAGGACGACCACGAGCAGGTGGCCGCTAGCGGTCTTTACGTCTATATGCTAAAGACGGAGTCCCTTAGCATGAGCAAGAAATTACTTTTGGTCCGATAGGAATGCATGCCAGAGGGCAAGAACTCGAACGCTGGCTATATTCACACGAACTGGAATGATCCAGCCATGATGTCCGATCGAATGCCTAACGATCAAGATAGCCGGGCACACGGCCCGACAGAATTAAGCCTGGACAACCTTCAACCGTTACCGAAGCGAAGACTCTGAAAAACCGAATGCCTAGCGTGTTCCGGTTCATCGCCTTGTTAGGACAGAATCTCGTTGATAGTTGAACGAAGGGTGCTTTCAAATTTCATCATTCCAGGTCGTGTGTACTTGTATTCGATATACCGGATCGCTCTGAGATCAAATGGTACGTCATCTTTATTTTGCGTGATCAGTATTAGCGGCTTTCCGAGTGTGTGAGCGATGCCAATTTCATAAAACACATTTGGGTTGCGGTGCGTACAGTCAGCTATAACTGCGGTGGTTCCCACTAAGGAACGCCAGATGTCTTTCATTATCTCGTGCGAAGTAAAGAAATCGTCAGCGCGGCTGATTATGAGGGACATCTTTGACACGACCTTTCTGATGTGACCCTCGTAAACTGGTAAAAGATCATCGGAGAACGGCATCAGCATAAACAAGTCTGTTCGGTCATCCTCCTTAATGTCGACGACTCCAAAGAACGGCTCGACAACTATCGCTCGCCCACGTTTCATCTTAGCCGTTTCAGGTAGACTGACCCCGAGCGCATGTTGTGTCAGTGCAGCATTTCGCGTCAAGCGAATCTTGCCGCTTGGAAACCTAAAACTTGGTGGATCGAGCGGGCCTTGGACATGCACGAGATCTGCAGCGACGAGTTCCCCAAGCGCTTCTGCGATCCAGAAAGTATAGGAATTCTGCTCGTGTGGGTCCCTTCCCAATTGTTGACACAGTGAGGCCCAGTCCGTAGCGTGTCCCTCTCGGATCAGCAGAAGGATTTGGGCTCCACTCGGTTTATCCATGGTGGTCTCTCTTTGGCGTCCTAACACGTGGCTCAGTGGTGCGTTTGCGGACCACTGAACTCTAAGTCCGCAAGAAAGCTGACGCGGTGCTCCAGAAGCTATAAATTCGCACGATCGGCAGTATCCGCTGAAGCCGATGTTATGCCTTTGCCCTGAATCATTAGCCCCTTTTTAAGAACTACCTTAGATTTCACCCAGTAAAACGCCAGCCATCAAGCGCGCCTGGTGATGACGCTTGAATGGGCATGGTTGGCATCTATATCCATAGTTCCATTATCGGGAAACGGAACTTTCGTTTGGAACTGTGGTCTTCACGTACTTGAATCCTGCGTCCATTTACGGGGTTCTTTTCGATTGCTTATCTAACTTCTTTTTTGCTTTTTGTTCCTGTTTACTTTTCTTCTGTTTCTGACTCTTGTTCTTATCCTTCTTGCCACCTTTGTCTCCCATTGTTTTATCCTTTCATGTTATCAATCATATTCTCGCCGCAAGGGGCGCTACGTCGTAAATTATGGTTTTTCTTATCTTCATTGTCATTTCGGCCAACTATACATACACGCTAAAACTATGTTTCATAATGTATAACGCCGCAAATGAGCCGCGTCGCTTTTTAGGCATCGGTCTCGATTTGCATCGTTAGGCCATGATGCCCTTTGCCTCCAAAAAATCATCAGGTACATCTGATGCTTTCCATCCTGTTATCGCGAAATAGTACAGTGGCTCGCCCTCAATTGATAATCTATGTCGATAGCGTTCGATGTAGTAAATATCAAGATATTTAGAGAAAACTAATTCCCTAATCATTTTTGAAAATCCTGATTCATCGCTTATATCAAAGAAGGTATCCTTAATATTAAAGGCCACCCACGCTTCGCTCTTGATTATATTAAATGCCTCTAAAAACGCCTTCGTCGGAATGTCGCCGAAACCAAGTGCGGCAACCGTTACCATGCAATCACATTGCCACGATACTATTTCTTCCTTTTTATCCTTACCTAGCCTGGTGAAATCCTCAACATAGTATGCGTCATAGATTCCCGGTCTATCTCGAATTGCCGCATCATAAGCTTCGGGAATTATGTCTACGCCTATTAAGCGAGAAACCCCACGCCTTTTTAGCTCTTCTCCCATCATGCCATTGCCCGCACCTAAATCTAATATACGAAGCTCAGTAAAGTTATTTTGATACTGTTTTACCGCTGATTCGAGAATTGATGCTACTTTACTTGGAGACGTGCATTTAAGGCGATCATAAAATACTTGTTCATATAGACCTGGTACTTGATAAATTTCATCGTAGTCGTGGAACCTTATTTTTCTCTTGCCACCTGATTCTTGAAGGTAGAAATAGGCTTCGTCTTGATTGATGCTGGTTAATTCATCTTTCGGAAATTGTATTCGATGTCTTTTCGTCATTACTTGCCCAGTTTTGTTTGGATATATATTGACCTAACATAAAATTAAATGGAATAGATTCTGTGTTATAACATGGAATTTATTCCTGCTAAACCCAAAGTGCAGCCATGAAAAAGCGATAGAACACCGCCGAAATGGCCGTATAAGACTTTACCGCCGGGGTTATCTGGCACGGCCCAAATCTAAAGCCCTCCCGCCATGAGTTTTCGCGGGCCATCCTAAAGATTACAATTCTCTCATTGAACCACAAGGGAAAATGACTATGCCGGGGGAGCTAACCCGGAATAGCGATATGGGAACTGTACATCTAGTAGGATTGAACACCAACCTGGCCTACACAAATAGTAAGGTGCTAACCCAGGTGAGCTGGATTCAGGACCAACCGTGGGGACTCCCTCACATTGCCGTCCGCATTTCCACCGGCGGAGCAATCAGCCAAAGACTCCGCACCGCAAATTCTTGTGGCTTTGGGGATTGAAGAATGACGCTTGGTTCACTGTTGGCGGGGCGTATGAAAGGCCAGACGAACCGCAAAATGCAGATGCTGGCCGCAGACCACAATTGTGCCGTTCTACATATGCTGTAATTCCGGCAAACTCTCAACTAGATACGGATCTTTTACCGGCACCAGGTTTTGTTTCCCGAGGGTTCTGAACACCACCCAGAAAAACCCTGCCAACATACCGACAAACGTTCCTATTTCCCAAATGCCAAACACAGGGACGGCGCCAAAAATAGATGGCATGACCATGATGTACAAATCCAGCCAGTGGCCGATGAGCAGGATGATTGCAGCTTGCAGCATAACTTTGTCGCTACGCTTGGTCGCCCGCGGCAGCAACATCAGGAAAGGTATCAGCCAGTTCAAAATAACATTGAGAAATGAAAGCGAGCCCCAGCCGCCAAAGTGCCGGAAAATATAGTAGGAAGTTTCCTCGGGGATATTTGAGTACCAGATGAGCATGTGCTGTGACACCCACATATAAACCCAAAAAAAGCTGAACGCCATCAGCAACCGTCCAAGGTCGTGCAGATGCTCGGTCGTAAAAATATGTTTATAGCCAACGTGTCGCAAAATCACAACAATCACGACCATGGCAGCGAGCGCATTCAAGAACATTCCGGACAAATTTAACCAGCCAAAGACCGTACTGTACCAGTGCGGCTGCAAAGACATGAGCCAATCAACACTTGCCAGGCAAAAAGTATAGACGCCCAGAATAATAAAAAAGACAGAATTGCGGACATTGCGTTTGGTGTAAATGACATCTCCGTTCTCGTCTTGTTTAACGGAATTACGGACGAGGATTTTACTCATCACAATCCAGAGGACAAAATATCCAACCGTCCGGGCGATAAAAAAGGGCTCGTTGAGCCAGGCGCTCTTGTCCTGCAAAATATTGTCTTCAGCGATGACCGCGTGGTGACTCCACTCATAGAGTGTATGAATTCCGAAAATCAGCGCCAATGAGCCGAGAGCAGCAAAAGGTAGAGTTGCGGTAATGGCCTCAGGGATCCTGCGAAGGGCAGTACTCCAACCTGCATTTGTGATGTATTGCAGTGCAATGAACATTCCAGCTCCCAGCCCGAGTCCAGTCAGATAATAGAAGGAAATCAGAAAATTGGGCCAAATCCGTTCTGGAGTTGTGAAGAGGCCGGCAATCAGCGTCAACAGGCCTAATACGCTTAACACGAGCAGCAATCGGTTCATGTTTGCTGAGAGCCGGAATTTTGCTATTGAGGCGATCATGGTTGGGTCTCTTGCAGTTTTCGAATGTAGGCCACCGAAAGCCAGCGATCCTCGCGCTCAATCTGAGCGTTGTACGGAGGCATGTTTTTGAAGCCATATGTGATAATATGAAAAATCTGGCCGTCTTTCATATTGCGCGCACCATCAAGCAACAAAGATGGCGGCGGCGGATAGCCGCGCCTGGTCACCGGGCCGTCACCCTGCCCGCCGGCACCGTGACAAGGCTGGCAGTAAATTTTGTAAATCTTCTTGCTGCGCTCAAGGAGGGCCGCGGTCTGTTCAACTGGGTTTACGAGTTCCTCACCAGCACGCAGCGACTCTTCGATTGTACTGCCGAAGTTCAGCGGCCTGAAGCCGCGGGCAATTGTGCCTGCGACCGGGTTTTGCTGCGTTTGCCCGTTGGCAAAATGAGGGTTTGGGGATTCCGCCTCATAGGCTACCGACTGTGCCATGTCTGGTGCAAAATCAAGGTTCCGGCGTTCAGGATCTTGCCCCAATATCTTATCGAGCAGAAAAAGTCCGCCGACCAGGGCTATGGTGAGGACAATATATTTCTTCAACAGGGTACCTCCGCAAGGCTCTTTGCTTCGATGAGGTTAAATTCTTCCCAGAGATGTCGCACCGCCCCTGAATCGAACGAAGCATCTTTCTGTACCAACGCGATGACAAAGCGATCATTTGTAACGCCTGCATCCGGCAGCCACACCGCTTTCCCCGGATAGAGCTTTGCACGCACCAGCATCGTGAAAACAACCCCAAGCCCGCCGATTAGCACGGTCAACTCAAAAATCACCGGCAAATAGGCAGGCAGCGAGTTAAAGGGTTTCCCCCCCACATTGAGCGGCCAGTCAATAGAGCCGATCCAGAATTGCGCGAACACACCGAGCAGCAAACCGGCCGCCGCAAACGCCAGGCAGGCCCAGGTTAAACGGCTCGGTTTCAGGCCCATGGCTTTTTCCAGACCATGAACCGCGTAAGGAGTGTAGACATCGTGAATTGTGTAACCGGCAGAGTTGGTCGCCCTGGTTGCATTTACGACATCATCTTCATTCGTAAAAATACCCAGGAAAAGTTGTGTGTCCATAATTAAACCTCTACAGCCTCAAGTTCGCGTTCCGAGTTCTGAACCGCTTTGGAGTTGGCTTTCTTGTTCCGCCCATAACCTAAGACGCCCTTTACCTCGCCAATAGCGATGAAAGGAACGAAGCGCGCAAAAAGCAAAAACGCCGAAAAGAAAAGACCAAAACTGCCAAGCAAAGTAGCGATCTCTATTAGTGACGGTTTGTACATCGCCCAACTCGACGGCAAAAAATCGCGGTGAATAGAAGTCACGATAATCACAAAGCGTTCGAACCACATTCCGATATTTATGACGATAGACATCAAGAACACAAATGCGATGCTGCGGCGTAATTTTTTGACCCACAAAAGTTGTGGAATGATGACGTTGCAGCTGACCATGATCCAGTATGCCCACGCGAACGGTCCCAGGGCGCGATTGATGAATGCAAAGCGCTCGAATTCGTTCACCGAATACCATGCCATGAACATCTCAGTCGCATAAGCCAGTCCAACGATACCCCCGGTTGCCAGGATCACCTTACACATTTTTTCGATGTGGTCCAGGGTAATATACTCCTGGTAATTCAAGACTTTGCGCGCGATAATCATCAGCGTGAGCACCATGGCAAAGCCGGAGAAAATTGCACCTGCGACAAAATAGGGCGGGAAAATCGTCGTGTGCCAGCCCGGGATCACCGAGGTCGCAAAATCCATGCTTACGATGGAATGCACCGACAACACCAGTGGCGTGGCAAAGGCCGCCAACAACACGTAAACGGTCTCGTAGCGATTCCAGGTACGGGCTGAGCCATTCCAACCCAAACTTGTGACGCGATAGATGGCCTTCTTGATTTTTGATTTTGCCCGGTCACGCATTGTGGCCAAATCTGGAACAAGGCCAATGTACCAGAACACGAGCGAGATCGTGAAATAGGTACTGATTGCAAAAAAGTCCCACAACAGCGGCGACCTGAAATTCACCCACAGTGGCCCACGAAAATTCGGGTAGGGCGCAATCCAGAAGAAGAGCCATGGCCGTCCCATGTGAATGATCGGGAATATACCGGCGCAGATGACGGCAAATACGGTCATCGCTTCCGCAGAGCGGTTGATGGATGTACGCCAACGCTGCCGGAACAAAAACAGGATAGCAGAAATCAGTGTGCCGGCATGCCCGATTCCGACCCAAAAAACGAAGTTCGTAATGTCAAAAGCCCAGCCGACGGTCTTATTCAGGCCCCAAGTGCCGATGCCGACTTTTATCTGATATGAAACCGCGACAATGCCAACCACCATGACAGAGAACGAGAGCATAAACGCAAACCACCACAGTCTGGTCGGCCCCCGTTCTATTGTTCGGGCAACATCATCGGTTATCTGGCCAAGGCTTTTGTCACCTTCGATAATAGGCTTTCTGAGTTTTGAATAGTGCGTTGACATGTTAGATTAGATTCCCTCAAAAACGTAAAACGGCAAACGTAAGACGCCAGGAGAAAGCATGGAAAATACTATTCTCTTACACGTGGTCTTTAGCATCTTCATCTAGATTTCGCACTTTGGTCAAATATCCAACAGTCGGGCGAAAGTTCATTTCTTCCAACAAGCGGTAGTGGCGCGGGTCGTGGATTAATTTCGAAACTCGACTATTGGGATCATTCATGTCGCCAAATACAATAGCGTCCGCAGGGCAAGATTGCTCACAGGCGAGCTTGATGTCGCCATCGGCCAACGGATTGCCCAGTCTTTTTGCCTCCGCTTTGGCTTCCTGGATGCGTTGCACGCAAAGTGAACATTTCTCCATCACGCCGCGGGTACGCGTGGTGATATCCGGATTTAGTGCCAGGTTCTCCCGATCGCCCTTGCGCCAGTAATCGAACCAATTGAAACGCCGGACTTTATACGGACAATTGTTCGCGCAGTAGCGCGTACCAACGCAGCGGTTGTAAATCTGCTGATTCAAGCCTTCATCGCTGTGGACGGTTGCCAGCACCGGGCAGACCCCTTCGCACGGCGCATGGTCGCAATGCTGACACATCACCGGCTGATGCAGAACTTCCACATTGTCGCTGTCGCCGGAGTAGTAGCGATCGAGCCGGAGCCAGGCCATTTCGCGGCGGCGAAACACCTCATCCTTGCCCACGACCGGTACATTATTTTCTGCCTGGCAACTAATCACGCAAGCCGAGCAGCCAGTACACTTGCTCAAATCGATGGACATGGCCCAGTGGTGCCCTTCATACTTGTGGTCTTGCGCCCACAGTTGCAGTGTTTCGTGCCCGGCATGGTTGCCCGAGGCAGGATCTTCTGCGTAGGCTGCGAGGGTCGTTTCACGCACAATATCCCGGCGCTGTCCGCCTAGCTCCTCTGGCACCGTAATGGTGTGATGCGTCTGCGTCAGGGCGAGATTTGAGTGTTTGCCGGTAGCGGCTATTTTGACTTTACTATGGTAGAAAAAACCGTCCGGAGTGCCTAAAGCCAGGACATAGCCGTTCTGGCCGACCCTCTGCCCTGCTGTCAAAGTAGGTTTGCCCTCCAGCCAATCCGGGCCAACGTTGGTAAACCGCTCCGTGCCCATTCTGCCATAACCCACGGCAATAGCGACTACTCTGTCATGCTGCCCGGGTTGAATCTGTGCCGGTAGTTCCAGTGTTACGTCGCCTGCAGCGACGTTCACAATGCCGCCTTCCTTAATGCCGAGGCTGAGCGCTGTTTCCGGAGAAAGGCAAACATAGTTGTCCCAAACCACCTTAGTCACCGGATCTGACAATTCCTGCAGCCAGGCATTGTGGGCGTGACGCCCATCCAGCATAGCAGCTTTTTGGTAAAGGACTAACTCATAGGAAGCCGAATCAAGGCCTGCTGACGGTTGAGCAGGTTCAGTCTGTCCCATCCTGAAGGACTGCGGGAGAACAGGTATGGGCTTGACTTGCGCGTAACCATCGTGTACTGATTGATCCCAGAACTGTTGAAAAGATGCTGCTGTCTTTTGCCGTGGGAAAATACTCTCCCGCCAAAATGATTGCAGGCTCCCCAGCTCGTCTTCTTTGTTGCCAAGCCATGTCGTTAATGTTCGTCGAAGCGAACGGGTCTGTCCAAACACAGGAACGGTTGGCTGTGAAACGCCGATCACACCGGAAACGACTTCCGCCTCATTCCAGGATTCCAGAAAATGCGGAACAGGCAGAACGAACTGAGCCAAACTTGAGGTCTCATCGATGTGTTCAGCAAAGGCAACAGTCAAAGGCACCTTTTCAAAATCAGTCCTGAATTGAGCAGCAGCAGGCAAACTGTAAGCGGGATTCACATTCGACACGAAAAGTGCATTTACGTCCCCTGCATTCATTTTGCTTAGCAGAGCCTGCACCTTGCGATCATCGCCACTCCATTGGCGGGAAGGACGCTCAATATCCAGTGTCTTGCCGTAGTTGCCGAGTTTCTCGTTTATGAAGTTCACCACGCCCTGGGTGCCGGTCTCGTTCAAACCACAAACCACCAGACTCTTTCCCCGTGCCTGCCAAAGCTGTGTTGCCAATTCATCAATCGTCCGATCGTCGATACTTTCCGGGGAGGTTCCAGTTTGCCAATCAGGGAAACTTGAGCCACTCTTCCGGGCCAGCTTCTTGGCGATCGCGATCAGAGTTGCCCGTCCCTCTGCTGCCGTGACCTTTATTCGCTGGTCGGCATTTGCGCCCGTGATCGACATGCGGCCTTCAAGTTGAATGTGTTTCGACATCTTAGCGCTCTCACCATCGAGACTGCGGCCGGCAGTGTAAGCCTTGGTGAACTCAACCGGAGACAACCAGGTCCCAAGAAAATCAGCGTCGAAACTGACAATGACTTCAGCGCGATCAAAATGATAATGCGGCAAAACTCTTTTCTGAAAATTCTGCTCATGCGCATCCAGGATGGCTGAATATGAAACCGGATCATACTCTATATGTGCGGAATCTCTAAATTTCCTCAGGAAACGCTGGATAGCTGCACGGGTGCTTGGACTCGTAATCGTTCCTGTCAGGACATAAACCTTGTTCTTAATCCCTGCCAGTTTCATGTTGACCGCGAGGTCAATCTCATCCCAGTCAGCAGGTTGTCCGTTCGCAATCGGTTGCTGCAACCGTTGCGAATCGTACAAACCCAAAACCATAGCTTGTCCCACAGCACAAACACCGCCTTTTGACAGGGGGTGGCCGGGGTTCCCTTCGACTTTGATTGGGCGTCCGTCGCGGTTCTTGGTGAGGATCCCGCAACCTGCGTTGCAACCCGCGCAAGCAGTCGCGTACCAATAAGCACGGCCAGGTGTAATTTCTTCCGGTTTTATCAAGATAGGAATGGACTTTTCGATGGGGGCGCGGACACAAGAGGCGAACATGGTTCCAGCGATGGAAAACCCTGCTGCTCTCAGGAAAGAACGTCGCGAAACCCCGGTGTTCTGATTATTTCCAGAATCAAGAAGTTGACCAAGTTCTTCAGGTTTTGCGGGAAATTCGCCGTCTAAGGTTTGAGAAAATTCCGGAGTGACCTCTTTTTCCTCAATACTTTTCCAGTAGGTTTTCTTTTTGTTTGCAGGCATGTCGTATTCCGATCTATTCTCCCGGGTATGTCACAGTGTGAAGGATTCTAACTTGAAAAGTCCAGGCTAAGTACTCGCTCAATAATGGCAAGCCGCACAATTCGTTGAAGCGTGCCTGCCGATAAGATCTGGCAAGGTACCCGTATTGACATCGCGATGGCAATTGACGCACCAACCCATAGACAGATCACTTTCTTGTGAGATTTTTTCCATCGTCTCAACCGGACCATGACATTGCTGACAGGCAACCTCGGCATTGACATGACGCCGGTGGTCGAAATAAGTGAAGGCGGGCAGATTGTGTATGCGCACCCATGCGATGGGCTGTTCCTGCCTGCTTTCATCATATCGCATTGTATCTGTGTTAAAGCCAATTGCAGCGTAGAGCTTGCGCAACTCACTCGAGACCGGGATTTGCAGATCGCGTTTTTCTTCCAGCGCCTGCTTTTCTTCAATTTTGACTTGATCCCAGCCCGCGGTGACAAACTGGTGGCAGTTCATACAAATGCTGGCTGGCGGCGTTCCGGCATGTCTGCTTTTCTCCGCGCCGGTGTGGCAATAAAGGCAATCCAACTTCAGATCGCCGCTGTGCAGGCGGTGCGAAAATGCGATGGGCTGCTCCGGTGCATACCCCTGATTGTTTCCGGGGAGATTGATGTTCACACTGCGAGCATAGATGATGGTGCCAATCACCAGGGCCATGAGTAGAATAATTGTGACGTTTCTATTTGTCATGTCGTATGCAGTTTCGTTCGATAATTAGGGATTTTTGTACTCTGCCTTGGGGCCCAGATAGTACCACCAATTCAAAACGGCACACACTGCATAAAAAATCGCAAACCCGTACATGGCAATTTCCGGTGTTGTTGCTTTCATTTGTTCACCGATGACTTTCGGTATCAGGAATGCGCCGTAGGCAGCAACGGCGGAAGTCCAGCCCAAAGCAGGACCGGCCTGCTCAACGTTAAACACCATGGAAATGGTCCGAAAAGTCGACCCATTGCCAATTCCGGTAGCTGTGAAGAGAATGACTATCAGGATGAAAAAGGGCATGAAATACTCTTGCGGCGTTGCCGATTGATACGCCAGGTGCGCGTAATAGCCTACTCCCACAGACGCCAGTACCATAACTATTGCAACAAATTGTGTCACAATGGCGCCGCCAACCCGATCAGCAATCTTCCCGCCCACCGGCCTGATCAACGCACCGACAAAAGCGCCGACCCAAACATACATGAAGGTTGCGGGGCCGTCCGGATTGGCTACATTATGCGTCATCACACCGTCTACAACAATATGCTTGACACCAAAAATAAACTTGATGGCCAAACCCACCGCAGCAGCAAAACCAATGAAGGAACCAAAGGTCATTGTGTAAATAATAGTCATGACCCAAGTGTGCTTGTTGTTGAAGATCTTGTACTGCCGGTCCAGGTTCGTTTTGATTTCCCCCGGAGAGAGTCTTTTCATCAAAAAAACGGTCAGGGCAATAACCGCGGGCAAAGCAATCCATTTCACCCATGTGACTGCTTTAAAAGTCAGAATGAAATAGAGTCCGACGGCGGCTGTCATAAAACCGATGAGCAGTAGCCAGGAAATCCTTCCAAAGGAAACCAGAGGGCTTTTTAGATTGGGAGTCACATCTTCAGTCTTGATGTTGTTCATTTTGAACCAGCCGAAGAACGCCAGGGGAATCAGCCAAAGCATCCAAACCCAACCGGCGTTAGGAAGCCAGGTTTCGGCACCGGCGGCAATCCGCTTAAAAATGGTACCACTCGAGCTTGATAAAACCATCGAATCACCACTAAGGGCACCAAGCATGGGAAAAGTCATGACCAGAGGGATAAGGATTTGCATGGTGGTGACGCCAAAGTTTCCCAAGCCCGCATTCATGCCTAGCGCATAGCCCTGGGTCTTTTTGGGAAAGAAGAAGCTGATATTGCTCATGGACGAAGCGAAATTTCCTCCGCCAAAACCAGACAAGAATGCCATCACGACAAAAAATTCAAAGGAAGTATTTGGATCCTGCAACCCGATTGCTGTCCCAAAAGAAGGAATCATCAGCAAGGCGGTTGTAAAGAAAATGGTGTTTCTGCCACCGGCCAAACGAATGAAAAAGGTACTGGGAATTCTTAAGGTGGCCCCGGTAAGCCCGGCAACGGCGGGAAGCATAAATAATAGGCTCATAGCCTCTTCCGGGGATTTGCCAAATGTAAATCCCAGATTTTTCATCTGCACTGTGATAATACCCCACATCAGCCACACGGAAAATCCCACCAATAAACTCGGGATGGAGATCCATAAATTGCGTGTGGCTATTGACTTGCCTTCCTTCTCCCAAAATTGTTCATCTTCGGGATTCCACTTCGTGAGGTTAGTCATCTATTTTGTTCTCCGGATCTGATTCAACCTGCTTATTCAAGTTAGCATATAGCTGTGGTCTTACTCCTCAGCAAAGGAGCCTTCCGGCTCCTCCAATGTCAACCAACAGTAAATAAAACTGAGCGCCGCCCCGGCCGCGGTGACATAGAAAAATGTCTTGGCATCTACCAACGAAAACAGGACCAAATAGACAACTGCACCGACATTTCCGTAGGCACCAGCCATGCCGGCGATTTGTCCGGTCATGTTCTTTTTTATCAGGGGAATAATCGCAAACGTTGCACCCTCGGCGCCCTGGACAAAAACCGAACACATAATCGTAATGAACACAGAGACGCCAAGCCACCAGATGCCATCAAACATCGGAACTATTTCCTGTACACCATTGCCATTGACAATGTCATACTTTGCGATATTGGCCATACAGAAAAACCCGATTGCAATGCCCATCATATAGATGAGCATTGTTCTCTTTCTATTGGACATCTTGTCGGAAAGCAAACCACCGAGAGGACGGGCAAAGAGGTTGACGAATGCAAAGGAAGAGGCAATGATTCCTGCTAAAGTGGCAGTCATTATGTAGTTCCCACCGGCATTCGTCAGATTCTTGAAAGTAGTCTCAAAAAACATCGGCAGCATGGAAACAACAGCTAATTCCGACCCGAAATTCGCAAAATAAGTACTGTTTAGGGCCGCAACACTTCCCCAATGATACTTTTCGCTTTCCGGAACACCGGCTTTCAGGATAGGCAAGTTGACGTGCAAGACCTTAGCCACATGGCCAATGAAGATAGTCACCAAAACAGCATAAATGATGTAAAGAATGGTCTCGCTTATTATTGGCACTCCTGCAACTTTAACTGTACCAAGCCTCCAGGCCAGAACCCCCATTGCACCAACTAATGGAAAAGACCAGCCTATATATTGTAGAAGGTCCCAGTAGGAACTAACTGTCATTGGCTCGGCCTTCTTGACACCGACAAATTCCTTACCTTCGGGCATATCTTTGACGAGAAAGTAGTAGGCAACTCCATAAACTAGAGACACCAATCCGTTTACAAACAAAGCCCAACGCCAGCTATCTTCTCCCAGATCAAACCATTTTGAAAAAACCGTCAAAGCAATCCAGGGCAAAGTCATCGCTGCCCAGGCTGAACCAAAATTCCCCCATCCAGCATAAAAACCCTCGGCGCGGCCAACCATTTTTGGTGGAAACCATTGAGCGACCATTCTGATGCCAATTACGAATCCGGCGCCGATGGAACCAAGAACCAATCGTGAAATCAATAATTGCAGGAAGGTGTTCCCGAATGCAAAGAAGAACGCCGGCAATGCCATGCTAACCATCAGGGCCGAAAAAACAATACGCGGGCCGAAACGATCAATCAAGGCCCCAACTGCTATCCTTGCTGGAATTGTCAAAGCAACGTTGCAGATGAGCAAAATCTTAATATGTTCCCTGGTTAACCAATCCAGGTTTCTTAGCATTGTTGTTGCCAACGGCGCCAGATTAAACCAAACGTAGAACGTGATAAAGAAAGCAATCCAGGTGTAGTGCAGTGTTTTTATACGCTCCTGGCTAAAGTCCAGTAATTCAGGCCTTTTCATGGGTGGTTTCCAGTCATGATTTTATTCGAGGTTTTGGCTATGATTGCGCGATCGACATTGTCTCCGCAGGGAAGCCTTCTCACTTGTGTATTTTGAATTCCGGTGTACGAATCTTTTTCCGATCCCAGTTCCATCGCACGACCTGCGGTTTGCGCCAGAGGTAAGGATTTGGCACGACCAGAGCATGAACAAGCCGGGTGAAAGGAAACAAGAGGATAACAACAAAGGCGCCGATGATGTGCAGTTTAATCATGATCGGTAAAGGCGTCACATATGCAACTGCCGGATTGAACTTCACAATAGACCAAAGGTAGGGCGCAAGAGATGACGCAAACCAGGAACTACCCCAGCTATGGAAAATCGCGGTGAAGAGCCCGGTGCCGATCTGGAAAACCAGGATACCGATGACAAACCAGTCGGCGCCGGTGGTGACCATCTTGGTCCTCGCATCCGTGAGGCGGCGAACAATAATGTTGATCAAACCGACAAGAGTGAAAATGCCACCAATAAATCCGGAGATTTCCAGGACATAAAGACGCAGTAAATTGCTGTTCCACTGCAGCAGTTGTCCGGGAAACAGAAAACCGAAAGCGTGTCCGGCAAGTACGATCAGCACGCCGTAGTGGAATGGCACCAGCGCCCAGAAATGCATCTTGTTTTCCAGGAATTGCGAGGATAAACTCGAATAGGTGAAGCCCTTACCCCGATACCGCTGAATGGTCACAAGGAAGAAGGTGAACAAAGCGAGGTACGGCAAAACCGTAAACCAGAACAGGTTCAGATAATCAAAGTAAATCGTGTTTTCAGCCATGACATTAGTCCGTAAAGTTCTCACTTAAGCCATTCACTACGCGGCCTGCAAGAAAATCTTGCTGATTGTTCAGCATTTTCAATGCAGGATGGGGAGCAACAATATTGTAGTTTTCCTTCAATATGGCCTGTAATCCTGCAATGACTCCAAAGTAGGGATTTGTCTCCTGCTTCTTAAAGCCGGCTGTGATTTTCTCAAGGGCAGGCAGCAAGTAGCTTTTCGCGAATTCGTGGGCATCTTCCGGCTCCAGATATGTCAGCAGGTTCAGGCAGTTGCTGATGTGGTCCGGCAGCTCCCCTGATTCCGGCAGATTCTCTTCGGTCAGTGATTGCCGCATTTGTACCAAAAACTCGCCGCGTCTGTAATCCTCACCATACAGGTGCCAACCGACTTCCAAGCAACAGGCCGCATTCATATCGAATGTGCTGGTAAACAATTCTTCAACATCACTGTATTTTGCCACTTGTACAAATTCAACAAACCCCGTGAGTTTGCCAATGTCCCCTGATTGTCTGGCAAGTGCTTCCTGCAAAAACGTCACGTCTGCCTGCATGTCAATATCCGGGTAAGACAACAGACGTGCGAAGCGGACGAAGACCTCATTGTCATAAATCATGATCTACGCCCCTCTCTCCGGCTCTTCCCGCAGCCCAAATCCAACCGATTGCTTGTACTCCAGCGGATCTTTCATCATTTCGATGGCTTCTTCCCGGTTAGACGGTGGGATGACAAATCGCTCATCAAAGGTGCAAAGCGAAGTTAAGTTGTAGATGCCCTCAGCCTCTTCGATCGAACAGTCTGCTTCGATGAGCATCTTCTTCGCGGCTTCCATCGCAATATCTCCGACCGTTACAGCACGCCGGTATTGCCTAACCGCCATCTGCTTTTTCAGGGCGTAACGCAGCTTGCCGGTGTTGCCGGCAGAGAAGAGGTTCGCCAAAAACTCCATAGGCACACGCGCCTTGTCAAAGTCGGGAAACAGGCCTTCATTCATATTTTTCTTCGCATCGCCGTCCATGGTGGTCATAACCGGCAACATGGGTGGCACATAAAACAACATGGGCAACGTGCGGTATTCGATGTGAGGCGGTAGCGCAATACCCCATTCTTTGACAAACTTATAAACCGGAGACTTTTGCGCTGCTTCGATGACATGGTCATGCAGACCGTTTGACTGTGCACCTCTGATGACTTCCGGATCATGCGGGTCCAAAACCATGGCACGGTGTGCTTCCACCAACTCGTCATCTGGTGTGTTGGCAACATCCTCGATCATGTCGGCGTCATAAAGCAGGACGCCAAGATAGCGAATGCGTCCGACACAAGAATGAAAGCATGCCGGGGCCTGTCCGGATTCGATGCGCGGAAAACAGAGAATACACTTTTCAGATTTTCCAGTCTGCCAGTTGTAGTAGGTTTTCTTATAAGGACAGGCAGCAACGCAGGAGCGCCAACCCCGGCAATTCTCCTGGTCAATCAGCACGATGCCGTCTTCGCCGCGTTTGTAGAGTGCACCCGAAGGACAGGAGGCCACGCAACTCGGGTTAAGACAGTGGTTACAAATCCTCGGGAAATAAAAGAAGACCAATCGTTCGATGGCAAACAACTGTGCTTTCTGCTCTGCCGTAAGATTTTTAAAGTTGGGATCGTTTTGAGCGTAAACCGGAGAGCCACTCAGGTCATCATCCCAATTGGGTCCGGCCTCGATGTCCATGGGATTGCCGGTGACCATGGAAACAGGCCTCGCAGTCGGTTGATCATTGCCTTCCGGTGCGTTGAACAGCTCGTCGTATTTGTAAGTCCAGGGTTCGTAATAGTCGTTCATGCTTGGCTGATGCGGGTGATGAAAAATATTGGAAACGACGCGTCCCTTGCCGGTGGACCTCAGATTTATGGAGCCATTTTTTTTCTCCCAACCACCTTTATACTTTTCCTGATCTTCCCACTTTGTCGGGAAACCGGTGCCGGGTTTGGTCTCCACATTGTTCCACCACATGTACTCGGTGCCTTTGCGGTCGGTCCAAATATTCTTGCAAGCGATGCTACAAGTATGGCAACCGATACACTTGTCCAGATGAAAAACCATTGAGATTTGCGACCTGACATCCATTATGCTATCCTTTATGATTGCTCATGAGCGGGGTTCGGTAAACTTCAACTACCATTTCAATTCCGGAAGTTTCCGTATCAGAATATGCGTGTCACGATTGCAGCCTGTCGGCCCCCAATAATTGAAATGATAGGTGAATTGTCCATAACCACCGACCATCAAGTTGGGTTTGAGCCGCGTACGGGTCAGGCTATTGTGCCCACCAGCTCTACGGTTGCCACGGATGGGCGATTTGGGTACGGAGAATGTCCGCTCCGGTGAGTGGTAGATGATGCAGATGCCACGAGGAATGCGGGCGCTAACGCAGGCACGCGTGACCACAACACCATGGTCGTTGTAAACTTCCACCCAATCGTTGTCCTTGATATCGAGTTCTGCCGCATCTTTGTCATTCATCCAGAAAGGTTCGATGCCGCGCGAAAGCGTGGTCATCCGGTGATTGTCGCCATAAGTCGAGTGAATATGCCATTTGCCGTGCGGCGTCAGGTAGTTAAGCATCATGGACTTTTCGGCCTCATCAGTCCAGCGCAGGTCCGAGTATTGGGCAGGCGACGGCTTGGGTTTGTAGGTCGGCAAGTGCTCACCAAATTCGATATAGCCAGGATGATCGAGGTAGAAATGCTGCCGGCCGGTGAGCGTACGCCACGGCACCAGCTTCTCAACATTGTAAGTAAACGGTGCATAAGCGCGGCCATTCGTCACCAACCCTGACCACATGGGACTGTTGACAAATCGTCTCGGCTGTGCCTGCAAGTCCTGGTAAGTCGTTCTGACGTCCCTGGACTTCTCCACCAGGTCGGCCAGCGGCAAGCCAACTTTTTCTTCCATGTTCTTATAAGAACGGTGTGATAGCTCGCCGTTGGTTACAGTGGCGAGATGCAATATGGTGTTGCAGACCTCCTCGTCTTCGGCAAGCGAGGGATAGGTCGCGCCATCCCAGGTTTGAGTTGGACGCTCTGCAACCAATTCATCGTAAAAGTCTTCAATTGCGTATTTCGTGCCATGCGCTCCCAGGCCGTTCTTACGTACCAACGGTCCGTAAGAGATGAATTGCTTGTAGAGGTTCTTGTAGTCGCGCTGAACGACTTTCATACCCGGCATGGTTTTCCCGGGAATCGCTTCGACTTCACCGTCAATCCAGTCTTTGATTTCTGTCTGCGCAATTTCCGCGGGCGAGTCATGCGCTAGCGGCATGGTAACTAGGTCAGGCACTAAGTCAGGGAAGTGCTTTTCGGCCAGATCCGAGAATCTCTTCGCGATCTCTCTAAAAATCTCCCAATCGCTTTTAGACTCCCAGCACGGCGGCACGGCCTTCGAAAGCGGATGAATAAAACTGTGCATGTCGGTGGAATTCAAATCGGCCTTTTCATACCAGGTGGCTGCCGGCAAAACAATATCAGAGTAAAGCGCCGACGTGTCCATGCGGAAGTTCAAATCCACCACCAGATCCATTTTGCCTACAGGCGCCTTGTCATACCAGGCGACCTCCTCAACCGAGCCTTTAGCAAACTCGTCATCAGCAACCGTGTTGGTGTGAGTCCCGAGGTAGTGTTTGAGGAAATACTCATGCCCTTTGGCGCTGGACATAAGTGCATTGCCGCGCCAGATATAAAAGACACGCGGCCAGTTCTTCGAGTTGTCCGGATCTTCAACTGAAAACTTCAATTTCCTTTTCTTCAACTGGTCAACCACATAGGCGATGACGTCTTCTTCTTTATCTGAACCGGTCGCCTTTTTTGCTTCCTCAACCAACTCCGTGGAATTTTGCTCGAATTGCGGATAGAACGGCAGCCAGCCGTTGCGAACAGCTTTGACTTGCGCATCCATGGTATGGCCGTGCGCCAGTTTGCCGTTCTTGCCATTTTCAGGAACTGTGTGATAATCGGTAAAAGATTTTTCATAGCGCCACTGGTCAGTGTTGACATAGTGCCAGCTCGGGGCATTTTGCTGGCGGGAGGGTCCGTACCAGTCTTTCGCAAAGGCGATGGAGCCCCAGGACTCGCCAGGGGCGAGTTTTTCCTGACCCACGTAATGCGCCAGTCCTCCGCCATTGACGCCGACACAGCCGCAAAACATCAGAGCATGAATTCCGGCGCGATACATCAAATTGGCATGGTACCAGTGATTGATGCCGGCTCCGATGATGATAGTGCACTTGCCATTGGTGTGCTCAGCCGTCGAGGCCCATTCCTGTGCAAAGCGGATGAGATCCTTGCGGGAGAGGCCCGTATATTTCTCCGACCAGGCCGGCGTGTAAACCGCGTTCTCGTCATCGTAGTTTTCCGGATAAGCTCCGCTCAGCCCACGAGGCACGCCATATTGCGCCATCAGCAAATCGTAAACCGTAGCAACGGTAACTTCCCCTTTTTCAGTTTGAATCTTCTTGACCGGAACACCACGGTAAACACTCTCACCCTCGGCAAAATCGTCGAACCGGACCTGGACTTCTCCGTCACTCTCTGAAAGAAAAGTCAACTCAGGATCGATCTCACTACCATCCAGGCCGTCTTTCAGTGTGAGGTTCCATTTGCCTTTCTCTGCTCCCCAGCGGTGCCCCACACTGCCCTGTGGCATTTTGACGGTCTTATCGGCCTTGTCCCACATCAGGAACTTCCATTCGCCATTTTCCTCATCAGCGTACTGTTTGACCCGGCCGGCCCGCAGCAATTGGCCGGCCTCGTAGTTTTCACCCTCTTTGTGCAATTCTACCAGAAAAGGGGAGTCAGTATATTTTTTGGTGTAGTCGATGAAATAGGGGACTTGCCTGTCGTGGTGGAATTCTTTCAATAGTACGTGATTGACCGCCATCCACCAGGCGCCATCCTGACCGGCATTGATGGACATCCACTCATCAGCATATTTTGCTACTTGATTAAAATCCGGCGCAAAGACGTACATCTTGGTGCCGTTGTGGCGCGCTTCTGCTGCAAAGTGGCAATCCGGCGTACGCGTCATGTTCAGGTTCGAGCCTGTGACTGCCAACATCTTGGCGTTATACCAATCCGCCGACTCATTGACATCAGTCTGCTCTCCCCAGGTTTCCGGGGAAGCGTTGGGCAAGTCGCAGTACCAGTCGTAAAATGAAAGTGCCAGTCCGCCCATCAACTGCAGCATGCGGGCGCCGGAAGCGTAACTGATCATGGACATAGCCGGAATCGGCGAAAAACCCGCTATCCGATCCGGGCCGTGCTTTTTGATGGTGTGAATATTGGCCGCTGCCATGATTTCCAGCACTGTGTCCCAACTTGCCCGGCGGAAACCGCCTTTACCGCGCGCCTTTTGCCAGCGTTGGCGCGCTTCCGGATTCTCAACCAGAGAAGTCCAGGCCTCAACCGGATCTTCATATTCGGATTTTGCTTTCTTCCAAAGGTCGAGCATGGCGCCACGGATATAAGGATACTTGACCCGCAGCGGACTGTATAAGTACCAGGAATAGGAAATTCCGCGTTGACAGCCCCGCGGCTCGTATGGCGGTAAACCGTGCTCCAGCATCGGGTAATCCAACCCCTGCATTTCCCAGGTGACAATGCCGTCTTTCACATGAATATCCCAAGTGCAGCTTCCGGTGCAGTTTACCCCGTGTGTGCTGCGGACTACTTTATCATACTGCCAGCGATTGCGGTAGAATTGTTCCCAGCTTCTCTGCTTCGGGGTGACATCGTCTCTAATCCACGATTTAACGCTCATGCTATTTCCTTAAGAATTTGAATGCCAATGTCTAGTGGGTGACAGGGTGATCATTTGTGATAACTCTCGCTCACCATTGGTTGCCTCACAGCACGGAAGCGCTTGTTCCAGAGCAAATCAAACAGAACCAGTAGAACCACTGCACCACCTATGCCGTAGAGTAGAAAATTTATCATAGCAGTGGCATTTTCAGGCTCATCTCTTTCGGTTTCATTTTTAAGAAAAGCCACCAGCGGCAGTACCTCTTCTTCATCGATCGGGTATTCCTTAAAGATTGGATTCATCACCAAACTTGGAGGAGAAACCAACCAGGCGGATAGTCCTTTCCGGCCTTCCAGTCGAGCGTACGCACGGGTCAGGTTCAATCCAAGGCGTCCTCCACCTAGACCCTGCATGCTATTGACTGTGTGACAACCAACGCAGGAAGGTCCGCCATTTTTTAGTTTCATGGTGCCCAGAAAAAGCGCCCTGCCCTCCGCAATATCTTCGGGAAGCAGCGGCCGGTCGCTAATCTGTGTGCCTGCAAACTGCGACTTGTCAAGCTTGGACTCTTCATCAATGAGATCGAGCAGCGCAACCGCCAGGTTGCGTGTCATGCCGGGAGAACGCGTCATCACGGCGCCCCGGGCTTCTTTCTGCAGCTTGGCCGAATATGGATCGCCGCTTTTCAATACGCCCTCAGGATCCAGCATCCAGTTGATCAGCCAGTCCCGGGATTGTCTGTCTGCGAGGTTTTTCAAGTCCGGACCGGTCAACCTGCCGCCACCAATTGTGTGGCAACTCGAGCAATTTTGCTTGAAGTACTCTGCTGGAACCTGGGCGGAAAGCAATGAACTAAAGAACAGCGGGAGCAGCAGAATAATCGTCCAGACCGATCCCGAAGCGCTTTTGGTCCCACGTCTCTTGACTGTGAATCGTCGCATGATTACCTGAATTATTTGAATTTGAGAAGGATGGTATTGGGCGCTCATCTCACAATTTTCATGCCAGCGACCAGCACCTAAGCAGGGCTTCAACTCTTGCCAGTCATAAGCATCTAATTTTAATAAGTTAAGAAAGTCTCGTGACCGGAACTTGTTAGACGGCCCGGCACTTTGAGAATTGGGCAATTGGGTACGTGAGTATGCAGCGGGTTCAGGGGTTTTCTCCGTAAGAATCAGGAAAAACAAATAGTTGGATAATGTATAGCCCGGTATGCAGTGGATCTGTTTTTGACGGAGGAAGCAGCCTCAGTCGATCTGGCAAGCGGAGATAAGTTGCCAGTCAGAAAGAAGTATCATTTGGGGGTGAAGCGGGATACTGGTGGAGAGTCGAAGGCAACGCAGCTATGCTGAAGGGTGAACCTGATTTATCATGTTCTCTTTGCGGCCTTCACGCGCGTTCCAACTCCAACTTACGCATGATCCGTTGCAGAGCGGCCCGGGTTAATCCACACATCTCGGCCGCGCGAGATATATTTCCGCTGGTGCGCTGGAGGACGGCTTCCACGTACTGACGCTGAAAAGTCGCGATTGCCTTCTGCTTCCCTTCTTCGTACGAAGTTAGCGGTTGGGTGAACAGAGATTCGGCCAGTGACGAATCGTCCGCTAATCCCAGGTGAGAAGGCAAAATTCGATCACCCTTGAAAATAACCAGGGCACGCTTGATAGTATTTTCAAGTTCGCGGACATTTC
The DNA here is from genome assembly GCA_029262055.1 of Candidatus Zhuqueibacterota bacterium. Taxonomy (GTDB): domain Bacteria; phylum Zhuqueibacterota; class Zhuqueibacteria; order Oceanimicrobiales; family Oceanimicrobiaceae; genus JAJDAD01. The sequence goes on from JAJDAD010000057.1 coordinate 69,334, forward strand.
CCTGCCAGTTATGCTCAAGCAAAGACTCCATGGCCGCGGGGGACAGTTCAGGACACGGATGATCGTCATAAAAGAACTCCGATGCCGATTGTTTCAAGAAATGTCCGGCCAGAGCAGGAATACATGCTTTCCTCTCTTTTAGGGTGGGCAGAGAGATCTTCATCACTTGCAATCTGTAATAGAGATCCTCCCGAAATTCACCATTTTTGACCAACTCTTCCAAATTGCGGTTGCTTGCTGCGATGATGCGAAAGTCAACGGTCCTCTCTCCGTTACCACCCAGCGGGCGAATGGTCTTTTCTTGTAGAACCCGGAGTAGTTTTCCCTGAAAAAGGGACGACATCGACGAGACTTCATCCAGAAAAACAGTGCCCCCATCTACTCTTTCAAACAGACCGGTGGAATCTTTATGGGCGCCAGTGAACGCACCTTTTTTGTAACCGAACAATTCGGACTCCAGTAGCGTGTCCGGCAAAGCAATACAGTTGATTGCCTGAAATGGCTTACTATGTACCGGACTGCGGTTATGGATTTCACGCGCAATGAGTTCTTTGCCTGTGCCACTAGCTCCCTCAATCAGCACAGGCACTTTGTGTTGCGCAACCTGATCGACAAGCTCCATCACAGCGCGCATCTTAGCGTCCGCGGCGATGATCGAGCGGCCCCGATGGTTGGCAGCGCGATCTTTGGCCTGGCGCCTGGCAAGGATTCCGTACCCGGCCCGTTCGATAAATGCGAGAATCTCTTTATTGTCGAAAGGCTTGGTGATGAAATGGGACGCCCCGTTACGCAGACAGGCCACGGCCAGATCAATGGTGCCATGACCCGTGATCAGTACGACATCAATGTCGGTCCAGCGTTGATTGATTTGTTTGAGCAGTTCATCTCCTGACATGCCACCCATCTTCAGATCGGTAAATACGATATCGAATGACCGTGCACCCAACAGCTGCAGAGCGTCCTCCGCGGAACAACACATGGCAACATCACACCCCAGCGAGCTGATGAGCCGCTTCAGGCCCTTCCGCACATCCTCCTGATCGTCAACCACCAGTATGTTGAGGTTGGCAAGATCGTATGGAGATATGGTCGTCTGGCTAGACATTAGCGGTGACTCCAACTATGGTAACGATAAAATTGAGATTTTGAATTCATCAAACCTATACCACTTGCTCGGGAACAGATCCTTCTTCTGTCATTTCGTGAATTTCGCTATTTTGTCGCAGCAGGACAACTCTAAAAACTGTCTCGCGCTTTGTTGACTTCAGCAATAACAGATCCCCTCCATGGGCCGTCACGATGCGTTTCGCGGTGGGCAGTCCAAGACCGGTACCGCCTGAGCTCTTCGTTGTGAAAAAAGGTTCAAAGATCTCGGCTTCGTTCTTGGCCGAGATGCCAGGCCCATTGTCCAGAATATCAACATAGATCTGTCCATGATATGGCAATTCGCCAGTTTGAATAGTGATTCTCCCTCGCCCGGAATCGACAGACTGCATGGCATTATCCAGCAAATTTACGAATACCTGCTGAAGATGGCTTGCATCACACCACAGGGAAGCATCCTCAAGTTCAAATTGACGCTCAATCGATATTTTTTTCTTTTTGCATAAAGGGCTTAAGACGTGAAAAGCATTCTGTAGAATCTCGTAAAGGTTCACCTCCTCAATCTTCGGCTGCGGGGTTCTGGCATAGTCCAATAGCTCGCGGATGATACGCTGACACGTGTGTGTATTGCGACGGATCACATTTACGTGCTCATGAAATGACGACGCCTCCGCCAGCTCTTGCCCCATCATCTGATTGTACATTGAGATGGCAGTCAGTGGATTGTTCAGCTCGTGGGCAACTACAGCGGCCGTCCTTCCGAGTACAGTTAGCCGCTCCTGATGCGCCTGATGCTCATTCATGCGTTCCCTTTCGGTGATGTCGCGGGCGACCAGAACTTTTCCAGAGGACCCATTTTCTGAGGGCAACTCCGACGAAATGACTTCATAAATCTTGTCACCAAAATTAAGTTCGCATGAGGTTGTGCGGGTCGTGTCCATCAGACAGTTGGCACAGCCTCTGTTTGTCGTACTATGCGTTTCACATTTGCGTACGCTCAACTTTTTTTCTACATGCCCGAGCCTTTCGATAATGGGTTTAGCCGCCTGATTAGAAAGTACGATCTCGCCACGGTGACCCAAAAGAATAAGCCCATCTCGCATCGAATGCACCACGGCTTGCAAACGATCGTGCTGGGTTCGCAGCTCACCCTCACGCCGTTTCAGATCTGCAGCAGTCTGTTCCAACCTGGTGGTCCTCTCTTCAACGGCGTCGGTCATCATATTAAACGTCCGCGCAAGGTGCCCAAACTCATCCGAGGAGTTGATTCGGTTGCGGACTGAAAAGTCTCCTTCTTTTACGCGGGTGGCCATCCGTTGCAGTTCACCGAGCGGCTTGACAAGATATTGAATCGGGAAAAACAGTAAAGCCAGTGTGGTCAGAGCGACGGCCAATGTCACACCCAGCAGTTTCCCCTCCAGGACGCGAAGGGGCGTCAGAGCATCGGCTGCGTTGAGTTCAATGATCGTATTCCAACCCGTGCTGCTTAGAGGATAGCTCCGCCCGAACATGTCCTTACCATTCTGGCAGGCATGACGTCCGGCATGTGAGTGAGAGCTTTTAGTGCCTTGCGGTGGTATGACCTTTACACCCATAGTCTCACTATCTTCCTGCTGACGGTAAGCCGGAGCCAGCCGCTCCAAATACCACCAGGGCACTTCCAGCATGAGTCCCTTCTTATCCACAAAAGTAAGATACTTTTCCATCGTCGATTCGGGAATATCGTCATCATAATCCAGAGCAGTGTTGTTGATAACCGAGACCAAATTGACAACACAGACAAGATAGCCGATTTCTGTTCCCGATCGTATGTCGGAAAGCGGGGTGATAATTGCTGTCGTTGGGAAAGTCGTGTGGGGAGTTGGAGCGATAATTGAACTGAACGGGTGGTCACCCGCACCCAACTCAGTCTGGATGATCGACTCGATGGGATAAGGGTTTTCCAGGACGCTGATCAGCATGTTGCCGTCCAGATCAAAAATTTGCAGATCAACAAACTCATCGACAAGCGGCAGCTTGTTTACTTCGAGATGGTGGCGTAACTGTGCAAGTGAAATATTGTCGCCTGGCCTGGCAATTTGCCTCCTCGTCTCCGTTCTAATAAAACCATCGGAAGAAAAGTCCTCTGCCCGGCGAGCCAGCATCTCAAGTTTCTTGTCAAAAATCGTAGCCTGGGCAAATGACTCACTTTGCAACCGGAGCAGAATCTCCTGGTTCAGTGGAGCATAGACGGAATTAACTACAAAATAGCCGCCGATGCCAAACACGATTAGGTAGAGACCAACAAAGCCCAGCGGCAACTTGTATTTTATTTCGATTTTTGCTAGTGGATCTCTTGGAATCCAATTCATGATACCCGGAATCTCATGTGATTATGTGGTGTCCATATGGTCTAATCAGAAGTCCCGCCTCGTAAACTGTGGATTTCCGACAAAAGAGTTCAGCAATGAAAGCCAGAAGCAGAGTTTCAGTATGAACACGATCCTGTCTATTTAACGAGCCCATCGTCAGCAGACGTGCGAACTCCAGTAAGTGTCCCTATAACAAGTGGACTCTCTTGACGGAGTTGGTCCAAATTTTGGTTAATCAGACCTCGAAAAACATCTTCTCTGATTGCTTTCCATTTATGATGAGCTGGACATGGATTACTGTCGCTGCAGGCTGGAAAGCCCAAAACGCAAGCATCCAAAAACATCGGGCCATCTATAGCTTCGATGATTTGACGCAGTGTGATTTCTGACGCCAGTCTGGCGAGAGCGAATCCGCCCGTCTTACCCTTTTGTGAGACCACGAGTCCGCTCTTGGCAAGCACCTGCAGGATCTTCCCCAGAAAATGCGGAGGCACCAGGAGCGACGATGCAATATCCCGTTGCAGAAGTCGCGTATTTGGGGGCTGCGCAGCAAGGTACAACATTGCCTGCAAACCGTACTCACATCCTCGTGTGAACATAATCGGCACAATGTTCTCCTATAATCGGACATTCGGAATATTAACTCCTAATTTGAAGATACAAAAATCTCTATTGTCATGTCAAATCTTTTTTGAAGAACGTGAGTTGCATTCTTTATCTTTTGATTGTTACCTTGCCAACCTTTTCCCCCGGGACTATCAGGTCAGGAAACGCATTTCAGTACAAGAAGGTATTTCTGCAGAATCAAAGGCAGGCCCATGTCTGGATGCAACTTATGCTACGAAACTATGTCAAGATCCGGCGATGAGAATCCAAGAAACGATTTGCGTCCCGGCCACGATTTGCGTAAATTGGTCACGGTGATTTGCTAATTATGCGTGAGGTCCGATGGCGGGCATGCCCCAAATCTACTCCTTTCCAATTCCGGGCCGTCGAGAAACCTGTATTATTCATGTGTCCGCTCTGATGTCTTTACTACTTTCACATGTGAATCGCGTGGCATCAAGCGAGAGAAACAGCCTCCTGACTCTGAAAGCCTCGTATGCAAATCAGGTCAGAAGCATCATGGGAAAGCTCAATGTCTAAGCGTACCCAAATTAAGTCCTACTGGGATATCTGTCCTAAATGTATGTATTTCCAGGAAGAAACGGGCGTCTGCAAGAGCCTGTATCAGAATATTCTCGAATACCCAGACAGATTTACCGAGAAATGTAACGCAACCTTCTTCAAGAAAGACCCCAGTATCGCTGATGGGAAAATAGATACCCTAGTAACGAAACACCAAGAACGTGCTCGGAACAAAGGACACAAGATAGAAGATCCTGCACCTGCCTTTGACTACACTAAGCTGAAGACATCAAATCCGACACTCACTAAGAAAACCTTTATCGGATTCGAAAACAATGTCGAACAAATGACCCTTCAGGGAGTCGTAAACAAGTCAGCCTTCCTAATTTTGTTAGCCATACTGGCTGCTGCTTGGACTTGGCAAAGAGATTTTGACAGCTCATCCTCCTCGAAATCTTTTGTTACCACATCTTCCCTTTCTGCCTTGATGGTAGCTAGTTTGACGATTCGTAAAAAGTCTCGAGCTATTGTAACCGCCCCATTATATGCAGTTCTTGAGGGAATATCGTTGGGCGCCATATCAGCAATTTTGGAAGCAAGGTATCCCGGCGTGGTAATTCAGGCTGTGTCGCTCACCTTCGCCACATTCATTTGCTTGCTATTAACCTATGCCTCCAGACGAATCAAGCCAACAGAGAATTTCAAGCTCGGGGTCATTTCTGCTACTGGTGCCGTCGGCCTTGTTTACATGACGACGCTTACCCTAAGACATTTTGGACTAAGCATACCGTTTATCCACGATAGCGGAATCATTGGTATTCTCTTTAGTCTTTTTGTCGTGTCATTAGCCGCACTCAATCTAGTCCTGGATTTTGATTTTATCGAATATGGTGTAAAGAAAGGCGCTCCGCACTATATGGAGTGGTACTCGGCGTTTGGATTGTTGGCTACACTGTTTTGGCTCTATATAGAATTTCTAAATCTATTAGCGAAATCGAAAAGTAGAAGGTAGCCCAGTCGCGACTGAATCTGAAGGAGAAGAGAATGCGTCGATTGATAATGTGTTGTCAAACAATATTGTTGTTGGTGGCGTGCGGAGATTCTGGGGGCATCAAACGTACAGTCGGAAATACCGAAGGAGAGAACCAAGAAGCGCTACGTGAACAGTTCTCCATCGTTTTTGATATGCCAAGGGGACGTGACTTCACCAATAAGCTGCTGATTACTGTTGGAATAAAGAATAAGTCTGCCAGAGGAGGTGGATATTTTTCTTCTGGTTCGTTTTCGGGTTCTTATTCTGGTTTCGGGAGTTGGTCAGATGGTAGATATTCCGGAAGTGACTGTATCAATTTGTTATTTTACGACGAGGGGACCGCTGAATATTATCCGGTCCTGGAACGTAGCGGAGTTATTCATTCGTTCTATTACCCTCACGAGGATGGCGAATTGCGTGAATATTTGGTCTTTTTTGTGAGCTTCGACGACTCAGACAAAGATGGAATGCTAACGGGAAAAGACCCCAGAATAGCTTTCTTGACAGATCTCGACGGTAGGAATGCTATTCAGGTAACGCCAGATACAGCAAAGGTCGTTCATTGGGGCTTTGGTCGGACAACGTCTCGAATGTATTTTGAAGTTTACATTGATTCTAACAAGGACAGCAAATTCTCATCCGAAGACCAGACTCAAATTCTTTCGGTAGATACTAGCAACCCGAAGGTGGGTTCAAACATATTGACGCCAGCAATGAGGTCGCAAATGGCAACTACTTTCTGGGAGACTATTGGACATTAAGCCCGCTGAAGCAGACACCATCGGTGTGAAATCGCTAGGCGGGTGGCCGGACATCAAGAACAAAATCGTGCGGCACGTGTCTTCAGCCGTGCCCTCTTTGCACAATCCTGGCATCACTGCCAGAAGCAGAAGCAAATACAAACACCTACCAGGAAGAGTACATCTATAACTCGGACTTGTAGCATTTCTAATCGGAGGGTGTCATGTTGTTACGGAGCAAACACTTCAATCTTGTTGCTATCGTTCGGGCGGTATTTTGCCTGTCCTGCCTCTGCAGTGTCGTAGTTTTTGCCGCCGCTGCCGGTAGCAACCAGGTCAGTCTCAAGGCGACCAACATGCCCTTGCGCCATGCGCTCGACAAGATTTCTGAACAGGCACGCCTTAATATTGTGTATCCTCCGGAATTGGTAGATGGATTCGAAGTGACGTGTGATATTGCATCGACCCCGATTAAAAGTGCCCTGGCGGAGGTCCTCAAGAATACGGACATTATCTTCGACGTACAGGACGATGGACGAATCGTTCTTGCGCAGGGTGCGCCGGCTGCAGATGTCCGGCTGACACTCAGAGGCCGAGTCGTGGATAAGGAGTCCGGCGAACCGCTTGCAGATGTGAATGTCTTCCTGGCGAACACAAGAATGGGTGCGGCCAGCAACCGCGAGGGCCATTTCGCAATCGAGGGCGTGCCGTTAGGAACGTTCGATCTGGTGGCATCCCGCATCGGCTACGAAGTGGGCAAAAGGAAGCTCGTAGCACGAAGGACCCTACCGGAAGATCTTGAAATGCGCTTGGCTCCCAGGCCATTTCAAGCCCCGGAAATAGAGGTCTCTGCGACGGCCATGGAGCAGTGGCGCGAGGACTTCGAGCATTTTCGAGCTCTCTTTTTCGGCACCACCAAAAACGCTGCCACGTGCAAGATCAATAACGCCGGAGTCCTCGACTTCGAGCGCAGCAAATCCGGGGCGTTCTCCGCAATTGCTTCCGAGGCTTTGATTATCGAGAATAGTGCCCTTGGTTACAAATTGGACTACGTGCTGGAAACATTCAGAGCAACAGAGAGCCTGATCACGATGCGCGGTTTTTCCAAATACACCGAGCAATCCCATCGCAACCGGCGGCAGTCGGTGCTCTGGGAACTCAACCGCCAAAAGACCTACCAGGGTTCTCTCAAACACTTTCTGGCGACTCTCTGCAGAATGAAGAATGCGCTGCAGTTCGCCTGGAAGAAGAAAGAAGTGCGGGACAATTATCTGGAAGACGAAGGTTTCAAGGTTTATTTGGTCAAAGAACCCTGGACATCGCAGGACAGGAAGCGGCTGCGAGATGCCGCGAGAATCCTGCAGCCGGGAACCTCTGACGACCACCAGGTATTGCGTTTCCCCCATTACTTGATGGTGCATTACACCCGGGAAGTTCCGCCGCCGGCATATGTCGTTTTTAAGGGAAAAATCGGCGATCCCAAAAAGCAAATCTCACTGGTAACCATGACCGCCGATTCACTGCTGGTCGATATGGCCGGAAACATCTTTGATAGCAACGGCTTGCGGGTGGATGGTTTCGGTCTCCGGACCTACGGCTACTGGAGCTGGGAACGCATGGCTGACCGACTGCCATGGGATTACGGCAGTCTGGGGCTGGTGTCGAACAAAAGAGAGTAGCAGAGTCATGTCAATCCCTGGAAAAATGATCCCCAAAGCCAAACAGAGCATCCGCACGAAATCGACTCACGGCTCCTCCCACCTGGTGATAGTATAGTCTGAGTTACCGCCGCCCTGGTAGTGTACCACGGCCCAGACCTGCGTACAGCGTGCATAGCCACGAATTCGTACACCTGCCTGCATGGCGTTCACTTCGGACAAAGTCCAGGGGCTGTCTGTGGCGGGGTTGGTTGTATATGATGTAGAAAAATCTGTGTAACTGTTGATCCCGTTCATATTGATTTCTGAACCATAGTACCTACCGCCGCCAGTATACACCACTGTCCGTGTTCGGACGCCAGTAAAGTTGGTGCGAACACGTATGTAGATGATAACCTTCTCAATCGTTCCTGTGCCCGTCGCATCCCCGGTAGCATAAGTATCAGTCAGCCAAGAGTTGCGGCGACCCCAAACGAAAGTAGCATCCTCGTCGGAGGTATTGTCATCGACGCATTGCCAGTTTCTGCTGCAGCCCCTATCGTTGTTGCTAGACCACGATCCCGCACCCGTTGGGCGCAGGGTTTCAGACGACGAGCCTCCTGTGCCACTCGCCAGATAGACTTTGATAGTGTCCGTTAAGGTCCCGGCTCTGCCTGCCGCGGTCAATGTTAGGTTGCTGGAGTCATAGACAACGCTGACAGTTGATTCGGAAAAAGTGGCCGAATCAACGTGCACTTTATTGAGACGCCACAGGCCTTTGTGAATGCCTCCGGCCGCGTGGTAATAAGCCTGAGATTTTTGATAGTGGTTAAAGGCGTGGACCCGCTCGAAACGGCCCACCTTGATAAAGGCCATGCCGAGAATACTGAATACCAAAAAGAAAACCATGACCATGGCCAGGACGTAACCGCGTTCATCGGTGACGCTCTTTAGTATATTGCACCTGTCCTTCACTTCGCAGTAACTAAATGACCGGCGGGAGGCCGGACACTCGCCCTTTCCATTAATTTTTTCCTCTCTTTTGAAAATCTTCAGAGTCTTTTAACCAGTCGATGGCGAAGTCAAGGCGTTTGCGGAGTGCCTTCGATTACGAACGTCGCCGATGATTTCTGGTTATTGTACTCCGTCTCCACCCAGTTGTCGCTCCTGGCAGTGTTGGCAATCCGTACTTCATCAATTTTCCCATTGAAATAATAGGCACTGTTCCCGGCGCCGATGTGCATATCGCTGACTGTATTCGCTGCAAAAGTACCTCTCCGCGCATTATCCACATCCCCCTCATCATAGATCTTTCTGGTAGAGCCGTCGAAGCTAACAACCAGGTGCTCAAATCTCCTTCTCGCACGGTCCCCGAGCATCCAATACCAACCGCGTCTGCCTGTTCCGTGCCAGAATTGCCATTCATTACGGCGCGTAGCGCTATACAGATTGAAGCCTCTAAACGAAGCCTCGTCCCGGCTGGTTAGCGGCGAGCGGTAGTCTCTTCCCCCTTCCACCTTTGCCCACATGGAAACTGTGAACTGCGCCGGGTTCAAAGTGGAGGCGTAGGGTACGGTAATGCGGTCATTCGAGCCGTCAAAATCTATTCCTTGTCCGATAGCACCGACCACCAAGTCGTTCGATTTCATGGAGCCTGCCGAGGCACCATTATGGCCATTGCCGGTAGCGTCGATCATCTGAGGAGAGGCAGCAGAGGGATTTTGGTTCATGTGCTGCACCATAACAAAGCCATTGGACCATACAGCCTGGGAGCCGTACGTTTCGCTGCCGGCGGGCTGAGTCTGGCCGGGATTGTAGTACCACACCCAGATGGATGTATTCGTCCTGTTTGAGATTGACGGCACCTTCACCCACACTTCGGCCTGCCCTCGGGTTGGACGGTTATCCGTTGCAAAGGTCACAACGTCGCAGGGTATCCGCGTAGAGCCAGCAGCATCCAGGGTGAACTTCAGATCCCCACCACCATTTGAGGCCGGATAGGAGCCGTCGGCATCGAACATTTCCAAAGGCAGTGTATCCCGGGTCAGCAGTACCGGGAAGTCGGTGACAGTTCCCGGAACCTGGCGCGCCTGGATCACCAGTTCACATTTTCTGCCCCAGCTACTGCTTGTGCTGCTTGTGCTGCTCGTGCTGCTGTCGGCACTACCGTATGTAATGTCAGCCATGCGCGATACCATAGAGATGGCCTGGGACCTGCCGTCACTCCAGGCAACTTGCACGGAGACAGACTTGTAATCCGCCGTGTTAGCATCCGCGTCGGCGCCGGCGAGCCCGTCTGCAGCATCATCAACCGTTGTGATGGTTGTCGTGCGTGTCGCGGGCTTGCTACCTATATTGATGGGTTTGCCGGTTTCATTTGAGTCCGCGGTGGCCTGGTCGTAGTCGAGCGCCGCCAGGGTCTCCATCCTTGCGGAAGCTGCGGCAATCGCCAATCGCCTGAGTTTCTGGCGGACAAGGATGGAATTGGACAGAGAGTAGTATTGCAGACCGCCGCTCATGATCACCAGGAAAACCACGCTGGCCACCATAACTTCGACCAATGAGGTGCCGTCCTGACCACACCCACAACGAATGCAGAACTGTCTTTCCACAGCCTTGCCGTCACATGGAAATATAGCTAGTACCCCCAAATCTCGACTTCCGCTAATGAAAGGTAATTGCGTCTGGCTAACTGCACCCGAACATAACGAACACTACGACCGACTGTTATGCTCGTCGGATAACCAGCATGGCCCGAAATATAATAATCACTCACTCCAGTCTGATTCTGCGTGGCCGTCAAATTGTAGGAGCTGAAAGGGGAATCGGAGACAAACACATGGAAACGGCGCAGTCTGTCTGCACAGCAATCAGAACGGTTCCAGACATCAATGGTGGTGATGGTCTTGCTTGCACCCAGATCTACCTGCCACCAGCCCGTTCGCTCGTAAGCTGTATGAGAGACGCTGTTGATGAAATAATCGCCGTTAGTGTTGCCGTCCACAGCCCGTGTGGGCAGGCCGCCATAGCGCGTCGAAGACTGAGTGGCGGGAGCGTTCAGGGCCACGTTAGTGGTTTCCCGATTTGCTACAAAATTCCTAAAGGTGTCAACCAGGGTGCCGGCTATGCGCCACCTGTCCCTGGTCAGCAATATGGCGGTCTGGATGGTTGATGCCTGGCTTGTGAAATCCAGGCTCTCCACCACATCTTGCACCAGGGAGGTCACCGACTGCGTGGTGTCCACAACAGTCAATGATTTCCCATCATGGTAAAGCAAGGCAGAATCGCCGGAGGGATATTGCAGTTTTAGACAACTGCCGCTGGATTGGGGTGAGTGGCCGGACGTATAGGCGGCGTAGCTAGTATATATCTTATGATTGCCGCGTATGCTCGGTCTGATGTATTTCGCAACCAGCAACTCGGTCAACGAAAAATCCTGCTGAAGCCGCACCCTGTCACGGCTTCTCAGAATATAAGTGTGTGAGCTGCTTACGATGACGTACATACCCGCCATCACGATACCACTGGTGAAGAGCGCTACGGTCAACTCCACAAGGGTAAACCCCCGCATGTCATCTGCAACCCGTCGAACAATATCTCTCAGGTTTGCCAACATACGCGCTTACCTACACTAGTCCTTCTAATAGTCATATCGGGAATTGTCAAGCAAATCGTTAGAACTTGCCTGTGCTTCAAAAGAGAGGTCGGCGGCGGAAAATGCAACTTATCAATCTTATTTCTTCACTTTTTCCGCATTTTTTCCCATATTGAGCAAGAATTCAGCTAATCTGCGGATAACAATTCTCTTGCCCTCGCCGATACTATGACATAACCCAGGCGCAGGGAAGTGAACTATGATTGACTCGCAAACCAAATGGCCCCGTGCGCCCGGCCGAGTCATACTGCGGTTTCTATAACGGACCGCAATCAGAGGAGAGATTTGATATGGCACGTATTTTAGTTATTGACGATGACCCGCAAATACGAACAGTCCTCAAAAAAAGCCTAAGGAGCGACGGACATCAGGTTATGGAAGCATGCAACGGTGATGTCGGAATGAAGCTCATGGGAGAAGGCCCTTTTGAGGTCGTTATCACGGATATTGTTATGCCACATAAAGAGGGATTCGAGACGATCTCGGAGCTTCGCCGGAACTATCCCGATACAAAAATCATAGCGATGTCCGGTGGTGGTCTGAGTATCGAAGCCTGTGATGTCCTACCTACGGCGGTGATACTGGGGGCACACTCTACCCTACTAAAGCCATTTGTGCCAAAGCAGTTATTGGAAGCGGTGGAAAACGTGTTCGACCAGTAGTCTGGTAAGTTCACAGATATCGAAAACCAACCAGGGCTGGTCTCTACTTCCCAACCGCCATGCCCAACAAGACCCTGCTGGGTAGCACCCGGCAGGTCAACCTCCGACGAAGCGTCTCCAATCACCAACCTGCCCTTCTGTCATCAGAGAAACTCTTTTGGGGCTGAATCCGTGTCTGTGAACGCAACGGAACTAGTTCCCGAGGCATTGGACGCCAATGTTACCGCCCTAGCTTATACATTCTACCACTGTTGTCGATTTTAAGGATAGTTAACAAGTTACGATCGCTCAGGAGGTCAGGATGCAGGTTCCCCGTATCTTGTGGGTCTTCTTTATTATCGTCATTGTAAATACCGGCCTGGACGCCCAGTCCACGAGGCCCGTGCTGCCGCCACCGGAAAATACCGCTGCAGTGGAGCAAGCCGAACAAATCCGTGCCCGTATGAATCAGGTCTTCCGCAATTTATCGACCCGGCCGGATTATCCGATTCAGGATTTCTACATTCCGCCTAACCGCCGGTCCGGCACTCCCAACGAGACGGCCCAAATAGATACCACGCCCCCGGTTCTGCCATCAGCCGTAACGGTCACGACTGAGAGCATTCACGGTTTTGTCGCCCGTTGGTCTCCGGCTATCGACCCTGAGTCCGGTATCGATTACTATGCTTATGCCATCGGAACGCAGCCCGGGGAAGGCGATATTCGCTGGTGGCAAAGCGTCGGCAGTGATACCGTGAGTTATTCATCGAGCATGACAGATCTGGGACTTGTCGAGGGCCAACCATTCTATGTCGCGGTCTATTGCGTCAATGCAGCGGGGCTAGCCAGCGAGCAGATCGTCTCGGGGCCGGCATCCTTTCAATGGCAACCGTTTGGCCTGCAAGAATATGAACTGACCGTCGCCCTGGCCGAGTTCGGGTACGATTCAACCGGCTCCAATCTTATTGAGGGCTGGACTGCCGAGGAACGCGTCACTCTGAACCATTTTATTACCAGGATGAACCCGATCATCAAGGAAATCTATGGCCCACCGTCCCAGCCGTACACAGTCACGTTGATCAAGAACCTTTGGTATTCGGGCTCCAACATCTTTTTTCCATCATCAAATGAAATCCACATGGCCGAGCTCTATCCACAGCTTCTGACCCACGAACTCCTGCATGCCTACCGGGACAATGTCATCCTCTCCACCGATGACGATTGGCAGTACAATCCGCGGCTGAGCGGTTTCGAGGAGTCTTTCGCGCAGGCCGTGAGCTATCTCTGCATGAACCGTTACATCGAGCTCTATCCGGCAGATATCATTGCTGACTCCACGCATCTATACGGCTCCTCAACCGACTGGGACTATGACTTCAAGAATGTCGCGGCCATCACCAGCGAGGATTTCTGGAGTGACACCGGCGGCATGGGTCTGTTTTGGCGCCGCTACGAACTGGGCGCGGCCGCCATCCGAAAAATACAGCTGCAATATCCCAACTTCCCGCGTGAGTTCAATGCGGCCTACTATACCCGCTTGAACGCTGACCACGCGCTGACCACCAGCCGTGACCTCATGGTCGACATCATCGCCGCGATCGCACCGGAAATCGAGATGCTGCCGGCGGCAGAGTGGCTAGGCAGGCAACGTATTTTTGACTGTCGCATTCAACCGGGAAAGAAAATCTGGCTGCGGACACAGCACTACCCCTGGTCTGAATTTCTAATTTTCCAAAGAGTCTACTACTACGAGACCTTCACAAACGGCAGCGATTGGGCCTACTGGGACGAAGGCCTGGAGGAATGGATCTACCACAGCCTGAACGGTAGCTCCGGCACCGCAACAGTGCGCACGCATGACGATTCAGTGCTGGCGCAGCGTAATCTCCTGATCGAACCGGTCCAGAACCCGCCCGACCTATATGCTTATGGCAGCGATGAGTTCAGCTTTTCCACCGACTCCGATCTCGAACCGTGGCCACAGGGCGATACGGCCGACTACCTGCTCAATATGAAAGATCTTCACTTGTACAGTCTCGATATAAGTTTCGATGAAACCACACTGCGTACGCACAGGGTCATCGGCGAAGATCTCAAGAGCACCACGGGTGTGTTCGGCGGCATCAGGAATGCCACTGATGGCGTCATTCATCTTGATCATGAAGGCTATCCCGAGGAACCGCCGTTGCCGGTTAACAATGGCGCATTCTCGGGGCAGCGCAACTGGGCATCAGTGGCCAATCCACTCACCGGTGGTACTGACAGCCGACCAGGGCAAGTGCACGTGCGCTTCGTCCAGTCCGACGGCCGGCAATTTGTAGCCCAGCGCAACGTCGACTGGGGCAGTTGGAACGGCAACCAGGCCTTCCTGTTCGACACCGAGGAGATGATCCTGGATACGACCTTTATTTCCAGCGTCCAGGAACCGCAATTACCCGGTCAATTTGCGCTTTTTCAAAACTACCCGAATCCGTTCAATCCGACGACAACCATCGACTATTCGATTTCGAAGCCAGACAAGGTGGTCATTACCGTCTTCAATATCACTGGGCAAAGAGTGAAGATTCTGTTTTCTGGAAAGCAGCAGGCTGGTCAGCACGTGGTGACCTGGGATGGCAGGGACGCGCGCGGCCGGAATGCGGCGTCCGGAGTTTATCTCTACCAATTGCAGACCGCAGGCAGCAGTATTGTGAAGAAGATGCTCTTGGTCCGTTAGTACCTGGAGGGAAAGTTGGTTCTTTCGTTTTGGACCCTGCCCTGCAATCGCCCAGGCTATCTTAGCGTGCGCAAATACGCCACCAACTCTTCGATCTCATCTAAGTCCAACTGAAAGTTCTTCATCCCGGTGCCGGGGATGAGCTTGTCCGGTGCTTGCACGATGTGGAACAGGTAGGAATCCTGAAGTTTTGAGCCGACATTAGACAACCCGGGCCCGATGTCCTGGCCTTGCTCCCCAACCCGGTGGCAACCCAAACAGCCGTACTCAAAGGCCAGCTCCGCGCCGGATTCGACCATGTCGCTATCGGCTGCGGCCCAGTCGAATCCCAGCTCCGGGAGTTTTGTGTCTACGCGCAGAGCCATCAGGTACGACGTGAGATTCAATGCCTCTTCCTCACTGAGCTTAAAATCCGGCATGCGCGCAACCGGACGCAGGCCCCTTGTCTGCCACCGGACCCTGTGCGGCTCCATCAAATACTCGCCGAGCCAGGAATATTTGTACTTGTTACCGGCAAACTCCAGTCCCGGCGGAATGTTCTTACCGGCCGACCCGTGGCCGTGACATTCCCCGCATTTCAGTTCAACATACAGCCTCCGCCCCATGCGCGGATCTACGACGAAGGTATCTTCGATTTCTCCTTCAACGGTAACAAGATCCGGCGTGGCGGCGGCGTTCGCAGCAACCCTGCCTTCGTAACCGCCCAAGGCTGTAAGCAAGACTATAACAAGAATCGCCGCACTGCCGCCGGCCAAGACCCCTGGTCGTTTCGATAATCTGCGCTCGGGATTCTTGTCCAGAAAAGGCAAAAGAATCAAGATCGCAACAAGGACACCGGGCAAAATGATCGCGCCGACAACCTCAAGATTGCCGAGAAGGAGCTTAAGCAACTGAAAAAGTCCGTAGAAGTACCAGTCGGGTCGAGGCAGGTAGGTCGTGTCATTCGGGTCGGCTTTGGCCTCCAACGGCGCACCGAAGGCGGCTGCCAACCCGAACACAACCGCAATGACCAGAAAGACCACGAGGCTGTCCCGAAAAAGTTGGGCCGGATAAAAGGTGCCGGCAAACCCGATCTTGTCGTCATTCCTGAGGCCGGGGGGTGTCTCACCGTGCAAGCGAATATAGTACAGATGCAGGCCGACACAAAAAACCAGCACCAACGGCAGTAGAATCACATGCAGTGAATAAAAGCGAGACAATGTGGTCGTGCCCATCTCTCGCCCACCTTGCAGCACTTTGACCAAATACGCACCGACGACCGGGATCAGGCCACCGATATTTATGCCAACTTTCGTCGCAAAGTAGGCCTTCATGTCCCACGGCAAAAGGTAGCCGGTGAAGGCGAAGCCCAGCACAACAATGAGCAATGTGACGCCGTAGATCCAGGTCCATTGCCGCGGTTGCTTGTAGGCGCCGTAAAAAAAGGTTCGTGCAATGTGGAAGAAGAGCATGACCACCATGGCGCTTGCAGCAAAATGGTGCACGCCGCGAATCAAGCTTCCGAAAGCCACCTCCTGTTCAATGTATTGTACGCTTTCGTAGGCGGCATCAGAATTGGGAGAATAATAAAAAGACAGCAGTAAGCCGGTCACAACCTGGACAACGATTAGCGCCAGCAGGACAGATCCGAATGTATGCGGCCAGCTCACTCCCTTTGGCATCGGCTCATGCAGGAAGTGCCGCGCCGCTGCGATCAGGCCGTGCAACTTCGGATTATCTTTTTGACTGTTCAAAATATGATGGCTTCACTCTTGTTGAATGCAAACCGACCCAATTCAGACAAGCAGCTTCACGAAAACCGTGCCGTTTTCTAGTTTGACCTGAAGCTCCTGCAGAGGCCGTGGCGGCGGTCCGGAAACAACTTCTCCATTCGTCGCATAGCGACCGTCATGGCAAGGGCAAACAAATAACTGTTCTCCCTCGTTCCACGCAACGTTGCAACCGGTGTGGGAGCAGACCGCTGACAAAGCTACTAGCGCTTCACTGGAATCGGGCAGAATCCAGACAAAGCTGTTGCGCACCTTGCGTGTGTAGCCAGCGGTCGACTCATATTTAAAAGTCGCTTTCTGCGGCGCTTCGGACCGGAACCGGCTTTGTGGTCCGAGCTCGATCCAGATCTCCTCTTCATTTTTGAAAATCGGTGAAAGTAAAAAGCCAAGGCCGGGAACGGCAAGGGCCAGCGCAATCAGGCTGTTGAGAACAACGATAGCATGTTTAAAGAAATTTCTGCGCGGCAAGTCTTGGTTAACCATAGTATCTGTTTTCGTACCAATCCAGGGCATAACAGTAACCCATACCACGATTGATAAATATTCTTGAATTCGGTCCTGCTATTTTCTCAGGGTAAGCAGATAGTCCGCGATCTTTCCCATCTCTTCTTTACTGAGCTTCCCTTCAAAAGCCGGCATGGGCGATTCCGGAGCAAATTGCAGCGGATTCTTGAGATTCTTGATCAACCACTTTCGGTCCCCACGCTTATCAGCGACATGTGTAAGTTCCGGACCGATCTCTTTGCCGCCGCCGGCAATTTTGTGACAGCCGATACAATTGTTCTGATAGCCAAGATAAGCGCCCTGTCGCACATTCGAAGCCAAAGCCTTAACCTGCGTTTTTTCATTAACAGAGGATTCGAACAGAAAGTCAGAGAGCGCAACCAGCTCCTTTTTGAGAATACGCCGCTTTTTGCCCTTCGACTTGGCCTCAGCCAGAACGAGTGTCGACTCGGTCGAAACATGCTCCTTGAACCAGGCGTCGTCGCGTTTGTTTGGCACCGGCGTCCGCTCACCTTCCGTCTTGGCGGCCAGCGTATGACATTGGGTGCAATCCTTCAAAACGAACAATTCGTGCCCGGCAATCTGGGTCAAACGCAGATTACTGGTCGTTACTTTCGCGCCTTCGGACATCGCCAATACGAGGACAGCGGCGCTAAAGAGTAGTAGAAACAAAACACGTTTCATTATTACCTCCGACTATTTGCTCTGACTGGGTAGATGCATCACCCATTAAATTACAAAAAGCTAGCAGGCGGGTCAATTGTTTGAAGCTCCTGCGGCGATCCAGTCTCGGATCAAGCCGATTTCAAATGAACTCAATTGGCCGCCGACAGGCATTCTCTGGCCCATAATGCCAGGCGCGTCCTCCACCTTTTGCACCAGATAACTATTATCAGGATCTGATGGAGTCACGCGACCAAGCGTCGTTATCTCAACTGAACGCGCATTGACCAGGTTCGTGAACGACTCGCTCAGAGTCTGCAGTGACATGGGAGCATTGCCTCCGGGCACGTGACATCCGGTTACGCCGCACTTTGGACTGAAAATCGCCGCCTGAACATTAGACAACGTTGCCTGCCTGCCTTCCGGCGCGATACCCCGACTGTGCTCGCATGCTGATGCGAACGTCAAAATCAGCACGAACGCCACGGTAGCCCGGAAGTCTCTTCTTATCTCGGCCATGGTCCCGAAAGTTCCTCTAATGCACATGATAAAACAAATGGCGGCGGCAAGGAGCTAGGGCAATCCAAGTCTTCGATAGATATTGAATCCTAGCCGCATATCTCCCTCGCCAAAATCGAAGTTGCCGCCGCTCATGTACTGGTTGGTTGTCAATCCCAGGGAGTTCATGACATACATGTGGAACACATGCCCACCAACGCTTTGTTCCAGGCCGATGGTAAAAGAATCGTTAAAATTGAGCTCATCTTCATCAGTGCGTGCACCCCCGACCACCTCGGCGTCGCCGGCGCCAGACAGAATGGGAACACCTTCAACAAAAATGGCAAGACCGCCGCTGATCGTCAGTTTGGTGGCAAAGCCCAGAGTGATAAGAGCATCCTCACCATCAATTTGCGGATTGCCATTCAGCAAAACCCCCGGGACCAACAATACCGACACCCTCTCGTGAAGCCTTTTCGAAAGCGGCAGTTGCGCGAACCAGGCAAAGCGCTCACTGTTGCGGCGACTCAGAGACTGATTTACTCCTGTGAGATTTTCTCGCGTTGCCCAGTCGACTCCTAGCCGCAATGCAGCCGAGAAAGGCGTCGCGCCGTCATTTCTCTGCTGCAGCAGACGATACTTGCCAACAAGCTCGAAGGTGGCGTTTTCGCTGGTGCGGGCAAGACTGACCACCAGATTGTTTGCCGGTGTAAAGTCGAATTGCGTCAACATGCGCGCGCCGGCATCCAGGCCGAACAGTTCCGCAAAGCCGGAATCAACCGGGCCGCGCCACCGGTGAGCGATTCTGTAAGAGAACGAGCCCGGTTCCAGCACTTGCGTAGTTGGCAATGTCGCCAGTGAGATTCCCGGGAACGCTTCTGCGTACTCCCGGTCCACTGCTTTCAAGGCAGTTGACAGGCTGCCGACCCAGGCCTCCAGTACTTCGATGTCCGCATCCGACAGGGGTTTGCTTCTCAGGGGCATTTGCTCACCGTCGATGGCGGGGTTGCCGCGCACCTTCATTATCAGGTAGCTATTGACCGGATCTCCCGGCTTGACTCTCAGTACCCCCGGGTTGTCCTTGCTTGGCTGGTTCACTAATGAAGACAGCGCAAACTCATCGCTCAGATCCAGCCCGTTTGGAGCTTTGGTGCCGGCATGGCAACCTGAGAAAGCACAGTTTTCCTCGAAGAGGCCCAGGACATCATCCGGAACCTCGCTTTGCGCAAGTGCAAAGTTGCAGCCAGACGCAATGCCTAAGCTAAGACCCACTGAACAGGACAAGGCTTTCCCGATTGTAACGTAAAGACGTTTCATTACCCCTCCTTGAGGGTCCTGAAAATACAAAGTTGGAACGCCTACAGCAGAGAATTACGCGGTTGAGATCTTTGCAGAACCGGGTCAGGGAGCCGGCCCAAAAGGCAAAATTGGTTGGGCGACCGCAGAAAATACAATTCAGCTACCGTTGGTCGGCGGCAAAACCTGTCTGCCTGGCCTGCATTTCCTATGGTGTGGCCGGTAGAACTAAAGCGGCGAAAGTGAGCACCCTAGTGCTCAACAATCAGTCGATGATAGCGTTTTTTGCCGGCGCGGAGCAGCACCGAATCGTTGTCCAGATCCGCGGATGACAACGTGGCCTCGATGCTCTCGATCTTTTCATCATTCAGATACGCTCCACCCTGCTGCACCAGTTTGCGAGCATTCCCTTTCGACGTTGTCAAGCCGGTTTCAGCCAAAAGATCGACCAACAACAGTCCGGCCTCGATCCTGTGCCGCGTAATAGTTGAGGTCGGAATGGCAGTCAGATCCTGGCCGCCCCCGCCAAATGCGGCTTCCGACGCCTGCCGGGCCCGCGTGGCTTCTTCCTCACCATGTGTGATTTTTGTGGCCTCAAATGCCAGCACTTGCTTCGCCTGCCGGATGTCTGCACCTTGCAGCCGGCCCAGCCGCTCGACCTCGGTCATGGGTAGGAAGGTGTAATAAGCCAGGAAGCGCTCAACATCCTGGTCGTCTGAATTTATCCAAAACTGGTAGTACTCAAATGGCGAAGTTTTCTCGGCTGCCAGCCAGACCGCGCCCACTGCGGTTTTCCCCATCTTTGCGCCGCCGGCGGTGGTGAGCAGTGGCCAGGTGACGCCTTCGGCCGGCACACTCTCCACGCGGCGGACGAGGTCTATGCCGGCGACGATATTGCCCCACTGGTCGTCACCTCCTAGCTGCAGTGTGCAGCCGTGCTGCTGGTACAGCACCAGGAAGTCATACGCCTGCAATATCTGGTAATTAAACTCCATGAACGATAACCCGGTCTCCATCCTGATCTTGTAGGCTTCAGCGGTCAGCATGCGATTTACACTAAAATACCTGCCGATGTCGCGCAGAAACGCAACATAGTTCAGCCCGAGCAGCCAGCTTGCATTTCGGATTAACAGCCCATGCTCGCCCTCCAGGCTGAAGTAACGGCCGATTTGGGCCTTGATTTTATCGCCGTTGGCAACAATCTGCTGCGCGGACAGCATTTTGCGCATTTCAGTTTTGCCGCTGGGATCGCCGATCATGGCCGTGCCATCCCCGATAAGCCCGATAGAGCGATGTCCACCGCGCTGAATATGCGCCAATGCCATCAGCCCGAGCAGATTACCAACGTGCAGACTGTCGGCTGTCGGATCGAAACCGACATACGCGGTCACTTTCTCTTTGCAGAAACTGTCCCTGACCGCTTTCTCGTCCGTTACCTGTCGCACGAATCCGCGTTCTTTCAAAATGTCGTAGGTGTTTGGGGGGCTCAACTTGCTCTCTCTATGTTTACCTGCCTTAGTGTCGCTGCCGTTGCTTCATTTCTCGTTTCAGCTCTCGATCTGATTCTCTTTTCGCGATATCCCGGCGCTTGTCATAGTGCTTTTTGCCGCGCCCGACGGCCAACTCCACCTTAGCTTTGCCCCGCTTAAAGTAGAGGCGAAGCGGCACAAGTGTGAGGCCCTTTTCCTGCGTCTTGCCGATCAGTTTCTTGATCTCTTTCCGGTGCAGCAGCAATTTACGGGTCCGTTCGGGATCGTGGTTGTTGATGTTACCGTGTGAATAAGGGCTGATATGCAGGTTGTGCAAAAACACCTCTTCACCTTGCAAGCTGGCGTAGCTGTCCTTCAGGTTCGCCCGTCCGTCCCGCAAGGACTTCACTTCTGTGCCCTGCAGCACGATGCCGGCCTCGAACGTCTCCAGGACCTGATAATCATGCCACGCTTTGCGATTTTTTGTTATTAGTTTTTCGCTCACAAGAGCCTATTGTAGTGCTTCAAACCGCAAAAATCAAGTTACCATTTGAAAGAACTTGACTTTAGCTTGTGCGATATTTAAGTTCCGGTTCTTATTTTTGCCGAAGTGGTGAAACTGGCAGACGCGCACGGTTCAGGGCCGTGTGGGAGCAATCCCGTGTGGGTTCGAATCCCACCTTCGGCACAAGTCCTGCCTCAGGTCGAAATATCGTTGTTCGACAATCACAATTATTTTCAAAACTCGTTTAAATGAAAAACGGCAAGTAGACCGAACGCCCAATTGCCGTCGCTTTCCAAGCCGTACTGGCTTGCCTCACGATGCTCAGGTGAAGCCACCCGGAGCAGAGCAAGCGTTCTGCTTGCCGCCACCGGCCGCTGAAAAAACCGAGAGGACTTTCTCCGGGGCCTTTTTGCCACAATCAGGACAGACCAGATTCCGGCCGTCCTCGTCTACTTTTTGCAAGACATCAAACTGCCTGGTGCAGCTACGGCATTGATATTCATAAATAGGCATCAGTTTTCTCTTACCTCCAGATTTTCCGAATCGCTCATCACTCTGTTTCTTCCGGGATCGTTCTTACGTTTCTCCGAAACGTCGTAGCCAGGACTCATTCAAGTTCCAATTCCGAACTTCGGAAAAATATACTTGAGCAATATCCAGTATCCGACGAAAAGCAAGACTAAAGTCAAGTTGTCCAATCAGGTCACTCCTTTTCTCGTGGTTTGACGGACAGACGTGTGCCCGGGATTTCTCATTCAATTCATCAATCGTCACTTTCAAAACAAATCAGATGCAATAAAGGCAAAAACGATACAAAATCCAAAAATATTTCAACGTTATATGCGGCGCATGCTTAAATCTCCGGAACAGAATACCGGCCCAATGCAAATCACGCTTCAAACCGGCTTGAAGCGGCAGGTGAAGTGCCGCAAAAACCGGGGTTGATATGTGATCTTATGTCCGGTTATTTTGTCACGATTCTCCCAAACGCTGCGCAGCACTTCGATGAGATAGTCGAAATGGCTTTGCGTGTAGACCCGGCGTGGAAAAGCGAGTCGGACCAACTCGAGAGGCGCGGGCGTTTCCGTGCCGTCCCCATCTATCTTGCCAAACATCACGCTGCCTAGCTCCACTGCCCGGACGCCACCTTCAAGGTAGATGGCGTTGACCAATCCAATCCCCGGATACTCGGACTGCGGGATATGCGGCAAGAATGCTTTTGCATCCAGAAAAACCGCATGCCCGCCGACCGGGCGGACATGCGGGATGCCCAACTGCTGCAACCTGTCGCCGAGATAAGTTACCGTGGCGTGCCGGTAGACCTGGTAATCGTAGTCGAGGGCTTCCATCAGGCCGACCGCAATGATCTCGAGGTCGCGGCCTGCCAGGCCACCGTAAGTGGGGAATCCTTCGCGCAGTATCAACAGGTTCTTGAATTCTTCGGCCCACCGGTCATCATTGCAGATAAAGAAACCACCGATGTTGGCCAGGCCGTCTTTCTTACAGCTCATGGTTGCGGCGTCCGCATAAGAAAACATCTCCTGTGCGATACTGAACAGGTCGCGATCCTGGTAACCCGGCTCCAGCTCACGCACAAAGTAAGCATTCTCAGCGAACCGGCAGGCATCGATCACCAGCGGAATGCCGTGCTCGCTCAGCACCGACTTTACGGCTTTGATATTCGCCATGGAAACAGGTTGTCCACCACCCGTGTTGTTGGTGACGGTGATCATGCCAAAGGGAATCCTGTCCGCCCCATGCTCCGCAATACAGTTTCGCAGCTTTTCAAGATCCATGTTGCCTTTGAACGGAGCCTCCAGAGTCGTATCCAAACCCGCATCTGACAGCAAGTCGACAGCCCTGGCGCCAACAAACTCGATATTGGCCCGGGTTGTATCAAAATGGCTGTTGTTGGGCACGACGTCTCCGGGTTTCAATCTGGTTTGTGCCAGAATATTCTCAGCGGCCCGACCCTGGTGTGTAGGAAAAACGTGAGCAATACCCGTAATCGACTTAATGGTAGACTCGAACTTTTTCCAAGACTTGCTACCGGCGTAGCTCTCATCGCCGAGCATCATGGCCGCCCACTGGTCGGTAGACATAGCGCCAGTGCCACTATCCGTCAGCAGATCAATGCAGCAATCTTCTGCATCGAGCAGGAATACATTGTGGTGCGCCCTCTCGAGCGCAGCACTCCTCTCTTCCTGCGTGATTAGCTTGATCGGCTCGGTCATTTTGATGCGAAAAGGTTCAATGATTGTTTTCACGATTGTTCTCCTCAGAGATCTTATCCCGAACGAAAATATTCACGCCGGGTGTCTTTAAGTATTTGGGTTGCTGATTGTACAAAAAATAACCTACATTAGCACCACATCATTTTGATCTAAAACACAACACGTCATATTATGAACCCGATGAGTGCTATTTGGAAACCCGCTCCGACCAACCTGGAACTACATCAGGGCGATGTCCACATTTGGCTCGCTACTTTGAAACCGACAGCCACACCTCCCTCATCTTTTCGCAGCATCCTCTCGAAAGATGAGTTAGAACGTGCGGACCGCTTTCACCGACAAGAGAATCGCGATCACTGGATCACGAGCCGCGGACTCCTGCGCATCACCCTTGGGAATTACCTGAATTCCGGCGCCGCTGATATCGAGTTTGAATACAGCAAGCACGGCAAACCTTCGCTTCTCGCCAGCCAGGGCGAAAGCCTGCCGCTATCCTTCAATCTCTCGCATTCGGGGCCCCACATGCTCTGCGCCGTCGTTGCCGGAGAGCGCGAGCTCGGCGTCGATATTGAATTCAAAAGCAGAAACCTTGATTATACCAAGCTGGCTGACAGGTTCTTTTCTAAAAATGAAGTAACCGCGCTGAAGCGGCTGTCCCGTCAGCAATTGCGAGATGGCTTCTACAATTGCTGGACCTGTAAAGAGGCATTCGTCAAAGCAAAAGGGAACGGCCTCAGCCTGCCATTGGCTGATTTTGACGTCACCTTTCTTCCGGACAGGCCTGCGAAAGTCAACAAGGTCGAGTGGCACCCCGACGAGGCCGGGCAATGGTCTCTTACCAGGTTGGGTCTAGGAAGCGATTATGCCGGCGCATTGGCCATCAAAGGTAAAAACCGTAAACTCAAGTATTGGCGCATGGATGACAGCGCAGATGGTTTGTAAATAATGTAAATCCTTGAAAGGTAAACATGAACAGCCTCTGGTGACTAGTTTACGGGTCTCGCTCCGCACTCGGAAACGAGTTGTCTATTCACCATCCAAACTCAATGAATTCCCTAAGTCTTTGCGAGCGCACCGCAGCAAAGGCTCATGCCCCTGGCACGGCTTACAATCCCCGCACTACAAGCGCAATCACGGCAAAACACTCTAAGACCTGGAGTAGCGCAATCTCACGCTTCGCTTGCTAAGAACCGCAATGCTCAATAGTTATGCGCTCCTGAAGAGGCCCGGGAGTTGATGGCCTCGTTACAAGTTCCTACGAATGACAAAGCAGGTAAAAAATGCTCGTCACACGGTTCTCCTGAAATTACTCGTTGTGGCCGCAGGAATTTTGCAGCCCCTTTTCTTTGGGTCGCAAAGTTTCAGAGGGCGCAGCCGATAATCTTACATAGGGTCTAATTGAACAAATGAAATGAAACTTTACTGACCTTGTCATGCTTGAGAAGGAAGGAATTAGAACTATCAGATAACACGAACAAACTTGCCTGGAGTCAAAATCGTGGCGATCAGCGGAGGAGGGCGAGTCGTCTCAATGGATTACCTTGAAGTAGCTCAGAAAGTCGGTGCTCAATGCGTATTCAGTAAACCAGTTGAGTATCATGAATTACCAAGGGCAATTGTCGAACTTCTTGAATGACGTACATTACTCAAAAGCTAATTAATGTATGGAGTCGTGCATACTGGAGGAGTAAGGTATGCTTTGTCATTTTGGGTGTCTTCGGCCTTAACTCACCTGGTTGGGCGCAACAATACACTTTCCACAACTACACGGGCAATGACGGCCTGTCGCAGCTACTCGGTCAGGCGTTGTTTCAAGATCGCTATGGCTACATCTGGGTCGGTACGCAATCCGGCCTGAATCGCTACGACGGCAATAGGTTTGAGATTTTCAGCATCCCTCAAGGGCTGGCAGATGATTGGATAAATGCGATTACTCAGGACAGTACCGGGAGAATATGGGTTGGTACTAATGGCGGTCTCAGCAGTTGGGATGGTCAGGGTTTCGAGAATTACACTACAGCAGATGGCCTGGTGGACAAACATGTACTCTCACTGACAATTGACGAAGAAGGAAAAGTATGGTGTGGCACCGCGTCCGGACTATCCCGCTGGAACGGATCAGAGTTTCATAACTTCACCGAAATCGATGGCCTACCGCAGATTAGAATAAATGCCCTTTTTCTCGACCACAGCCGTCGATTGTGGGTTGGAACGGAAAGCGGTCTTTTCTACCTTGAGGGGAATCAATTCGTAAACTTTCCAAATGAAGAACTCCATAATCAGACGATTTACAAGCTCGCAGAAGACCGGGAACATCATCTTTGGGTAGGAGCGCGCGAAGGCGTTTTCGCTTTTACGGACGGACAACTGAATGCACAATACACCTCGGCTAATGGGTTATCCGGTTTACCGGTAGGTGCGCTTTATGCTGGACGTGACGGTGCGCTCTGGGTAGGAACCGCAAGCGGCCTTGCTATGATTCATGATGGCGAAGTTCAACTCATCACTCCCTCGAACGGTTTGCCTCTTGACAATGTCAGGGCCATTCATGAAGATCGTGAAGGCACAATCTGGATGGGTGGCTATGGCGGCATAGCAAAGTTTGTGGGAAGGGCCTTTACAAACTACACTAAGGCAGATGGAATGGAATCCGGCCACATCTGCACAGTCTTACGTGACCGGCGCGGTCAACTCTGGGTCAGCACAATCGCTGGATTAAGTCGTCTTAATGGTAAAACCTGGCGCAATTACACCAGCGAAGATGGTTTGAATGACAGCTTTGTGCGGACTCTATTTGAGGACAATCATGGCACGCTTTGGATCGGCAATGCGGGTGGTCTCAATTATTGGGATGGCAAACAGTTTCATGATGAAGCCGAGATCAGCGGCCGCGGTTTGGTGGTTTCAATTGTAGAAGACAGTAGCGGAATTCTTTGGTGCGCTGTACAAAACACGGGTCTATTTATACGCGGGAAAGATGGCTATGAGCGAGTGGAAGTTTCGGCTCAGAGCTTTTCGGATGCTCGTCTGCTTGTAGATCACCAGGGAAATGTATGGGCTTCAGGGGATTACGGATTGTCACGATGGGATGGCAAATCCTGGAAAACGTTCACCACCGATGACGGTCTTGCCGACGACCGTCCTTATTTCTTGTGTGAAGATCAGCAGGGGCGTATCTGGTTCGGTTATCATTCATCGCGCGGGGTAACGTGTTTTGACAGAAACGAATTCAAAACCTATACGACTGCGGATGGCCTTTTCAATGATGCGGTCTATTCTCTCGGCATCGATCACAACAATAATGTCTGGATTGGCACGGCCCGTGGGGTAGATCGTTTTGATGGAAAATCCTTTATCAATTACGGAAAAGCCGAAGGTTACGCCAGTGATGAATCCAATGCCGGAGGTTTTTTCGCTGACTATGACGGCACGCTATGGTTCGGCACCGCCGGAGGTTTGAGCCATTACGATCCGCGATACGATTTCTCGCTGAGCGAACCGCCGTCCGTCAAGATTCACCATATTTTTCTGGGTGATGAAGCAGTTGCAGTCGATACCAATATAACCGTAGCCTACTCCCGCAACGAGTTACGGGCACATGTTTCTCCTCTATCTTACATCAATAAGAAGCGCCTGAGCTTTCGCTACCGCTTGCTTGGTTTTAGTGAAGCCTGGAAAACCTTAGAGGGTTACTCGCTTAATTATACCAACCTGCCGCCTGGAAGTTATACCCTTGAAGTACAAGGCCGAAAGTATGTGCAGAATTGGTCAGTACCGGCAACGGCCAATTTTACAATAAAGCCGCCTTACTGGCGGACATGGTGGTTTGGTCTGCTGGTGACTTTTGTCTTTGCTACAACGACAACGGGGCTCTTCAAATATCGCGTGTCCAGAGTCCAATCGCGTAATCGTCGGCTTGAACAGATAATCGCCGAACGCACTGCGAAGCTGGAGCGACAAAAATCTCAATTGGAAACTACCCTGCGAGAGCGTGAGCGGGCAAGGCAGGCCCTGATAGAAAGCCAAGAATGCTTGCGACAAAGTGAAGAACAGCTTCGGCTTACATTAGAAAATGCCCCTTTTGGCATCTGCACCTCCGATCTAAATGGTCATTTCCTAAGTGTCAATCCAGCTTTCTGCGAGATTTTCGGGTATTCCTCTGATGAACTGCACGCGATGTCCTTTATGGACCTTACGGCCCGCCATGAGTTAAAGCGAAGCTTGGCCGAAATTGGAAAACTCCTGCAAGGCAAGACTTCCAGAATTCAATTAGACAAGCAATACATCCGCAAAGACGGTAGAAATATCGATGGGCTTGTCCGTGCGGGACTAGTGCGTGACTCCAAAGGTAGCCCGTCGCACATTGTAGCAGAAATTGAGGACATCACACAGCGCAAGCTTGCTGAAAAGAGAGAAATGGCTGCGAATGAACTTTTCAACTCCATAAGACGCGCACAATCCAATTTCATAACCGAAACTAATCCGTACGATGTATTTGATGGCCTGCTCAGCGATATCTTGTCAATCACCTCAAGTGCATATGGTTTTATCGGCGAAGTCCTCTTTACAGAAAAAGATGAACCTTATTTCAAGTCCCATGCCATCACGAATATTGCCTGGGATGAAGGAACTAGAGATTTCTATGAGAAAAACGTTCCCGCAGGTTTGGAGTTCTGTAACTTAAAGACACTTTTTGGTACTGTAATGACAACCGGCAAACCAGTATTCTCAAATAATCCATCAAAAGATCCCAGGCGAGGGGGTATTCCGGAAGGGCACCCGCCACTTAGCGCCTTCTTAGGTCTGCCCCTTTTTTGTAGTGAAAGCCTTGTTGGTATGGTGGGAATTGCAAACCGGCCTAACGGCTATGATGAGGAATTGGTGGAGTATTTGCAGCCCTTCCTATCCACATGTGCAAGCATAATAGGCGCATACCGGACCGACCAGCAACGTGTCCGTGCTGAGCATGAGTTACAGAAAGCCAAGAAAGAAGCCGAGGAAGCCAGCCTGGCTAAGAGCGAATTCTTAGCCAATATGAGCCACGAGATTCGCACACCCCTGAACGCGGTGATGGGGATGACGGATCTGGCTTTGGATACCGGCCTGGACCCGGAACAACAAGAATACTTAACAATAGTCAAATCTTCTTCGGAAGGCCTGCTTTGCTTGATCAATGACATTTTGGATTTTTCCAAAATCGAAGCTGGCCAGGTTGAGATTGAGCAGAATACATTTGATTTCCGCACAGTGGTAGAAGGCGTGGCAGATATGTTGAGTGTCCGGGCAGATGAAAAAAGGCTGGAGATGACTTGCTACGTAGAGCCTGGTCTACCTTTATGGGTAGTTGGTGACCCGACTCGATTGCGCCAGATACTGGTCAACTTGACCGGTAATGCCATAAAGTTCACTGAAAAAGGCGTGGTCTCCATCAAAGTCGAACCCATGGAGCAATCCGCCCAATCCGTGGAGCAAAAAGAGAAGATCGGACTCCATTTTAGTGTCCATGACTCCGGCATCGGAATCTCCAGGAAGCAGCAATCAAAGATTTTTGAAAAGTTTTCCCAGGCTGACAGCTCCACTACGCGTAAGTTTGGCGGCACGGGACTGGGCTTGAGTATCTCCAAGTCGTTGATTGAGCTCATGGGAGGCCGCATGTGGTTGAAAAGTGAGCCGGGACAAGGCAGTACGTTTCATTTCGAATTGCAGCTACCAGCGGGAGAGGGCGAAGAAGTAGAAAA
Source organism: Candidatus Zhuqueibacterota bacterium (assembly GCA_029262055.1). Lineage (GTDB taxonomy): Bacteria > Zhuqueibacterota > Zhuqueibacteria > Oceanimicrobiales > Oceanimicrobiaceae > JAJDAD01. Next base: position 99,015 of record JAJDAD010000057.1, read on the forward strand.
ATCAAAATACGCCAAACACAATTTTGAAAACATTTCCGTCCTGATCATCGACGATGTTCTCGTCAATCGCTTGATATTGCGAAAAACGTTGATGCCACATGGTATTCAAGTTACCGAAGCAGACAGTGGCACGCAGGGACTGGCGTTCTTGCAGGATCCCGAGAAACGATTTGACTTGGTTATTCTCGACCACCAGATGCCGGAGATGAATGGCCTTCAGGTAGCACAGGCGATCAGAGAAAAGATTGAGTTCAAGTCCCTTAAGATAATCATGCTTTCTTCCTGGGGTGGATTGAGCTCTGTACAACGACAGGAATTCGATATCGCCTACTCCGTGGCAAAACCGGTAAAGCAATCCCAACTTATTGAGATTCTGGCGAAGGTCATATACGGCGATGAGGTCGGGCCCAAAAACTCAGTCACGGTTGTAGAATCTACTCAGAAGCCCCAACTTGCTTTTCAGCATAGAGTCCTCCTGGTTGAAGATAGCACTCCAAACCAAATGTTAGCCAAGAAGATATTGCAAAAGGCAAACTACCAGGTGGATGTTGTTGGGAATGGTCAACTGGCGGTGGAAGCCGCGGAAGAATTCCACTATGATCTGATATTAATGGACATCCAGATGCCGGTTATGGGCGGGTTTGCTGCCACTCAAAAAATTCGGGCAATAGAAGATGACCTGCAAGAGGCAAGGACACCAATTATTGCGCTGACAGCGCACGCACTGGCAGGCTACCGTGAGAAATGTCTACACCATGATATGGATGATTACATAACCAAGCCCCTAAGAATGAAAATGCTGTTAGAAACCGTCAGGAAATGGATAGATCCACGTCCGGTTCTTCTTGTAGTCGACGACTCTCCCGACAATCGCAATCTGATACAAAGATATTTGACGAAGATAAAACAATTCCGACTTGTCTTTGCCCAAAATGGCCAGGAGGCCATCGATGTCTTCAAAAGCCGTACCGTTTCCATTGTCCTGATGGATATGCAAATGCCAATCATGAGCGGCTACGATGCCGCAGCGAAGATTAGAAACTTAGAAAATGGCCGTCATATTCCTATTATCGCTTTGACAGCACATCAAGGGCAGAGTGAAATAGATAAGTGTGTGGAGGCGGGATGTACGGCTTATCTTGCAAAACCGATTCGAAAGAAGAGCTTATTAGAAACAATGCATCAATATGTTGGTGACACGCCACTGGCCCCACCTGTTGGTTCTGTTGAGATCGATAGAGTCGTAGCACTGTAGGCAGGTCTGAGTCCGATGTTTCGATATTTCCGTTGATTGCGTAGCCTTGACAAGGCTTGTCTTGTACGCTTTCGGGAATTCCCCTGGCCGTATCGTAAATCGTAAGCAGGATATAGTCTCCAGCCTTAACCTCGGTGTTGCCGTGATAAAGACTTTCCTTGAAGGAGGCGTTCTGTGTTGTAATAGAGAGTTTGCCTCTATCCGGCCTGGCATCGCCATCGCCACCGGTTGCACGCAGAGCATTTCAGTAGTGCAGTCAACCGGCACTCCACGACAGCAGTGGCCTGATTGCTAAATTAAATCATTGCAATATCTCACAGGCACCGGAGAATCCCAGGGCAAAATGCCGATAATCTATGGAGGACAAATCTAATTGGATGAATCAGAGATGAAAGTTAGAACAGGGTATCTCTTCATTCTTGCGGCATTGCTTAGCGGGACGGCGAATCTGCCCGCTCAAGTCGACAAAAAGGTCGATATCCACGGTTTTGGGGCCTGGGCGTACGGTCGTACTGACGGCAACAAGTACATAGGAGGCACTAATAATGGCTCCTATAACCAAAGCTGGTTCGCCCTAAATGTAGCTTCCACGCCTTACCCAAATCTCACCGTCAATGCGCAGACCTTTTGGGTTCAGGATGGGGACAAAGAGGAAGTAGAGTTGGATTTTGCTTTCGCCGAGTGGCAGGTTTCAGATCTTTTTAAATTCCGTGTTGGCCGAGTAAAGCATCCGTTTGGGATTTACACGGAAATCTTCGACGTTGGAACTCTCCGGCCTTTCTTTAAACTTCCCCAGGGAATTTATGGCAACGCGGGATTTATATCGGAATCATACCAGGGCCTTGGTATTACAGGCTCTTATTACAGCAGTAGGGAATGGGGTATCACATACGATATTTATGGCGGTGGAATCGGAATTGAAAGTGAAAATCCTTTCGAATCTCTTGGCAACGGTGAGGATGACGGGTCTATAGAAGAAGGTGGCGAAGAGGAAGAAACCTCTCCGCTCCGTGACATGATCGGTGGCAGAGTAACTGTTACTATCCCCATACATGGGCTAAACTTTGGCTTCTCTGGCTATGCAGGCGATGAAGAGGAAGCGGATCACCGGCACAAGGTGTACGGTTTTCATGCAGAGTACCTTTCTGGTGCCTGGACTCTGCGCTCCGAATATGCGAACCTTGACGAGGGTCACGAACATAGAGCTGATGCCTTTTATCTGGAAGGAGCATACAACCTCAATGAGCACTGGCAAGTCGCCGTGCGCTATGACTGGTTCGATGCGGAACTTGATCCTGAGAATGTAAATGTCAGTGCTGCCCCTTCTCTATTAGAACATGAAGATTTTGCCCTGGGCCTTAGCTATTGGTTCAACACGAATTTTGTTTTGAAGCTTTCTTATCATATTGTTAGTGGAAATCATTTTGCCTTACCTGAGGATGTTGCAGATGCTGTTGCCACAGGCGATCTGAATACGACCACTAGAGGTATTTTGGCCGGTGGTCAATTTAGCTTCTAAGAAGGACAAATTTTGTGTCCCGCATCCATTCCTAAAGTGAGAATCCGGAAAATGAATGTAACGATCTACATCGTGGCTCTTTCGGTGACTTGCTTTTGGTGCAGCCAGATACAGGCTCAAAAGACCCCGAAGCCGGCGTATAAAGTGATCGTGAATGCACTGAATCCCGTTTCGTCCATGAAGAAAGACATGGTTTCCAGATTATTCTTGAAAAAAGCGACGAGATGGCCCAATGGTGAAAAGGCCACCTGTGTGGACCTGGCCTCCGACTCTCCGGTACGAAAAAGGTTTTCAAAGAAGATTCACGGCAGAGAGGTGTCCGCGATCAAGGCATACTGGCAAAAGAAGATTTTTTCCGGGCGAGGGGTGCCCGTTCTGGAGTTAGGTTCCGAAGCCAAAGTTCTGCAGTACGTACACGATAACCCGCAGGCAGTCGGGTATGTGGCGGCGTCTACATCCACAGCCAAATACAAAGTCAAGGTAGTGGTTATTGAGAATTAGTTTTGACAGAATAGAGGGTCTGCTAAAGAACTCGAGAATCCGGTACAAGATTGCAATTATCCCAGTGCTGGCATCTTTGGGTTTCTGCCTTGTTTTTGGGGGCACCTACTATTACGGCAAGAGCAACGAAGAACTCTTGCGGAAAATCGAAACCAGGCTCGTCCCATCCCTGGAACTGAGTCGCGATCTTGACCAGCTGTTAGACGAGATGCAGCGCGATCTGCAAGATGCCGTGGCCATCGGCGATGAGAGGGAGCTTGCCGTCATCCCACCTCAACGCGACAGATTCCTCAGCAGGCTCGCAGAAGGCAAGGACAACCGCATAATAAAGACCAGAGAATATAACTATCTCAAGTGGCAATTTCAGGACTATTGCATGGTTGCGCTTCAGGCCTCCAGGCACATGATCGCAGGAGAGACCGGGGAAGGCGTCATTAACACAATAGAGTCCATGACGCAAAAATACAACGGCTTACACGAGCGGCTGTTATCGAATTCAAGTGTTGTCAGGGCCCAAATGCAAACTTTTTTTGAGTCGGCCCGGGGAAATCAATTCAGTTCGCTGGTTGTCATGAGCACAGTGATCCTTCTATGCGTGATTTCGCTCGCTGGCGCCTCGTTTCTTGCCATTCGTTCGATCACGCGGCCGTTGGACAAATTGGTCCTGGCCGCGGGCAAAATCTCTGCAGGAAAGTATGAGGAACGAGCGGTTCTGGTCGCCAAGGATGAAGTCGGATACTTAGGCCGGACATTCAACGAGATGGCGTATAGGATCGAGGCGACCATCAGTGAAGTCCGAAATACATCACACGAACTGGAACAAGCAAAGACCAAGGCCGAGGAGGGCAGCCAGGCCAAGAGCGAATTCCTTGCCAATATGAGTCACGAAATCCGCACGCCACTGAATGCAGTCATGGGGATGACGGAGCTGGCCCTGGAAACCGAGCTGAACGCCGAACAACAAGAATATCTATCAATAGTACAGTCCTCCTCACGAAGTCTGCTGAGTTTGATCAATGACATCCTCGATTTCTCCAAGATCGAAGCGGGCCAGATTGAGCTTGAGCAGAGGAGTTTTGACTTCCGTTCGGTTGTGGAAGACGTGGCCACGATGTTTAGCGTACGTCTGGAAGCACAGGCTGTCGAGATACTCTCCTACGTCCAGCCGGATCTGCCCCTCTGGGTTGTGGGCGACTCGACTCGTTTGCGCCAGGTCCTGGTTAATTTGGCCGGGAATGCGGTAAAGTTCACCAAACAAGGTACCGTCTCTATCAAAGTCGAACCCATACAGCAGAGCAAGCAACCCGCTGGGGATGGAAAGGAAGTGGGACTTCACTTTAGCGTGACTGACACCGGCATCGGCATTTCCAAGGAGCAGCAGTCGAAGATTTTTGAAAAGTTCTCCCAGGCCGACAGCTCTACGACGCGCAGGTTCGGGGGCACGGGCCTGGGGCTGACCATTTCCAAATCCTTGATTGAGCTGATGGGCAGCCAGTTACAGTTGGAAAGCGAACCGGGGCAAGGCAGTACATTCTTCTTCGACTTGAAATTCCCTCTCGGGGACAACAAGGAAACAGAGTGTGCAACATCTACGGAACACAACCTCAGCGCCATTTCAGTCCTGGTGGTGGATGACATTCAGATCAACCGCTTCATCATGAAGAAGACGCTGAGCGCACACGGCATTCAAGTCACCGAAGCAAGCAGCGGCGCGCAGGGGCTGGCGCTTTTACGTGATGGAAAAAGGCGATTTGACTTGCTTATTCTCGATCACCAGATGCCAGAGATGGATGGCCTGCAGGTGGCAAAGGCGATCAGGCAAGAGGCCAGGTTCAATACGCTCAAAATAGTCGTCCTTTCATCCTGGGGCGCCTTAAGCTCGAAACAGGAACAGGAACTGGACCTCGCCCATTCGTTGACCAAACCCATTAGGCAGTCCGAACTGATTGACGTCTTGACAAGGGTCTTGTTCGGAACCGGGGTGGAAGAAGAACACGTAGTCAAAGTTGTCGAACCCGTTCCTCAGATCGAGTTTAGCCGTAAGCATAGAATACTCCTGGTTGAAGACAGTGCCACCAACCAAAAGCTAGCAAAGAAGATATTGCAGAAGGCGAACTACGAAGTTGATGTCGCTGACAATGGCCAATTGGCGGTAGAAGCCGTTAAGAAGTTCCATTACAGCCTGATATTGATGGACATCCAGATGCCCGTTATGGGTGGATTTGATGCGACCCAAAAGATCCGGGAAATGGAGCGTGACTCCCTGGAAGCAAGGACACCAATCATCGCGCTGACGGCGCACGCCCTCGCCGGTTACCGCGAGCGTTGTTTGCAGCACGACATGGATGACTACGTCACCAAGCCGCTAAAAATGAATCTGCTGCGGGAAGCCGTAAAGAAGTGGATCGACCCACGACCGATCTTACTTGTAGTGGACGACCTGAGTGACAATCGCAATTTGATTAAGAGCTACCTGAAGAAGACAAAGGATTTTCGACTTGTCATGGCACAAAACGGGCAGGAGGCAATTGATGTCTTTGAAAAACACGCGATCTCGCTGATCCTGATGGATATGGAAATGCCGACTATGAATGGCTACGAAGCGACTGCGGCCATTAGGCGTTTGAAAGACGGCGATGATATTCCAATCATCGCTTTGTCGGCACATCGCGGGCAGGATGAGGTCGCTAGGTGTTTAGCTGCCGGATGCACAACTCACCTTGAAAAACCGATAACGAAAAAGAACTTGATCAAAATGCTGAATCGATATATCGGCTTAACAGATTCGCCGGCCAAACCCGGTGAATCTGATAAACGCGACGTTGTGTTGCAGCAGACCGGGATCGCCCAAGTCTGACTCGCATGGCGCTGCGCCCGGCGACTTTTGGATAGTTCACCCCTATCCTGTTATGCCTCCAGAACTTCCCGCACTTTTAAAGCAAGTACCACCGGCGCGAACGGCTTCTGAATATAGCCGGTTCCCGGTTTTCCGATTGCCGCCGAGTCTATCATTTTGTCCGTATATCCCGACATATAAAGTACTTTCACGTCGGTGTGCAGCTCGGTTACCCGCTCTATCAGCTCAGGCCCGCTCATCTTGGGCATGACGACATCCGTAAGGACCAAGTGAATCGGTTCGCGGTACTGTTTGCAGGTCCGCATGGCTGACTTGCCGTCTTCTGCTTCCAGCACAGTGTAGCCGTACTTAGCCAACATCTTGTGGGTAAGCGTACGTACTGTTTCGTCGTCCTCAACTATCAGGATCGTTTCATCACCCCCTGTAATGTCGGGTGTGCGGGTCTTGCGGACAGGCTTGGCTACTTCAGTGCTCCTGGTGAGGCAAACAGTAAAAGAAGTACCTTGGCCAGGCTCACTTGAGACCCAGATATGGCCACCGCTTTGCTTGACAGTACCGTAGACCGTAGCAAGCCCCAGGCCGGTGCCGTGCCCCAATTCTTTGGTAGTAAAGAAGGGGTCAAAAATCTTGTCCTGGATTTTTTCTGGAATTCCCTTGCCAGTGTCGGCAACCGTCAGCAGGATGTAGTCGCCGGCCTTGACCTCCGCGCCGGCGCAAAGAAAACTTTCCGTGTAGGAAGTGTTCTGGGTGGTAATTAGAAGCTGGCCCCCGCCGGGCATGGCATCGCTGGCGTTTACGGCCAGGTTCATGATAACCTGTTCTATTTGACTGGGATCGGCCGTGATGGTTCCCAGGTTCGCGTCCCTGATGATTCGCAATTCAACATCTTCACGCAGCAGGCGCCGGAGCATCTTCTCCATACCCCCAAGCAGCTGATTCAAGTCCAGGACCCTCACGTGCAGCACCTGTCTGCGGCTAAAGGCCAACAACCGCCGGGTGAGTCTCACGGCCCGCTCAGCGGCTTCATTGATCTCTTGAATGTCGGTGCGCACGGGGTCCCCTTCCTCAAAGACCGGAACCAGCATGTGACAATAGCCCAGGATGACGGTCAGCAGGTTGTTAAAATCATGAGCAACGCCTCCGGCCAGCCTGCCGACGGCTTCCATTTTTTGTGAGTGCAAAAGCTGTTCTTCCAATCTTCTCCGGTCCGTGATGTCGGTCATAGTCGCTAACACCAGACTGTAGGCATGCTCATGGCCCGGTGGCACAGCCACGTTCAAACTGACATGCACTTTGTCCCCATGTATTGTGTTCAAAGTCACTTCTGTTCTGAACGGCATTTGGTTCTGGGCTATCCTGATCACCGCGTTGGCGACAACTTCGTGCGCCCCTTTGATGATGCGGCCGATGTTGTTTCTCAGTTCCTTGACGCTTTTGGCTCCGAACATCCTAAGCGTAAACTGGTTAACGTCGAGAAGCTTTATCATCTTCACACACTGCCCCAGGTCGTCCGGGTGTTGCCCAAAGTACTCCTTGAAGTCGCAGGGACCGCGCGCTTGCAGGGATTCGGCATATTGCTTCAGGTCAGAACAATCCCCTTCGCAAATTGATACTGCCACGTTCTCGACAAGGCCGCGATACCTTGCTTCACTGGCCAGCAGTGCTTTTTCTGCCTCCCGGCGGGCGGTTATATCTACCACTATGGATTTTCTTTGAACCAGACGGCCGTCCTTGCCGACATCGGGGCTCACGGAAAGCAGGCCGTGCACGATTTGGCCGTTCTTTTTTCGATAGACCATTCCCACATTGCTGACACCATGGCCGGAGGTGATACTGTGGAAGACATCGCCCGCCTTGCGTAGCGACTGCTCATGGTACAGCTCAAAGACCTTCATCCTGAGAAGTTCTTTCATCGGGTAGCCGGTCAGCTTGACGGCCGCCTTATTTACTTCAAGGATCTCACCCGCTGAACCCACCGAAAAATACGCAACTGGAGCCCGGTCATAGAGGTTTTGGTATTTTGCTTCCGAGCTTCTCAGAGCCTCTTCGGCAAGTTTGCGGACAGTGATGTCCCGGGCAAGGAGTATCAGTCGACCGCAAGGTTTTTCCGGGTCACCTTTCGCCGCGATCGATAATTCGAACCACTTTATTCCTCCCGGTAGTTCGAGAAGATACTGATCTCCGGTATGCGATCCTTTTCGCACGGCCTTTTTTATTGCCGACATAACAACACGTCCGGCCTCTGCCGGCAGGACTTCACCCATGGTTTTGCCGAGAAAGATCTCAGGTGCGACAAATAGTAGCTCCCGGTCTTTGGCGCGATAGTCATGAATCCGGCCATCTTTGTCAACCTCGAACAAGAGGTCGGGCAGGGCATTCATGGTTGCGGCCAGATGTTCGTGCGCTGCATCCAAATCTGCCTTAGCTTTGTCACGTTCCGAAGCCACGTGCAGAGTCTGAATCCCGTAAGCCATGTCATCCGCCAACTCCTTGAGCAACGCCACTTCCACAGAGTCAAAGCAATCCACCGCACTGGAGAAGATATTGAGCACTCCAGTCACCCCCTGGCCTACTTTCATAGGCAGAGCGATGGTGGAGCCAAAACCAAGTTGCAGGCACCTGTCACGCCATTTCCTGTGGACGGAACTTCTGGCAATCTCCGGGATAATGACGATCTTTCCCGTGTTAATAGCCCTGACGGCAGGCTCGGAATCGGGCCCGGTTTCTGCCCAGCTTAATTGGCTGCGAGAAAGGAACTCCTCATTTTCCCCGGCGTGCGCTGCGAGACGGATCCCGTTCGTATTGTCGTGCAGCGCTATTCCGACCCAAGCCAGATGATAGCCGCCGACCTCGACAAGGATCTTACACACCTTCTCTAGCAACCTATTCTCATCCTTAGAACGAACGAGCGTCTGGTTAATATCGCTCAACACCTGAAGAGCACGATTTGCTTTCCTCAGCTTTGCTTCTGTCCTCTTGTGCTCCTCAATTTCCTGGGTCAGGGCCCGGTTGGCTCCGTCCTGCTGCACCAACTTGTCTTCCAGTTTTCGGACAAGAACTTCACTATACCTCTTTAAGAATGTGTCCTCATCCTGATCATCGTCAGGTAGAGTGGCAGGTTTTCCCTTGTTTGCCGCCGAAAGCACTTCTTCCACGGAACTGACCAACAAATCCGGATCTGCAGGTTTGACCAGGAATTTATCCGCACCCAGGCTCATCGCGAGTTGCTCATCCCTGGCGTCGGTGTAGGTGCCGGTATAATAGACAAGAGGAATGTGATTCAATCCCTCATCCCGCTTCCATTCCCGGCAGAGTGTGAAGCCGTCTTTGCCCGGCATCAAAATATCCGTAACGATTAGATCCGGTGGATCACGTCTGGCCTTTTTCAGAGCTTCTTCGCCATCTTCGGCTTCAACGATTTGGTGTCCGTTCCCCTCCAGCAGTACTTTCAGCATATAACGATCCTGGTTGTGATCGTCCACGATCATGATTCTACTCATTTCCTGCTCCTTTGCTTCTTGTTGCCGGAGGCAAATAGTGCGCAATATCATCCAGAAAGGTCTCCGGATTAATTGGCTTTTCGATGTATCCGGTACAGCCTGCTTTCATTGCCTTGTCGCGATCTCCCAGCATAGCGTAAGAGGTAACGGCTACAATATGAATGTGAACAAGGCGGGCATCCTTTCGCAATTCTCGCGCAACAGCATAGCCATCCATTGACGGCAGTTGAATATCCAATAAAATGAGATCCGGTGTAAGGCGGTGAGCCGCGTCTATTCCTTTTCGGCCATCGCGGGCCTGGATAACCTCGAGCCCGGCCGATTCAAGTAAGAACGTTGTAAGATAGAGATTCTGCTCGTTATCCTCGATGACCAGAACTTTTGTTCGCAACTTGCTCTCCTTTCCGCTCCAATGGCAGCTTTAGAATGAACGCACTCCCGGCTCTGAACTCGCTTTCCACCTCAAGCCAACCCCCTAACATCTTTGTCAACTTCCTGCAAATAGGTAACCCCAGGCCAGTGCCTTCCCTGCGGCGATCCAGGCCACCGTCGAGCTGCCGGAATGTCTCAAAGATCTTGTCCCTATCCGCCGTCCTGATGCCGATCCCGGTGTCGATTACACTGGTTCTGATAAAGCCGTCACCAACCTGGCTCTTGATACGAATTTCGCCCTTTTCGGTAAACTTGATGGCATTGCTGATTAGGTTAATAAGGATTTGCTCGACCCGGCGTTGGTCGCTGGTCACATTGCTATTGCCGGGAGCGCTCTGAACCTTCATCGCTAGCTTCTTTTTCCTGGCCAAGGGCAACATTGACTGCACGGTCTGGTCAATGAGCTTGTAAAGATCAAAGGTGTCATAGTGCAGGTGTACTTTTCCGGCTTCAATTCTCGAGATATCGAGTACATCGTTGATCAGGGCCAGAAGGTGATTGGCACTGCCACGCACCATCTCCAGTTGCTTATTCTGCTCTTGATTCAAGGGGCCGGCCATCCCTTTCAAGAGGATTCCAGTGAACCCAATAATAGAATTGAGCGGCGTGCGCAGTTCATGGCTCATGTTGGCCAGGAAGGTGCTTTTGGCGCGGTTGGCAACTTCTGCTTTTTCTTTAGAGACGATCAATTCGGTCGTGCGTTCTCTTACCAAATCTTCAAGGTGATCACGGTGTTTTCTTAATTCTTCATCGGCCCGCACCCGCTGGGTGATTTCCTGAACCATGCCGACCGACCGAAGAGGTTTTCCGTCACCATCATAGTAAGTTTTGCACCTTGCATTGACATATATGAGAGTATCATCTTTCAGCATAAATCTATGCACAATGTCATATGGAACTCGATCCTTTACCGATACATTGTAGGCATTGATCACCATTTCTCTGTCATCCGGATGAATGAAATCCACATAGGCTTCAAACGTTGCCTGGATTTGCTGTGGCTCGAGACCGAATAGCCTGTATATTTCATCTGACCAAAGTGGTACATTGCTGACAATGTCATATAGCCAACTGCCAACACCACCCAAACGTTGAGCGGCGGATAGCATGTCCCTACTTTGCTTCAATTCTATTTCCGATTGTTTGCGTTCGGTGATGTCGAAAGCGATACCGAGCACTCCCGACACCTCGCCGTCTGCCGACAAGACCGGCACTTTTGTCACGATGTAGGTATGCAGGCCGTCGTCATGGCGAGTCGTCTCTTCAGAAGTGACTGGCCGTTTGGTCTCCGCGACTCTGAGTTCGCTGGTCTGGTGCCTGCGGGCCACTTCTTTTGAAAAAAACCAGTCGTCGGTTTTGCCCTTGATCTCTTCAGTTTTGATTTTGTAGACCGTTTCAAACTGCTTATTGGCCATGACGTAACGGCCCGCAGTATCCTTGAAAAAGATGACGGCGCCGACATTGTCTAGTATATTGCGCAGAAACTCTTGCCGTTCGATCGCCGTCTTTTCGGCACGCTTACGTGCCGTGATGTCCCAACTGACTCCCAGCAGGCGATTCGGCTCCTCACCGTCAGGGTTGTAAGCACTGCCCTTGGCCACAATTGTCCGGACTGTTTGATCGTGCAAAACAATACGAAACTCCGTGTCCAGCGATCTTCTTCTATGGAGAGCGTGATTAACCTCTTGTTTCACACGGGCTCTGTCGTCACCATGAACAGATTGTATCCAATCGGAATAGCGGCCGGAAAACTCACTACGCGGGAGGCCACAAAGCTCATACATCGGTTGGTCACAGATCATGACATCGCTCTTCACATCCAGATCCCACATGCCGATCTTCGCGGACTTTGTCGCCAGGGAGAGGCGCACCGTCAATTCCGCTTCCATCAGATCCTTCTCTTTCACGAGCGCTTCGTAGCGTCGGCGGTAGGTCAAGATGGAGAAAACATCCTTCACATCCTGTGGTCTGCCATGCTGGGTTTCTTCGTAGTACTCTCTGGCAAATACCCGCAAGTAAGTGTAGAGTATGAGCGCATAAAGGCATCCGGAAAAACCTTTTCCAACCAGATTGCTCTTCAGAATCTCTCCATACATCTCGTTCCCGGCGAAGGCCGCTGAGATGAATACCAGAGAATCAAAGGCTGAGACAGTCAGAAGGGCGAGCAGGATCCGGCCCAGGAGTGGTAGCGTGCGAATCTTGAGGAATAAGAACTCATACACGATGATAATCAGGATAGAATCCAGCAGCAACGTGGCGGTACCAAAGACAAACAGCCGGAGATCCACACTGAACAAAGAAGGTGGTACGCCGAGCAGGTTAAGGCCGTCGGCAGTTCGCATTTGAAAATTGGTCACCACTGAAAAAGCTGTCAACGTCACGTTTGCCATGATGATACCATAGATGAACGTCCGGGTCTGCGGCACACCTTCCTTCAAGTAGATGAGCAATATTGCAAACAGGGTTGAGCTAAACAGAACCACTGAGCCGGGCGACACGACATATAGATCAAGAACATTGACATAAACAGTCGAAGCCAGAACTGTTTGTAAGTACTGATTGGACCCAATGAAAATGTAGAGCAGAGCCAAACCGAACTTGTTCTTGATCCGGTGAAGCAAAAGTATGAAAGTCGAGACAAATATTATCTCGGCGATAATCACAAACAAATTGGCCATCTCCGTTCCCTCCATTCACCTCAAATAACAGTATCCATGTTATTTCGCCCAGCAGATAATTGCAGGCTCAGCAGTACATATGCGATGCTCTGAGACACACAATCATAACTACCGGGAACAACCAAACCGTATGCCATCCGTTTCACCAGGGTAAACCGTCCCACGCAACCACAATAAAACCATAGAATTGCCCTATCGACTGATCGCATCTCCAGCAAGTATCTTGCATGACACCTGCAGGTGAAATGACCGCCAGGCCCGCCAAATGCCCATATGCCAACCACCTGGCGTGGCCGGGTTGACTCGCCTGTCGCGAATGCTAGAGGTTGTAAGCATTTTAAATCACCAGGTATCTGGTGGCCCGGAGGTTGGAACAGATGGTCGCGCACAAGAATCAAAGCAACAGCGCCGGTCCCGGTAACTACACTGCGGTGCCCGAACCTGGCGCCGCCTGAGTGGTGCCCTGTCGCTAAACTCCACGCAAAGACGCTATCGTTGGATAGGAGCGTACCCGTCGTCACCCGCTCGACCGAGCCGGTCACACCGACGAGAGATTCCCCGCTCTGCTTGTCGGTGAGCGTGTATGTAGTGCTTCCAGCAAGCACACATCCCGTAAGCACGAACAACGCTGTGAAGCCGGCAAGGCTGGTCATGACCACCTCCATGGTTAGTCTGCTTGCGGGCGTTTATGTAATGTATGTCTCACCGCCAGTTACACACCCGAGATGCTCAACCCTAGGGTGGCATCCGGCTGAGGCGGCTTTGCTCACTGAACCACGGGTAAACTGCCACCGGAGGGCCAGCAGGGAAATCTGAAAAGTCACCTCCAACAGCATTTCCCTCCAGACTTGGACTTAGAACGGGCTGTGGAATGCTGGCAACAATTCATGCACTCATTTTAACGATTGGTATTATTGAGCCTTGCCAGGGCCGGGTTTCGAAAGTAGGAAGAGTTCTTGCAGAACGTCTCAGGCTCGGAATGTACTTACTTCGGACGAGGTGGGAAGGAACGGGAACGTAAGGCCTATGACCCTGATTTTTAAATATTCGAATCCTTGTTTTAAAAAGAAAGGAAAAACTTCTCCGGTCTGATTTTCAGTCTTCCAACCAAGGTGCGATAGTGTTTCTTTTGTGATTCCATAGTACTCCTTCTCCAAAGTACCGTTGAGGTGCCTGAGGATGATCCTCTCCCTCACAAATGTTGCGGCTTGAAACTCGTAAGGGCTTTCATGTACTGGGTTCGCTCAAAAGCCGTGGGGTTGGCGCAGTTCTTCTGACTCATGCTCCCCAGCATCTGCGTGACTGATTCGTATTCATTTTCCTCCATCCACTGCACCATCTCTTTCTCGATTTCAGTGATCTCCTGAATTCCGTTTTTCAGTAAAACCGAACAGAGCAGCGTAACGCTCGCACCGGCCATCACCATCTTGATCACATCCGGCGCCTTGTGAATGCCTGAGGTCGCGGCCAGATCGCCTTGCAACTGCCCGTAGAGAATGGCAACCCACCGCATCGGTAGCCGCATTGCCATGGGTGTACTGAGCATGACCCTCGGTACGACCTCAAAGGTATTAAGATCGATATCAGGTTGATAGAAGCGATTAAACAGGACAAGCGCATCAGCGCCGGCGTCGTCGAACCTTTTGGCCATGTTCGCAAAGTTGCTGAAGAACGGGCTGGCCTTAACCGCCACCGGGATGTCAACCGCAGCCTCGACTGCGGTCAGGATGTCAATGTAGTCATCTTCAACCTGCGAACCGGGCCGCCCGGGTTCCGTTTCTATGTGGTAGATATTCAGCTCGATGGCGTTTGCACCGGCGCCTTCTATCAGAGTCGCAAATTCGGTCCAACTACCGGGGGAGGTCGCATTGAGACTGGCGATAACCGGAATATCGACGGCCTCCTGCGCTTTCCGGATGTGCTCAAGATACTCGTCGGCATGCAGGACGAACCGCTCGGGCTCGGGGAAAAAGGTCAGCGACTCCGCAAAACTCTCAGTGTTGTACGATAAGTGGTGTTCCAGCTCCTGCGTCTCGTGGCGGATCTGCTCCTCAAACAGAGAGTGCAAAACCAGAGCGGCTGCACCAGCGTCTTCCATGCGCTTGATATTGTCCAGATCCTCGGACAATGGCGACGCGGAAGGCACCAGCGGAGACCGCAGTTTCATGCCCAGATATTTGGTTGTTAAGTCCATCTCAGCGCCCTTTATTTTGAATTATAAGAACGAACTCCGATTTCTTCTATTTTGAAAGTCAGGCAAGAAGTGTCAACCAATGAGGTCTGCCCCACGCTATGCTTCTGCTGACTTGCGGCCGGCGAGATATTCATAAAACCGGTACTGGGCGTTTACATCGTTCTGAGCCTGGGCAAGCAACCGCCTGGCTTCTGCTGGTTTGCTTTTACGCAGCATCTTGAAACGATTCTCCATGTACATGTAATCTTCGACCTTGATCTTGGGGCGGCGGGAATCCAGTTGCAACGGGTTCTCCCCTGCGCTTTCCCGCTCCGGGTGATAACGATAGAGCAGCCACTGTCCTGAGTCAACCGCGGCCTGCTGATTGCGCATGGCGGTGGACATGTTGATGCCGTGCGCAATACAGTGGCTGTATGCAATGACTAATGATGGGCCGTCGTAAGCTTCAGCTTCCAGGAGTGCTTTGAGTGTATGCTCGTCCTTGGCTCCCATGGCGACTTTGGCAACGTACACATTACCGTAACTCATCGCGATCAGTCCGAGGTCCTTCTTGGGCGATGGTTTGCCGCCGGCCGAGAACTTGGCAACGGCTGCCAGCGGAGTCGATTTAGAGGTCTGGCCGCCGGTATTTGAGTACACTTCCGTATCCAGCACCAGGGCATTTATGTTGCGGCCACTGGCCAGGACGTGATCCAAGCCCCCGAACCCGATGTCGTAGGCCCAGCCGTCACCGCCAACAATCCACACGCTTTTCTTCACCAGCATGTCTGCCAGACTGAGAAGCGATGCAACTTCCGGGGACGGCTTGAAGGTCGACAGTTTATCTTTCAAAGCAGAGACCCGCGCGCGTTGTTCAAAAATCTCGGCTTCATCTTCTTGCTCGGAGTTGAGGAGGGACTCGACCAGGCTGTCGCCAATTTCGCCGGACAATTTTGTGAGCAACTCACGGGCCTGCTGTGCATTCTTGTCGATGGCGAGCCGAAACCCGAGACCGAATTCAGCATTATCCTCGAACAGGGAATTGCTCCAGGCGGGGCCGCGCCCGTCGCGGTTTTTTGCCCAGGGCGTGGTCGGCAGATTGCCGCCATAGATCGACGAACATCCGGTGGCGTTTGCCACCAGCGCCCGATCCCCGAAGAGCTGCGAGATTAGCTTAACGTAGGGCGTTTCGCCGCAGCCGGTACAGGCGCCTGAAAACTCAAACAAAGGTTCTTGAATTTGTTGCTGCCTGATCTTGGCTGGATTAATCTGCCTGCGATCAAGCTCGGGAAGTGTTAGAAAAAAGTCCCAGTTGGCGCGCTCGGCGTGCAACAGCTGTGGCTGCGCTACCATATTTATCGCTTTCAGGCGCGTCTCCGACTTGTTCCGGGCCGGACAAATATCGACGCAAATAGCGCACCCGGTACAGTCCTCGGGAGAGACCTGAATGGTGTACTGCAAGCCGCGCAGGTCACGGTCACGAATGTCACAGGCCTTAAAAGTCTCAGGCGCTCCGCTCAGATGGCTCTCTTCGTAAGCTTTGATGCGAATCACGCCGTGCGGGCAGACCATGGCGCATTTGCCGCACTGAATGCAGACCCCTGCATCCCACTCCGGAATCTCGAGAGCGAGGTTACGTTTCTCCCACTTCGCCGTGGCCGTCGGGAAGGTGCCGTCGCACGGCAGCGCGCTGACCGGCAAGGCATCACCTCGGCCGGCAATTATTTCGCCCAGGACATCCCGGACAAATTCAGGTGCGGATTCGGCCACCGGTGGACTCAAGTCAAACGAACCGTTCACCGTCTCCGGAATGGCGACCTCAAACAGCCGTGCCAACGTGTTGTCGACGGCGCTCAAATTCATCCGGACTATTTCTTCACCCTTCTTGCCATACGTGGAACGGATAGAGTCCTTGATCGCGTCTATCGCTTTGTCTTTCGTCAAAACTCCGGAAATGGCGAAGAAACAAACCTGCATTACGGTGTTGATCCGGTTGCCCATGCCGCTTTCCCGGGCAACGGTGGTGGCATCTATGATGTAAAACTTGAGACGCTTTGCGATTAGTTGTTCCTGAAACGTGCGTGGCAGATGGTCCCAGACCTCATCTACTCCGTGCGCGCTGTTCAAGAGGAAGGTGCCGCCCGGCACGATGTTGTCGAGCATCCGGTAACGGTCGAGAAAAGCAGGCTGGTGGCAAGCCACAAAATTTGCCAGCGAAACCAGATAGGTTGAACGAATCGGCTCCGGACCGAACCGCAGGTGCGAAATCGTAATCGCCCCGGCCTTTTTCGAGTCATAAACAAAATAGCCCTGGGCGAAATTGTCAGTATTCTCACCGATAATTTTGATCGAGTTCTTGTTGGCGCCAACCGTGCCATCGGACCCCAACCCGTAAAACAACGCCCGCGTGACCGCATCCGGCTCCACGGAGAACCCGGGATCGTAGTCAAGGCTCGTCTGTCCGACATCATCGTTGATGCCGATAGTGAAATGGTTCTTCAGGTGCTCCCCCCGGAGATGGTCGAAGACCCCCTTGACCATGGCCGGAGTAAATTCCTTGGAGGATAAACCGTAACGGCCGCCGATCATGCGGGGCGTCGCACCAAACCTGCTCTGCCCGTTGTTCCGATCTTCGTGCAGGGCGTTCACGCAGTCGAGGTAAAGAGGCTCGCCCGCACTGCCCGGTTCTTTGGTGCGGTCCAGGACTGCAACGTTCTTTACCGACTCAGGAAGCGCGGCAAGAAACTTTTCGGTGGCAAAAGGTCGGTAGAGGCGAACCTTGACCACTCCGACTTTTTCCCCCTGCTGCACGAGATGGTCGACTGTCTCGTGCGCGGTTTCGCAGCCTGAGCCCATGAGTACGATGACCCGTTCGGCATCCAGCGCTCCGTGGTATTCGAAGATCGAGTAAGACCTGCCAACGATTTGGGCGAACCGGTCCATGGCCTTTTGTGTGAGGTCCGGGCAGTTGGCATAGAATGGATTAACCGTTTCGCGCGCCTGAAAATAGACGTCCGGGTTTTGTGCGGTCCCGCGCAGAACCGGATTGTCCGGCGTTAACCCACGGGCACGGTGGGCCCGAACGAGCTCGTGATCCAGCATTGCGCGCATCTTCTCATCCGCGATCACTTCGATTTTTTGCACCTCGTGCGACGTGCGGAAGCCATCAAAAAAATGCACAAATGGGACCCGGCTTGCCAGCGTAACTGCCTGAGCAATCAGAGCAAAATCCATAGCCTCCTGCACCGAAGCAGATGCCAGGAGGGCAAAACCTGTCGCCCGGGTCGCCATCACATCGCTGTGGTCGCCAAAAATCGACAACGCTTGCGCGGCAATAGAACGAGCCGAGACATGAAACACGGTCGGGGTAAGCTCACCTGCTATTTTGTACATGTTCGGAATCATGAGCAGCAGACCCTGAGAAGCTGTGAAGGTGGTGGTCAGGGCTCCGGCCTGCAAAGCGCCGTGCACAGCGCCAGCGGCTCCCCCCTCACTCTGCATTTCGATGACATTTGGGATGGTTCCCCAGATATTAGGCCGCTTGGCAGAAGACCAGGCATCGGACCACTCACCCATCGCTGATGACGGGGTAATCGGATAAATTGCGATTACCTCATTGAGTCTGTATGCGACTGCGGCAACCGCTTCATTGCCATCTATTGTCTTGTATTCAACTTGCTTCATTCTCAAATCTCCAAGTTCATCTCTCTGCCGCAACCGCGCAACTACCCCACTCAATCGATATCCGGAGGAAATTCCCAGTTCGATGACCTGGCCCTAACGTCGCACGCGGCACAAAACCATGGATACGGTCACTTGTTTAGAAGGTATGTGTATATTCCTGCCTTGACTCACAAAAACGGTGCCACAGTTGTACCGTGAGACGAAACAAGCTAAACACAAGTAAAATTAATGGCTTATGGCTTTTGAGTATAAGGACGAATAGAGAAAGATTCCTACCTGTGCCAAGGCATCATGGTTTCCTTCTTATTCCTGGGAAAACAAGTGGCGAAAATACGTAGAAGCTGCCACGCGTGTCAGGTTGGGTTGGCCCCGACAGGTAGGATTCTTCGGCTCAGTGCAGCCACAAAAAAGAGGTTGAGGGAGTGTCACGGAAATCTCAGGGCAGCACAGCGTTTCCCGGTCCAGAATCCTCCCCCGGGACCACTTCTCTGTTGGTCTTAATAAATGTGCCGATGTCAAGAACTCAGAATTCCGGCAATCGCATGGGTGAAAAATGGCGATGCAAAAATCGTCAGTAAGATCCAGGTCTCACTTAAGCAACACAAGCTTTTTCACTTCCGCAAAGCGCCTGGCGGTCGATAGCAGGGGGTTGGCTTCCAAGCGGTAAACATAGGTGCCGCTGGGGGCGTTAGCCGGATTCCACCGCACCTCATACACCCCGGACGCCTGCCGCGCATCGATGAGCTGGTCTGCTTCCTGCCCGAGCAGGTTGTAGACCTTCAGGGTTACCCGGCTGGCATTTTCCAGGCGGTAACGAATGGTGGTGCCTGCGTTGAAGGGATTGGGGTAATTTTGTGAGAGATTGAATGTGCGTAGCGTTTGTCCCACGTCTGACTGGGTGTATTTGATCGTGGTGACCATGGCTCTGCCGGTGGTGCCGGTCACATAAACGTTGCCCCAGGCATCCACGATGATTTTGCTGGGTTCATCGGCAGCGTCTTCAGGGCTGTTGTGCCGGGCCTGCCATTCAAGCTCACCGGAAGTACTGTATTTGAGAGTCATAAAGTCGCTGTTCGCGCTTGCGCCATAGGTCTCTCCGGTGACGTAGGCGTTGCCGAAGCCATCGAGGGCAAGACTGTTTGGCCAAAGGTGCACACCAGGTACGCCGTAGCGCTGCACCCAGAGCCGGTTGCCGTTATTGTCAAATCTGGCTGTCGCGAATTCTACGTAGCCACCACTTTGGCTGCGGCCGCCCGTAACGACGACATTACCGCTTAAGTCGACGGCGAAATCGACCGGTCTGCCCCACGAGTCTTCGCCGTAACGCGCAACCCATTTTTCTACTCCATTGTTTCCATACTTGACAACAATGAAATCATTACCGGTCTCGTTGCTATAGTCTGTACCCAAAACGTGGACATTCTTCAAAGCATCCAAAGCGATGGCCTGTGCAAAGTCGTGGGGGCTTCGCACGGCCCATTTGTGATTGCCTGAGGCATCATACTTCACGGTCAAAAAATTACGGTTGGCTTGGGATGGCGAATCAGAATCATCACTAGTGCCCGTAACGTAAACACTGCCATCAGCATCCACCGCCAAATCTACGGGCTCTGCCTCGTTGTCATCCCTGGCTATCCACACAACCTCGCCGTCTGAATCATACTTGACAGTCATGTAGTTGCTGTGCCGCAACTCCGTGTCATCGTGGATTTGGATGCCCGTCACGTAAACATTGCCGGCTCCATCGACAGCAATAGCCTTGCTTGACTCCAGAACCTCCGCATCACCTACAGTTGCGCGCCAGACTTCATTTCCTTCCGGATCATATTTGATGGTGACGATGTTATCTGACCAAAACTTGTCACCTGTAACATAAACATTTCCGAAGGCGTCGACTGTCAAAGCCACTGGTCGGTCATCGCCATCATCCGGCCCGTTGTGGGTGGTGATCCACTCTTCTTCTCCAGACTGATTATACTTGATCAGCAAATAATCCGTACCGCGGCCGGCGACGACGCTGCTGGCAAGGACGTACAAGTGGCCTGCGTCATCGTAGGTCATATCAACAGGTTCATCATTGGAATTGCCTTCACGGTTATAGATGCTTGACCATTGCTGAATCCCTAGAGAGTTGTATTTTAGGGTCGCGCAACCAAAACCGGTATTGGCGTTCCTGGTGTAACCCGTTAAGTATGTATTGCCTGACTCGTCGATGGCCAGGCCATACGCGCGGTCAGCGTCACCGTCACCATCAAACGTACGAACCCACTTGAGAAAACCATCCGGACGATACTTCAGGATGGCATAATCAGGCTGGGACTCTCCGTCGTTTACCAGCCATCCGGCTACACTAACGTCGCCACTGCCGTCAAGCTGGATACGATAACCGGCGTCATCCCGGCCCGCTGACCCGGCATGGCGTGCCGCCCAAAGTTGCAGCCCATCTGTGTTGTATTTTATCGTCAGAATATCTTCTCGTGAATCTCCCCCTGCACTCGTACCGGTTACATAGACATTGCCCAGGTCATCAACGGCGAGATCAAAGGCTTCATCCCTGGCATTGGCAGGCCCATCATAGCTGGCTGCCCAGATCTGCTGCCCGTTGTTGCCGTACTTGACGGTCGTTATATCACTGTCATCGCCACCAAAGTTGGTCCCGGTCACATAAACACTTCCGTGCTGGTCAACAGAAATGGCAGTGGCCGTACTGTGCACATTTTGGGTGAAGTGCCTGGTCTGCCATTGTTCAACGCCATTGTCATCGTACTTGATGGTCAGATAATCCCGGCCATGGTAGTCTTGGCCGTCTACGGCACCGGTAATGTAGACATTGCCAAATGCGTCGATGTCCAAATCCCACACATTGGCAAACTCCGTCGTGGTATGATGTGCAGCGACCCATTGTTCAACGCCGTCCGAGTTGTACTTAATTGTGGCAAACCCCGTCGACGTGCCACCGGACGGTGAGCCTCCAGTAACATACACGTTACCCGCACTGTCAACAACCATAGCAGACAGCCAGTCACCGCCATAGCTCAACGCACTTGGACCATCATAGTGGGACTGCCATTGCTGCGTACCATCCGGGCTGTATTTGATGGTTACAAAGTCCGTATTGTGTATGCCGGGACCGTGACTCGTACCCGAGACATAGACGTTGCCGGACGCATCCAAACCGACGGCAGCTGCCCAATCATAGTCGTTTGCGCCACCATTGTACATCGCGGTCCAAAGCAACTGGCCGTCCGCCCCATATTTCGCCGTGAGAAAATCGCTGCCATACGGCGTATTCTCTGCGTACCCCGCGATGTAGACGTTCCCTGCTGCATCCACAGCCACGTCAACAGCCACCTCAGCGCTTGCCGCGTTACCTGAGCCGTAGCGCCTGACCCAGGCTTCGCGCACACCGTCCGCTTGTCGGGAAATCTCGCCTTGGGCTGCATTGCTTAGCGGCAGCGCCGGTAGCCATTCGCCTTTTCTATCAGAGTTGAAATGGAGCTCGAATCCGGATTCCTTCATCGCGGTGGGCAAGCATTGGTGCAAATCAGGAGACATGGGCAGAGACTTGACGAGCGCTTCCCGTCCAGGCCGCCGCGACTGCTGAAATGCGTGAAGACACTCCTGCGGAAGCAGGAAAAAACTCATGAGGACTGTAACGCAAAAAGGCATCAATACCCGGTTCATGGCAACCTCCCAATTTCGATCTGCGTGGTCAAATCTTCATAGGTAGGACCTGCAATTGCGAAACGGCACTCAATTACAGCTCTATCCTCAAGACAATTCCTCAGACGTCACATTGAGTCGCAGTCCTGGATTCTGAGTCTCCACTAAGGAACAACATATGAAAAGCCCCAGTCGGTCGACCCAGGATCCTTCGCACGCCAATGACTTATTGCGCAACAATCTGACACTTCGTGCGAGGAACGACCTCAAACCAGAATGAGAAGTGTGAGTAACTAAAATACTGCCGGTAAGCGACCTTATTCCACGACAACGGGGGAAGTTCAGAATCTTGATAAGTGCTAACGAATCAGGTGATCGGGTGCAGTTCACTTGGATCTGTCTTTACTCCTCCAGCGCGGATGAGATTGCTCTTCCCTTAGAACCGTTTCGATATCTTGCAGGGCGCTTGCGACCACACCGGGTATCGCTTGCTGAACTTCCACTGAAAGCCCAGTGCCGACGTCAAAATCGGTGCATTCGATGCCATAGATGAAAAGTTGTTGCGGCATTTTGTGCAGGGCACGGGCCAACTCAATGGCCTCAGCCAAACCTAACCCATGTGTCGAACAATTGAAAAGCTTGGCGGGAATGACCGACTTGTGGGATTCAAACCTGAGCACGGTGCCGACGTCCGCCCCAGAGACGACAGCATCAAAGACAAAGACGTGCGGACTTGACTGTATGATGTCGAGCAGTGTCGCGACTTCACCGGACATTTTGATGAGGCCCACACCGGGAGGGGCCTGGTCTTTCATCCTGTTGACGACTTCCCAGCCAACGCCATCGTCGCGCCGGTAGGGATTACCCACACCCACGACCGTAACCACAGGCCCGGCGGTGTCCTCCGCTCCAACCCGCATGTGCTCAATCATCTCTGACCTCGATATCGGCGACCGAGACCGTCGCGGTTATCACACCCTCCTCGACCTTCCAATCTATCTGCGGTGCAAGCTTTCGGAAAATGTGTTGAAAGGCGTGGTTTTCACTCAGGATACATGCGACAATGCGCTCGATATCGTAATCGCGCGCTATTCTCGCCAGGCGCCGGAGAAGCTCACTACCCAATCCCAAACCATGATAGTTATCAGCGATGACTACAGCCACTTCTGCCTCACGAGCGCCAGAAATCCTGCTCAGACGGCCAACCCCAATGATCTGCGGCGCTTTGTAGCGGAACGGCCGCCATTCCACCACCAGGACCATCCCATTCTTATATTCAGCCGCACACACTTTGGCCAGGCGGGCGGGCGCGATTCGGCTTCGTAGCTTAAGCTGCCCGAAGTAGCGCATGTAAACCGTTCGATCGGACAGGGTCTGGTGGAACCCCAGCAGCAACCTCTCGTCACTCGGTCGAATGGGTCGAATCATGACGCGGGAGCCATCGCGCATCCGCCAGGGTCTGGCGTGCTCAGTTGGATAGCGGCGCCGCAGGCCCTCCCCGGTTGATACGCCGTGTCCGGGCTCTGGCTGACGGTCTGCACAACTTCCGGTATTTGCAGTCATGGGGGAACGGCTCCGCAGGATCTAACTACGCTCGATGTCTAACTTAAGAAAGTGAGTGGAACAGGAGATGCAGGGGTCGTAGTTTCGAATGGCCTGCTCACATTGCCACTTGAGCTTTTCATCGGACAAATCGAGGTTTGCCGGAATGAAATACCTGAGGTCATTCTCGATGGTTTTCTGATTGACGGCGGTCGGGGAGACAATTTTGGCATCCAGGATTTTCCCGCTGTCGTCGATGCTGTAGCGGTGGTAACAAATTCCGCGCGGGGCCTCTGTGGCACCGTAGCCGGTTCCGGCTCTTGGCTCAACATCAAAAGCCGGTCGATCGGGCCTTTCGTAATTTTCCACCACTCTCAATGCCTCTTCGAAAGCGTAGACGACTTCAACACTTCGCACAATGATGCTCTTGAATGGATTGCGGCACACTGGCTGCAGGCCGGCACTGCGGGCCGTGTCTTGTGCCAGTGGAGTCAACTTGTCGAAGTTCAGGCTGTATCTTGCCAGCGGCCCCAGGAAGCAATTGCCCCGTCCTTTGACATACGTGTGCAGCGCGGTCGAGTGCTCAAGATGTTCCTCA
>JAJDAD010000058.1 GCA_029262055.1 Candidatus Zhuqueibacterota bacterium
GGTGATGCATGCACAAATCCTCGCGCCGTGCACCACCGCGCTCGCAATATCCTGTGTATTGGCCTGAGGTCCACACAGCCAATCGCAACAGGAAGTGCCCCGGTCATCAGGCTTGTCTTCAACGGATTTTCGCCGCGCCCAAGGTCGATTCGTTTTGTCCCTGTCTTCGCTGCCGCTTTGATCAATTCGATGTGCAGGATCAAGCCCGGAGAGTATTTTTTATGTTTGGGATTGTATGTGGGTATCCAGGAGGCAAGAACGTTCTGACTGCGAATTCCCAGGTGAACGGCTACTGCCTCGTTTCCTGCGTAAAGTGCCGACACGACGCCTGAGAACTTCGGAAACTCCGCACGCTTAACCAGGCTCAGGAGCTTCATGATTTGCGTGTTACGAAAGAAGTTCAGGTAGCCCGCACGACTTAACTGGGCCTGCTTCCAGTTCACAAGTGCCCGCCAGATTTGCTCTTCGGAAGTGTGCAGCCGGAATCTGACCGGACCTACTTCCCGAGACAGCTTGCGTGCTTTGCGCATGGCCTGACGAATGGTCGACGAACCGGCCTCTCTTTTGTGTGTTTCGTAAGCCTCATAACCGGCGTCTAGTTCTATGTATGGCGAGTCTTCGACGATAGAGTGATACGACTGAAATGACCGCTGCGTGGCTGGCAGATGATCAAAATGCCAGGCGGACAATTTCAGTTCTCTCAAACATCGCTTCATATCCCAGACAACATCCTCATCAGCAACCATGCCGTGCAGGTCGGAAACCCTCCAACCCACGGGCCGGCCGACGTTGGTTCCAATGCGCTGGAACGGCAAGAGCCCTACAATTTCACGGTTGTTCTTAACAACGCCGATCTCGGTGTTATTGTGGACCTGATCCACTGCAAGCGTGAACTCCGGCCGGAAGAATGGACTGTCGAGACCGGGATTGCGTTCCTGCAAAGCGGTCCATGCACCGATTTCGGTTCGTGTCAAGTCTGCTGCTCTGATTGCTTTGATGCTCTCCATTAGAACTACCTATTCTTCAGTCATGCCGATAAGAAGTTGCAGGAGATCCCAAGTGCGGAGACCTGCGCTTCTATTTCCCTTTGATATAAAGGGTTGGTGACGATGATGGTGTTCGGTTTGTAGTCGAGCAGGAACTCAGGCGCTACGATTTCTTGAGCAGTGCCTGGCAGGTATTTCCCCTGTCTTTCAGGGTTGATGTCCACGACATAGCGGACTGTGGATTCATTTTTGAGTTCGTTCAGGAACGTAATGCCCTTACCTCCGGAGCCCCAGGTGACGACGCGCTTTCCCCGGCTTTTGAAATCCGCAAACCTGCCGGTCCAGAATTGTAACTGCCTGCGATGATGTTCGCTGAAGTGCTCGATCACATCGGGTGAGGCGTTGCCGTTGCGCGCTGGCTGGGTTTTTGTGGCCGCTAAACCGGGTGCCGCCAGGGCCTCGACATACAGGTACTGGCCCTCTTCGTAGCATGTGCCGCCCGAGCGGATCTCGAAGCCGGCCTTTCGAAACAGATCCAGATAGCATTCCTTGTTGAAGTAGTTGCACTGCTCGTAGTGAATGCTCCAGGTTTGCTGGTGCTCAAATGCATGCCAGCCATTGTAGACTTCAAAATAGATGCCGGTCCGGCGGTTTCCGATCATGCGCCGCAGCTTCAGCAGAAAGTCCAGCGGTCTGGGAATGTCTTCAAACACAGAGAGACAGCAGATAAACTCGGGGGTGAGATAATCGTATTTTTCGGAGAAGTAGTCGCGGATGAATCTGACGGTTCCGCTGCCGACATTCTCACTGACTTCGGCTTTTACGGTGGGGTCGATGCCGGTGCCGTGATTGCCGCCCATTCGGCACAGCATGCGCAGGAAGTCGCCGGCGCCACAGCCTATTTCGAGAATCTGTTTATTGCGCAGCCCGAAGTTGTCGACCAGACGAGTCGCGACACCTTGCAGATAGGAACGGAAGACACCCGAGTGGAACAACGAAGCTTCGTAGCCGGGTTCGAACCTGACCCGGCCGGGTTCAAATAAGCGGTTATGCACAAAACCGCAACACCGGCAATACGTCAAACCAATGTCTCCTACCGGTGCATTGCGCGCCTTTTCCGGGCTATCGAACAGTACGCAGACATGAATTGGGATAGCCTGCAGTTCGAAGAAGTCGACCAGCCGATCAGAATAACAGGCGGGACAGGTAGATTGGTCCGCTCGCTGCGGTGTCTTCAGGTGTTCTCGTGTTGCGCGCAACGCGCTGTCGACTAGGGCTCCATTGCCGGCTGTCAAATGTTGTCTTTTTTCTGATGCGAATTCTTTCATAATAAGCTCTGGAATTATCTGATTTTGAGTTCGGTTTTCCAGGTGGTGCGACCCGGTGTACCCGGGCGCTGCTGTACGGCCCGCTTACGGGGCCCCTGGCCACCAGCGTCCAGCATCTCCAGCAGGCGCAGGTTCTCACCGCCGGTTCCGGCGCCATGCAGGGACTTGGACAGAATTTTTCTCCACTTTGTTATTTGCAGAAGATACTTCAAGATGACCCAAAAGCAGCGTGCCCGTTCGGCTGCGCTTAATTCAATATGCAATGCGGCCCCGATATGTCCCTGCAGCAATTTCAACCGTGTGAAAGTGAAGTTCCGGCCCGCGGCGCTGCTCATGTAAGAATGCTGCTGACTTGCTGAATTCAGGCTGCTTGCCGCATTCAGGTGGACGCGCTGAAAGAACAGAGTCTCAGGAACTTCAGCGTAAAGTCCCATCAGGCTCACCTCCCCAAGCAAGACTTTCTCTGCGCCGTAGTAAGGCTGGAACATGCGCGTTCGGTGCAGGACATCCGCGCGGAACAGGCCGTAGCTATCGACGCACCAATTCGTCCCGAGCAGGACTCCCTCGAAGCGCCTGCTGGGCCGGGACGATTGGAAACAATTGCGGGGAAGCCCCTCACGTGTGCTATGAGTGGGGAGTGCTGGGTTGTTGCAAAGGACCGGATACGTCGATAGCAGGCGTCCATTTTCATCTGTTTTTGCGCTCTGAGTATGGCACCAGGTAATGCTCTTATCGTTATTCAGGACGTCGACGCAGCGTTCGAGAAATGTCGGACTGCAGATATCATCTGAAGCAGCCCATTTGAAATATGTGCCGGTGGAAAGTTCAAACACGTGGTTGAAATTCCAAATGGCGCCTCGGTTTTCCTTATGGCGGTGATATCGAATGCGCTTATCTTGCGCTGCATAGGCCCGGCAAATTACCTCAGTTTCATCTGTTGAGCAGTTGTCCGAAATCACCAGTTCGAAGTTTTCAAAGGTCTGTTCGAGCAATGAATCTAGCGCAGATCTGATAAATTTGGCGCCGTTGAATACCGGCAATCCGATGCTTACCAGGGGTTTGCCGTTTAATCTGCCGAGATAGCTTGAATCCATTTCGTCTACTCCTAATCTGCCAGCAGGATGTGAGTGCGATATCATGCCAGAACCCGTTTTGGCAATTCCCGACCAGGAACGTGTTCGTAGGCCTTCATTAGTATTTCATAGTTGATTTTGGCGGTGTAGGCTTCATGATTCCAAAATGTGCGTTTAGAGAGGTCCCAGCGGTTCATCTGATCTATGTCGTTATTGTGCCGGGTGTAGCGCACCACCTCATGACCTCTGGATTCCAATAGCCAGGCCTCATCTGAGAAAGCCTGGTCCTCGCCACCCGGCTGCTGGTAGTAATTATGGCAGAGCAAGATTTTCATTTTGGTCATTTACCCGACTTGCTGTGGATCAAATTCAACTCGTTGCTTCCTTGTGCATATTCTTGTGTCGACGCAAAGCCCTGTGGTATATTTCCATCAATTTCTCATAATTCGGTTCGGCGGCGTAGCGCTGCTGAAACTTCCGATAAGCCGCTGTCCGCATTTTGCAGAGCTTTTCGGGGCTGGCGATGAGCCGTCTCGCCTTCTTGACCAGGTCATCCGCATTACCTGCTTTGAAGTGAAGTCCGGTTCTGCAATGGTCAACAACTTCGCGCATGGCTCCAATATTCGAGGCCAGCACCGGCGTTCCACGCGAGTAGGCCTCGACTACTGTTTTGGGCAGCCCTTCATACCAAAGTGACGGACAGACCAGGAAGGCGGCCTCCCCGATGACTTTTTGTACCTCACTGGCGGGGCAGAGTCCGAGCCACTCGATCCGTGGGTCGCTCCCGGCAAAAGCACGTATCTTCTCATCCAGTGGACCCTCTCCCAGGATTTTTAGTGGCAGCTCACCTTTTAATGTTTGCCAGGCAGCGACCAGGGTGTCGATCCCTTTTTCCGGAGAGAGGCGGCCAACAAAGACTGCATATTTGCCGCGGCCGGATCCGGGTTCGGGACTTGGATGGACAAAGTTCGGTTTGACGACGATTCTCTTTCGGCTAAATCCAGCCTGAACGAATTTACGCCGTGCGAACTCGGTGGCAACAACATACAGGTCTACCACCTTGCTCCATGTTTTCAGCGCTCTGTGTAGAGTTAGCATGGTCGCCACTACGCTGCTCGCCGGGCGGCTGTCGCGGTAACAGCCATGTGCGACGGCAGGCCAGGGAACGGCTTTGCCAATGCAATCTTCACAGATCTGGCCGGCCCGGTGCAGATAGCCACCGGCACACAGCAGCCGGTAATTCTGCAACGTTTGCACAATCACGACGCCTTCGGCGCGGGCAGCATAGTAAGCCGCCGGCGATATCAGCGGAAAGGTATTGGTACAATGCATGACAGCAGGCCGCCGGCGACGAATGAGCTCGCGCAGGTGCGTGTAGGTCTGGTGATTCCAGATGGTCCGTCGAGAAATATCCAGGCTGTCCATTTTGTGAATGTCGTCGTTGTGCCTGGTGTAGCGCATAACTTCGTGTCCATGCGATTGCAACAGCCAGCCCTCGTCCCGGAAAACCTGGTCTTCCCCACCTGGACGCTGGTAGTAGTTATGACAAAGCAAGATCCTCAGAGCAGTCTCCTTTAGGCGCTGCCTAGGCGGAGCGCCGGTTGCTGTTTTACACTGGCTTCAGCAGGTTGCATATCTTCCACGCTCGCGCCCATTTGGCGCCAAAACAGTGCGATTAACCAAATGATGGTGCTGCCCCTGGGCATCGGCCCGAACAGAATGGGTTCCATCAGGCCGCCGACGAGCACGGTGACCAGGGCCAGGTCCGGAAAGAGCGCTGGTTTCCGGACCAGCGCCCGCAGTTGCGCAAAAAGCATGAATGCCACTAACAGCCCACCGGCGACACCCGTACACAAAGTCACGTTGAGCAAAAGGTTGTGCGCATGGTCCAGATCATTCACACCGTATGAGCTATGTTTGAATGCAGACAAAGCTTGGCGCGACGCACCGTGACCGTAGCCTAACCATGGTGCTTGCTGAATTTTTTCAAGCGCATAGGCCCAAATCGCCGGCCGGCCGGTGAAATCATAAACCTCCTGCGCCTGACCTGAGCGTGAAAATTTGCTGGCCATGGCATCCGGGTCAAGCTCCAGAGTACCGGTGGACAGCAGCATCACGCCCAAAGCGGCCGTTATGATCACTGAAAATGTAACTGCGACAATGGTACGGATCCGGACTTTGCGCACGAAAAAGAGCGTCAGGACCGCCACAGCCGCCAGCAGAGGTGTCCGGCTTCCGGTTTGGTACAAGCTGACGGCCATCAGGACTGCCAGCAGGCTCAAAGTTCTACGCTCTAGCCGCTGGGCGGAACCCAGGACTAACAGCATGTTGGCCGCCCATATAATCTGAATTGCTAATTCGTTGGAGTTGGTTCCCAGACGATTTTGCTCGACATTGAATCTGCCCAGCTCTGGCCAGGCGAAGAAGTAAAACCAGCTTCCGAGGCAGTAGATGGTCAGTCCGATCAAGGTCCATACCGCAATACGCCGGCCGCCGAGCTGGCTGATGACAGCCGGAGAAAACAAGATCATGCACCAGAGGGCAAAACAAGCCGCTGCCGAGTAGGCCAAATTTTCCGCCAGCGGAATCGTGAATAAAGTCCAGAAACCGAAGAGCGTGGCAATCGCGCCGGGGAAACGGAACAGTTGCTGCATGTTGTACGGCAGAAACAGCAGGCCATACAGGCCGCAACCTGCGCAAAGGAGTAGTCTTAGGACGGTGGTGCCGTCTACTGAAAACGCTTCTCCCGGGCCATTGCTGCTCAAGTTAAACGTGAAGCTGTTTGCGAATACGGCCGCTGCCAACAGGAGCGCTCCCACCAAGAGTGTGCCTGTGACTGGTTGGATATTCCTATCCAGTCCGGACGTTATGACAGGAGAGAGTGATTGTTTGAGCAGCAATTTCAGTTCTTATCCTACTTAATCTTGAACCTATGAGTCGTGAGTCACGACTGCAAATGGTGGCGATCCTCCGGTGGCGCGAGAAAATGCTATCCAGCGTGCTCCTAATGCCAAAGCTGTCCCGATGGCGTCCGCATAGGCCGCTCCCAGTATGCTCAATCCTGGCACTGCGAATGGAACAATCAGTAATGTGAGTAACAGCCCCAAGACGCTTGCCCGGAAATTGATATTTGGCATCTCGATCACTTTCAGGCCGTGGTCGATCGCAATGGACACAGCCCCGAGCAACATAGCGAAGCCCAGAATGATGACGGTGTGTTCATGGCCGGCGTACTGCTCACCATACAACAGAACAAGGGCCTTACCGCCAAAGGGGACGAGCAGTGCGCAGAACACGGTCATTGCCAGAAGAAGAAGGGTGGCGCTTTGAGTAACCACCCGGCGGACCTCTTGTTTTCCCCCATCAGAAAAAGCCCGGGCTGCCTGCGGTGACAATGCATTTCCAATCCCGAGTCGTAGCGGGTTGGCAACTAGCACGACTGTCCAGCAAGCAGCGTATGCGCCCGTAGCAGCGGTACCTTGAAACAATGCAACAAGCCAGTAGAGCACGTACGCCTGACCGGTGCTGGTAATTTGGCTAGCAAAAATCCACTTTCCAAGCTCCCAGTTTTGACGCAGGTTGTTCATGAACTTATTGTGTTTTACCACGAAGATGTGGCGGTGTGATATCAACCAGATCACGGATACAACCGAACAAGCTCCACCTAGTGACAGAAAAGCTGTTATCGCTGACAAATGGCCTTTCGCTGCCAGCCAACCTAAGCCGACCATTTGCAGCACTGCGACGGCGATGTCTATTCTTAGTGCGTTGGCCATGTTGAGGTGAGCAAATTCAAGCCGCCGCCCAAATTCACGCAGGAGCATGAAAGGCAGTGCGCCGGCCAGTGCCAATGACATCGCAGAAAGCCGTGCCGTGCCAGCCCAATTCATCGTGGACAAGCTCGCCAAAACGAAAAACGTCATGGCAAGAGCAGATAGCAGGATATGGTACAGGAGGTTGCTTCCTGCGTATTCGCACCGCTCTTGTCTCTGCAGTCGATTGCCATAGATTGTGTAGGGTGTCGATATCAAAGATTCCTGCGCATTGGCGACAAAGAGTGCGATCGAAAAAGCCAGAGCGTAGTTGCCAAGCTCTTGTGGTCCGCAGGTTCTACCAACAACCACGGTCGTCAGAAAACTCGTACCGCTCACAACTGCCTGGTCCAGCAGGGAAAGCACATTCTTCCCGTTGTCTGTTGCTGAGAAGGTACCGCGGCCGATCGGGCTTTTCTCAATTTGGCGGGCTGCATTGTCTTTTCGTTCGTCCTGATACATCATTTAGAGGTTCTTTGAGCCGATGACGAACAGTACAGTTCTTATCAGGATGCTAACGTCCATCCAGAAGCTGCGTCTTGCAATGTATTCAAGGTCGTGTTCGAGGTTTTCGTGAATAAATTTCCTGCGCGATCCTTTAATCTGCCAGAGGCCGGTGATGCCCGGCTTAACCAGCAGGCGTTGGGCCTCTCTCTCGGTGTACTTCTTAACAATGAATGGCATTTCGGGACGTGGGCCGACCAGGCTCAAATCTCCCCGCAGGACATTGAATAGTTGCGGTAATTCGTCCAGGCAGAATCTCCTTAGAAGTCTGCCAACCGGGGTAAATCGTGCGTCATCAGGGTTGCTTGGAGAGACCCAGTAGGGGGCGGCGTCGCTGCGCATGGTGCGAAATTTGTAGATGTTGAACGGCTGCCCTCTGTAATCGCCATTGCGTCTGTCACCGGTATTCCCATTTGAGTTGTTCCGGTGCCGGCGGTTTTGTCCAATCCTCTTTTGCTCGAAAACCACGGAGCCCGGGGAGCTCAGCTTGATGGCAGCCGCGATCAGCAGCATCATCGGAGAAATGAATATTAATGTGACACCAGCGACGATAATGTCGAAGAGCCGTTTGCGGCGCTCATAGGACCGGGTGGCGTCACTGCTGCCATCCGTGCCGCTATGCCCGTGCACGCTGGAACAGCTTTGCGCAGATTCGCTGGAGATAGAGTCGCAGTTCTGCTGAGATATCCTACGATTATGAGTCATGGGCCGTCTCGAAGGTGGCATTGGTCGAAGTTGTCCCGATCAGCATACTCAACACGGGTTTTAGTTAAATCTGCCGGCTTTTTACGTCTTCAGGTAGAGCCGCTCAGGGATAGGGTAGGTCCGCCGGTTCAACACGCTACCCAGTAGGTTTACGTTGCACTCCCTGATGATTTGCACTGCGTGTGCGATTGTTTCCACTCTCGTATAGGCGGCACGGATAACCAAAATGATGCCCCCACATAATTTGCTCAGATTCTGCGCATGGACGCTGTCAAGGATAGGCGGCAAGTCCACGAATACCTGGCCGTGCGTTTCCTGCAATCGTGCCAGCGTTTTCTTAACTGTATTCATGTCGTAAGCGGCAGTACGCGTATGGTCAACCGTTCCGGCGGTGACGACACTCAGACCAGTTGTTGCCGTGGCTCTCGTGACCGAATGCACGGGAAAAATCCCGCGCACTATGTCGCTTAGCCCGGGAGAAAGATCCGTCCCGAAGGCCTTGTGCACCGATGGAGCGTTTATATGGGCGTCCAGCAGAACGGCGCCTGACTTTCCCGCTTCACCGGGATGCGAACTATCGGAATCGCGCGCGGACGGCACATGTTCTCTTTGGGCAAAAATCTGCGCTATGGCCAATACCAGGGTTGACGCCCCTTCCTGCCCGCGCGCAGACGTAATGCCGATCACGCGGGGTAGCTCGTTACCATAACGCGCCAGCATATTGTCGAGAACCGTTTCTGCTTCGGCCATCAGGTCGTTGGGAAGGGCTAGAGAGACGGCGACTGCCGCCACTGGCTGTTCCCTGACTGCCTCCGGCGCAGGTTCCGGATCGCGCGCCGGCGGTTCATTTTCCGGGAGTGGCTCTTCCGCCGCTGGTGACGTGGGCTCCGATTGGTCCTCAGCATCCGGCGATGGTTGTGTTTTGGCGAAGCCGTTTTCGGTTGACGCCGCGGTACTAGTGCCGGGCAATAGGTCTTCCTCATCTACCTTTGCGTTTAGAAAATCCAGCCCGGCACATTCGACCAGTTGCAAGCTAAGTTCCGGTGAGCATTTGTTGAATCCCAGTTGCAAGGCCCGGTCGCAGACGCTGTTGATCCGGCGCGGTATTCCGCCTGAAAAACTGAAGATCCGATCCTTTACAGCGGATGAAAATGGATTTAGATCTTTGTCGTAGCTGGCCAGGCTGACTCTGTGATCGATGTAAGCATGGGTTTCTTCGAGCGTAAGAGGTTCCATTTCTAAGTGGAAAACGCGATTCTGGTTTTCGAATGCGCTTAGTTTCGATTTCAGCAACCTGGTTTGTAATTGCGGCGGTCCCACGAGGATGACCATCAGCCTGCCACCGGTTTCCTCTTCGAAAGTGACCAGGGATGTAAGTCCGGCAAGGGCAGCGCGATTCAAATTCTGCGCTTCATCGAGGATCAGCATGGAATGCGCTCTATCTTGGTCGGCTTTTGACGCTATGGGCGTTATTTGCTCGATGAGCTCACCGGCTGTTGGGCCGGCCTTGTCTGATCGCAATTCCTGCCAGGAACGTGCGGCGCTGCCGACTTGGATGAGATGATAGTAGCAGCGATTAATCTGGTCGCTCTTCTGCAGATATGAGGCGACCTCTCGGGTGGTGGTGGTTTTACCCTGGCCTGAGAGGCCGGTCACGGTAACGACCCTGATGTTCATTTCGATGGCTGTTACGAAACGCTCGATTGTCGTGCGGTAACAACTCGTCGGATAAAAGAACTTGGAATCCTGATTGGATGTGAAAACACCGTCCTGCAAGCCGAAATAGCCCGTGTGCATATTGCCCCTCTTTTTACTACGCTTGCTTTAGATGCTGATGATCGGACACTGCGCCTAAAACTGGTAATCCCGTGGCCGCAGCAGCGTCCTGCACTGAATGAATGGAGTGGTCGAAATAGTCGCGTAACAGAGCCAGCGCGAGAGCCAGAAACAAACCCAGGACAAACGCGCTAAACAGAAACAGCCCCTTCTTCGGGAAAACTGCCTCGACCGGTGCGACCGCGGGATTGACCACCCGTATCTTTACCCCGCTTTGCAGTTTGGCCAAAGAGATCCGTGCTTCCTCACGTTGTTTCAGGAGCATCGAATATATCTGGCGGTTATCCGTGATTCCCCGGTTCAGTTGCTCAAAGTCATTCTCCTTTTCGGCAAAGCGGGTGATCTCCTCTTCGATAGACCGCATCGATCGCGTTAATGCCTTTTCCTGGGCCATGAGAGCCTGGATGGCCGTTTGTTCTTGCTCGAGAATTTGATTGATCTCGTTTCTTACTTTATCCTTTAGCGTCTTGATTTCATTTTCCAGATTGACAACCTTGCGGTAGGTCGGGTCGAAGCGCTGTAGCATCGACTCTCTTGCGATCTCTTTTTCCAGCAAAGTGTCCTTAAGCTTGGCGATATGTTTTTCCCGGCTGGGGCCATCACTGACCTCGGTAGAGGGGATGTTGGTGGAGGAGCCGCCACTTACCTGAGTTGTAATCACCTGCAAGCGCGCCTCTTTGGCAATCCTGCTCGTGTGGATATCGGTAAGCCGATTCTGGTATTCCGCGAGCTTGTTCAGGAGTAACTCACCTTGCCTGTCGGGTGAGATGATTTTTTCCTTTACCTTGTATCTTGTGAGGTTCTTTTCCAGTTCTTTCAGCTTCATGCTGCTCAAGTGCAACTGCTGTTCGAAGAACTTGTAAGTCTGCGATTCCTTGTAGATTTCGGAGCGGTAGTCTGTGTAGCTTTGTACAACGCGATTGACGATCGCTGCGATCTCTTGCGGATCTTTGCCACGGTAGCTCAGCCCGATAATATTGCTGTCATCGGGGTTGTTGACCCTCAGCTCTTTCTGGAATTTGTCTATTTTCTTGCGAAGAGATAAACCGGCGTCACCTGGCAGTCCGGCCGCGGATTGTGTTCCCGATTCCTGCCAGCCAAATTCTTCGGCAATCCTGGCCGCCACTTTGAAGCTCTTGATGATTTCTATTTCCGACTTAAGCCAGTCATAGTTGTCGTAGTGCTTCCAGAAGTTCAGGCCGAACAACATGGATTTTTCAGGCTCAACTTCCCTTTCCACTATGATGACCGAAGATGCTTCAAATGTAGGCGGCACGACAAGACAGAAGATGACAGCAAGTATCAGGATGCTGGCAAAAACCGTAAGCATGAGCTTTTTGCGTCTGAACAAGATGCTCAAGAGGGTACGGAGTGAACCGTGCGCGCTTGGCACCTGTCTGGGGATAGTGTTCGGCTCAGTTGTCATAAAACAGCTTGGCTCTCAAGTAAAGATCCACCGGAGGAAGGATGCCGTCATACACCTGCCGCATAAACGTCGCTACATTTGCAATGAGTGTTTTGGGGACATACACCACATCCTGCGGGCGCAAGTAAAGGTCGGCTTCTCTAATATCATCCACGCTCTTGGCTCTGATGGATTTTTTTAAATTGACTTTGATAGCTTTCACTTCTTCTCCGTACTCCCTGCGCAGAATCATCACGTTGCCTAGTTTTGCCATATCAGTGGCTCCGCCCGCAGATGCCACGGCCTGCAGCAGCGTCATCTTCCTTTGAATTGGGTAGCCGCCGGGAGTCTCGACTTCGCCCAGGACATAAATCTGATTCCCGCTAAACTCGCGGACAATGATGGTGATTTCAGGCTCTTTGACAAATCTTGCGTAACGCTCTGTCACAAGGCTGTCCAGCCGTGACGGCGTCAGGCCGGCTGCCTGCACATCCCCTAGTCGCAGGAGACTAATTCGTCCATCCGGACGGACGGTCACCGTTTCATCGAATTCGGAATTGATGAAGAACCGGAACTCGATGACGTCGCCCAGGCCAAGGCG
Source organism: Candidatus Zhuqueibacterota bacterium (assembly GCA_029262055.1). Taxonomy (GTDB): domain Bacteria; phylum Zhuqueibacterota; class Zhuqueibacteria; order Oceanimicrobiales; family Oceanimicrobiaceae; genus JAJDAD01. Next base: position 12,251 of record JAJDAD010000058.1, read on the forward strand.
GTATTCGGGCACCGGGGTCTGTCTGTGACCTGTGAACTCTGGTAAGCTCGCGGCCCGGGCGCGTGTGCTCACGCCGGATGAGACACAGCCGGCCATGGTTGCGATGGCTGCGAAAGCGGAGAGCAGGAGAAAAATTGGCGTTCTTTTCATGAGTAGCCTTAACCAGCTCGTGATATTCAGGACTCGTGAACTTGCCGACTTGGGGTCAAACTATGCCAGATTAGGCAAGCGCTGTACCAGGAAGGATGGGATTTGGAGAATAGTTTGAAGTCTTATTTAAACAATTGGTTATGATAGCTTGTGCTGATTGCGGAATAGACGAAAAGTGGGCTGTTGCTGTTTACAGCGGAGACCATGTTCGCAGGCCGAACAAGACATTGATGTCTAATCTAAGATGCCGGGAGAACATGCTTTTTGATGGATTGCTGCGGCAGGCACGAGAGCCGGGGTGGCTTTGGTGGATTATTCTTTTTGTCGAAGATAGTCTGCGACGATTACGATGCCCTGTAACGCCAGGAACGGTTCATGAACGGTGCGGTCGTCCATGTGCGGCACCAGAAGTCTGCCCGCGCCGCCGGTGACAACCACAAACGGATCATCCGGAAGCTGCTTCCGATAGAGTCTGACTATTTCCTGAACAGCGCCAAGCTGGCCCCAAAAGAGGCCACTGCGCAGGGCGTCACGCGTATTCCGCCCTAACGGTTCCGGTGTCTTTTGTGCCATTTCCGGGTTGCTGATTTTCGGCAGGAATGCAGTGTACTGATGCAGTGCCTGTGCCCCCAATTGAAAACCCGGCAGGATTGCGCCCCCTTCAAAAGCGCCGTCTGCCGAAACCACATCAACGGTGGTGGCGGTTCCACTGTCGATGATGATCATGGATCTGTTGTTGGGTCGGATCACATTTCCGGCGATGGCGTTTAGAAGGCGGTCAACGCCGACAGTCCGCGGCGAGTCTACTCTTATCTCGATCGGGAGGGAGAAGGGACTTTCGACAATAAATGGCGCCGGCCAGCCGTTATTGGGCCAACCGTCCAGGAGCTGGTCGCGGCCGCGCGGGTTGACGCCCCCAATCGTAACATAATTGATGGTCATGCCGGACCCGTCGATCCAATGCGCCAGTTCATCCCAGGGCACTACCTCGTCCAGTTCAGTTGCCATCGACCTTAGACACATGGGCAAAGTCCTTTGCCCCCCATGTTGCTCTTCAATCTTGAAGAGACCGAACTTGATTCTGCTATTGCCAACATCAATTGCCAGCAGGCTTTGATTTGCTCCGGAATCCTTGTGCATGAAGCCTCACCGCTGATATGATAGTAGTCGAGAAAGTTTGGGGAAAATGGACGAGACAAGGTCGGGAACCTCAACTAAAAATACAAGCAATAAGCTGGTAAGCGTGAATATGGGCTTGGAGTACGGCCAGTGATAAGATTCCAGCCCCGAACGTGATGGGCGGAGTGAGAACCGGGTGACGATTACTTGCTGCGGGCAAACAGTTCCAGGCGGGAAGTCAAGCGCGGAAAGAACGGTGGGGTTTTGTCGATCAGCCGCGGGTCATGAATGTGACTAATGACATAACCCGTTGTGCCCGGCCCGGTACCGTACGGTTGAAAGTCGTTCTCCACCAACGAGCCGACGATTTGTAGCGTTCCCCAAGGTCCGCCGGTCGCGAAATTTGGAATGTTTATTTCATCATGATGGGCGATGATTGCTGCGTGAATTGTGACATCGGTGCTGTTGGGTACATTTTCCACAATAGTTACTCGATGCCGGGCGACCAGGCCCAGGTAGTCGTTTGAAGCCGGATTGGCTATTGGATCACTTAGATAAACGATGTTGTCTTCAACTAAGATGTCTCTGTCGCTCAATACCGTTATCCGACCGTTGAGCGTGCCCTCGACATGGATGTCTTTTGCAGTGCCCGGCTCCGTCAGAATGATCCCGTTGTAGGTGCCGATGGACTCGAACAAGGTTGTCACCCATGCGTCGGTCGAGTAGTCATAGGTTCCATCAGCCTTAAAACGCAACCAGAGCTCGTCGGTGAAACGATGGCCGCCGGCCATTCCTACGGCCGTCAGGGGCGCAAGGTCCGGCAATGGAATGGCTGGCGTGCCGAACTCAACCCCACCATAAAACCGCGGATCGTCGCCACCCAAAACGGCATGGAAATTGGCGTCCTGGGACGACAATTTTGAGAGGAACACGGGGTCACCCTTGATGCGAATGCGAGGGTTCGCATGGATCGGGCCGGTGAGCGTATCCCCCGTGTTATACGAGAGCGTATTAGGCCAAATGTTGTTCAGGAAAAAGGAATAGTAACTGTATGCAGGCTGGATGTAAGTTGTAACCGTCGTATCCGATACGTTGCCGAAATCGGTTATGACTTTCAGTTCTATTTTTCTAGCTTCGCTGCTGGAGTCGGCAGTGACATCGGTAACAACCACCGACCCATGCGCATCGGAGAAATCGATGCTGTTGATGCCCGCAACCCAGTTGATATCCTGATGGATTTTTGAAATTGCAACGTTGGTGATGCTCTCTGCTACATTGGTCCGAACCGTGTTCACATATTGCGCGATTATTTTTTCCCCCGAACCCAAAATGTGATCGGTTTGGTTCAGCATCATCGTCCCGAAGATCGATGCAAAACCGACGACAATAATCAGCAAGCCTTTACCCATGTCTTCTCCGGTCCTTAGAAGTCGGTGAAAGTCTCACGATTGAGGTTCAGCGGAGTAATCAGTTTCTCCCATACCGCGACTGAGTACTCCTCGTCATAGGGTTCTTTGCTCTCCACCCTGAGGCTCACTTGCAGCATTCTTACATCCAGCAGGTCAGTAGTCACGACGCCCTGCTCATCGAGGATTTCAACCGTAAACTCTGCCACCCCGGCTTGCGATGCGATGGTGTTCACACTATTCACTTCGCGGTAGAGAATGACATCGTTTGGATTGGGGGTGGCCGAGGCAGCGCCGACCAGGCTGGTGTAATAGCGCACGGTGTCTGCGACGCCGTCTTCATTGACATCGCCAAGAAATGTAAGCTCGGTCGTATCCAGAATCGCCTGCTGGCCTGGAGGCAGGGCTGTGCCGACCCGCCGCAGGTCATGGTCGATAATTTCCATAAACGAGGCAGCGGTTTCCTGCGTCAAAAGCTGAAACAGGTTTCGGTTGGAAAAGTCCACCACGCCGCCATGAAACCTTAAAATACCCAAAAGAAAAGTCCCGGCGATGACGATGCTGCCGATTAACTGAATGTGTGTGCTCATGATAGATTAACCGCGGTTACAACGTTGCATTCTTATGTATTTTTCCAGCCGTATAGTGCTCTGGGTGCGTAAACCTAATCGCTGCGATAGATTTGCTCAATTCGACTCATTCTGGGAAACAGCGGCGGCGTCCGGTCGCACAGGCGTTCATCAAAGGTGCGGGTCGTTTCGTATCCCGAAATGAGGGTGCCCCCGCTGAACAAGCCGAATCTATCGGAGTCTTCCTGCACCACTGACCCGAAAAGGCCCAGTGTACCGCGCGGCACGCCATTGTTGTAGTTTTCTACTTTCATCTTGTTACGGGCGATGATGGCTGCCTGGACCAGGACATCATTGGCGTTGGCAGCATTGTCAGCAATTATAACGTCATTAGGCGCGATCAGTCCGAGGTAGTCGGGTGAAGCCGGATTCACTTGTGGATCCGTGTTGTACAGGAGAGTGCCCTCGATAAAAATGTCGTTATCGCTGATGACGGTGACCTTTCCTGCAATGGTCCCTTTCACGTGGATGTCTGCGCCACTCGTCATGATAGTACCGTTGTAATCGGAGATCATGCTCGTCGTCAGGCTTGTACTGGTAGAACATTGATAGGACCCGTCTACGTTAAATGTGAGCCAGAGCTCTTCGTTGTGAACGTCTCCGGCAACCGTGGCTGAATCCCGAAGTGCGGCCAGGTTGGGCTCAGGAATCCCCCCGTTACCAAACTCCACGCTACCATAAAACTTTGGCGCGGCGTTGCCAGCATCTGTATACGCATTTTTCTTAGAGCTTATCTTGTCGAGAAACACCGGCGCCTCGGCGATTCTGATTTTTTGGTCGGAGTGGATTCTGTATGCCAATGTATCACCGGATTGATAGGTCATGTGTCCCGGCCACTTCCTTGAATAGAAACCTAAGCTGGAATAGGCCGGTTGTATGTAGATCGCAACGGTGGTATCACTCTGGCCTGCATAGGTTGCGACCGCGGTTACTTGTACCTTTTTGGCCTCCACAGCTGAATCGGCTGTGATGGTCGTAATGCTCACGGAATAATTAGCTCCTGAAAACGACTGGTCTGTAAAGCCCGTGCCCCAGTTCAGGTTCTGGTAGACCTTTGAGACGGCCACGTTGGCCGCACTCTCCAGAACATTCCTCCGAATGATATCCTCGTAAACAAGGGCGATGCGGTTGGCGGACTCTTGAATCCTGCTGGATGTGGAAAACATAATTCCACTGAGCACCATTGAGAAGCCAACTACTACAATGAGTAGAGATTTTCCCACAGTTCCTCGTAGACGTTGTGTTCAAGAGCCGGTCAGCCAATATTCACTCCCTGATTATTGCTTGGTTGATTTCGCCGTCCTCTGCCAGGCCAAACCTGATAATGATAGCCGGCATGAAAAGCAACGGACGACACCTTGAACCAGTTTGCAGTTTGCCCTCTTACAGCAGTCCACACGTTGTGGCTGCGGGGGGCAACTCTGCCTGACCCGGTTTCTTCCTTTGAAAAACTCCTAAAAGTTGAAAAGCCCTAGAAGTTTTTTTGATAAGCGAAAACATACTCGGATCTGACAGGAATCGCGAGTGCATCGCTGGTGACGGTAACCGTCATTTTTTTATAGAACGTTTTCGTCGGGTTCACGACTGAGTCGAGGTTTGCTTCGCTGACGTAATTCACAGCAACATTAACTTGCATTTGACCAACCGGCGTGGCCTCGGTCAAAGTCAGACCATTGAAGTCATCAACATCGTCGAATGACGGGTAACTCTCGCTGACGCCATGTGTGAGCGGCGGCGTCCCAAAAGCGGCCGGCATACTGGCCGGCGTATTGGCAATCGTGGTTTCATCGAATGCTCTGGTTTTCCCTTCCTCGATGAACCGCTGGGCAAGATTGAGAGCGTACAATTCGATCTGCTGGTTGATGGTTGCCTCGCTGTTGCCAAGAGTCAGGCGATTAATCGAGAGTGTCGTCAGGGAAAAGATGACGATGGCGCCAATTGTGAGAATGAGTTCTCTGCTGCCCAATTGATCTACCTCTTGCCCTGCAAACTGCCCGACCGCGGTCTACGCCTGGGTTTTGTGCTGAGTTGCTGGACTTTGCTTTTGAATTCGCGCCTTCTCTTCTCGATCAGGTTGACCGGACCGGTGCGCATGGTGAGTCTTTCGGCGATGGTCGGGATTATTGTCGCCTGCAGAATAATAACCAGCTCTTTTTTCGTCACAGAGGTCGAATTGTATCCAAAAAGATAGCGTAGACCAAAGAACCAGGGCGGAAGATCTTTGAGTAGCGGGATACCTCTGCGACTGTGTGTTTTTTGATTTGAGAACAGCCCGGCTATGACGGTTTCTTCGCCGTTAACCAGGAGCACCTGCGTGAAGCTCTCTGTGATATTCTTGGTCACAGCCACCGGATCGGGTGTGACTGAGCTGCGTTCTGCCCGGATGTCCAGGTGGATAAACATGGAATCTGCCGGCCCCACTACCCGGGGCACAACAGTCAGGATAATGCCGGATTCGTACTCAGTAAAGCGAGTGTTGCCGGCAAAATCCCGCGTGGTCAGGAAGAAGTTGGTCCCTACTTTTATTTTGCCCTGTTCCTGGTCCATCACCTTGATAGACGGACTGGCCAGCAGCTCGCCCTTGTCAAGCGACTCAAATGTGCGTAGCAACGCAAAAATATCCCACGAGCGCGCTTTCTCCTTGACGCTGATATTGAACAGGTCCCGGGTGACCTGGGATGCGAATTGGCCGTTGACGGTAACCCGGCCGTTGCGCACCAGCGACCAGTCGACACCGGCCTCTGCCAGGGTGGAGTAGTCGGCTTCAAAGAAGACGGCATTGATTTCTATTTCTCTGGTGTGGGTTGTGATAAGACCGGAGTCGCCACTGTTGCCCTGTTCGACCAGAGGAACGACTTCGTAGAAGCGCTCGCGCTCTTCGTATTTCAATAAATTGGAGCGCAACATGTACTCAAGCGCGTTTTTCCAGTACATGTTGTTGATCATGACGTCGATCGGCGCGGCGAGATCTTCGGCGCCAATAATGATCTTGCCCTCATGCCGCAGGCTGAACTGGCTCAGTATTTCAATTGCAGTGTTGAGCGGGAGGCTCCTGTCAAGTGTCACCAGCTCATCCGGCCGGATGGAACGGGGTCTGGTTTCTTGAGCTGGCAAGAGTGCACCCTGCGACAGAACAATGCAGACTGCTATCAGGTATCTCCAGCCCCTGGCTTGGATTTTCATACGTATCTGATTCCTAATCATAATGACTGCAAGCATCAAACGGCGGAGGCGGCCGCCGGGCTGCAAAAAACTTCAATGTCGTCGAAAGAAAAAATCCTGATAAATACTGTCCGTAGTTTTACAGGGCCCCTTCGGTTGGTTCAATTTCGTCCGTCGATGGTTAGAATAACGCGTTCGGCACGTCCGCGTTTAGATATCATGAATTCTGCCTGATTTTTCTGTTGATTGATCGCCACCAGATTACCCAGGTAGACCCGGTCACCGACTCTAACTTGTTTCAACGGGCCGCCGGCTTCGGAGATGAAGACCGCATTGGGTGTAACTGCTTTGAGGGACGCCTTTGAGATGTCTATCTCGCCCGGCTTCTTCTTGGGCAGCGCATTGACCTCGCGTGTTTTGGATCGAGCGACTCTCTTGCCGGCGATCGCCCTGAAGATATCGCCCTGCCTCTTGTAGCCCAGGGCGACGCCGCCGGCGGATTCACTGAAATTTTCATCAACCGATGCCTGCCCTTTGACGCTGTAGCCTTCTAGCGTCATGGTAAAGCGGCGAAAGCCTTCCTCAGCGCCAACCCGCAAATTGAGCGACTGGATTTGATACAGGATGGGCTCGTACGTCAGATGCCAGATCAGGCGATTGATGTCGTCGTAACTGCCTTCTCCGGTAAGCGTGTAGGTAAACTTTATCACATTCTGCGACTCATTCTTTGAGTTCAGCACAAAGTCGTAGTAGATGTTCAATTTGTTAGCGGTCAGGATCCAGTTCAGATAAGCCAGAGTAAAGGAGGGCTCATCCGCCGAAATGATTCGTTTTGGGGCCTTTTGCCATTGTGAGTTCAAGGTGTCATGGGCAGTTTCGACCACTGTCAGTCGCCCGATTTCCGTCCTGGACCTCTTGAGGGTTTCGCGTGTTTCGGCCTGTTCGCTCAGGGCGCCAAGCAGCCTATTGGCGTCTCTGAAGTACCAAAATGAGCCTACCGAAAGGAAGATGATCCAGACGACGGCAAGGGTCAGGCTATTTCTGCGAGCAAACACTGTATTGTCCTTTCATCAGCATTGGTTATTCTTCGTCGGGCCTTGCTTTTCCGTTTAGAGAATCGATGGTGGAGAGCATGCCGGTGCCGTTGGTTTCCGTTCCATGGACTAACTCTTTTTCCATATGAAAGGTAAACGTACGGGTTCCCTGGAACTGGGATCTGGTCACTTTTTTCAGATTGGCGCTCCCTAACGCCGTTGCCAAAACCGGAATCCTCTCGCGCTTGCTTGCTGCACCTCTTATACTCACTTTTGTACCTGACTTGAGCAGTTCAGTTATCCAAATGTCGCCGGCGGCATTGATCTCTTTGTTTAGTTTTAAGAGAAAAAGTATGGTTTCATCATAGGAGCTGCTGAAGCTGTCAACTAACGCGACCTTGGTTTCGAGCTCAAAAATACGATCATCAAAGGAGCGCACCTGGGTGGTCAATGCCTTGTTGTTGTCGAGCTGCTGTTTCATATTGGTCAAGTTGGCATTGACTTTCTTTATTTCCAGGTTCTTGGCGACCAGGGCCCAGGTAAAGGTAAATGCCGTAAGGGCCACCAGCAGCAGCAGCGCATAACCATGACCGGCAAGTTTGGGCAGGGTCTGCTTGTCAAGGATGTACTCGGGTAGAAGGTTGTCCTTGGACTGATACGCAGGTTTCAGCAGTGCTTTCCAGGCCAGGGCTATGGGTACCGCATATCTCGAAAAAAGCAGCCCGCGGTCTTTGAAGCGCAAATCCGATTGAATCTTCTTGGAGTTCAGGTAGCCGGTGAGCGCTGAGGGGAATTTCTGCCGAAAGTAGTGCTTTGCTTTCAAGCGTGATGAGTGACCGGCGACCAGGATCTTGTGTATTTCCGGGATATAGAAATGATCCTGAGCAAATATCATGCGGCTATAGATAACCTCGAGGACGTCATCAGACATGCTGCCTTTGTGCACGATGGGTGAGATGTGGTAGATCTCCGGGCCCTTCAAGAAGATAACGCGCGAGAAGTCCTGCTCAATATGGACAATGGCCGTAATCTCGTCCTTGTTGAATTTGTAGATTTCTTTCACCAAATCTATCAAGGCCAACTCGTTGGTGTCCATCAGAACCAGGTTGAGGTTGCTGGAGCGGAATTGGTTGACCTCCTCGATTAAATCGAGGATAGGAGGGTGGTATTCATAGTCGATCTTCAAGGTCTTCTTATCATGGATAGTGATAAGCCTTGTTTGACGCAGGTTCCCATCCTCGTCGCTACCCCACAAATCGAGACGATCCTTCAGACGCTTCTTGTTTTTCCGGTCCGCAGCGGTCTGATCTGCGTCCAGGTAATCATACTTCACGGTCAGGTGCGGAGAGTTGACGGCGACATTCGCTTTCGTCACCTGAAATTTGTCGATAATTGCGTAGAGCTTACTGACGTTGTTGCTTTGCGTTACGCTTCCCGAAAGGTCGTCCTGGGTCTCTTCTTTTAAGTCCGGTTCTTGAATATCAAAGGCATTCTCCAGATCATTTAGCGAAGCCGGAAGGGCCTTCTCCTCGACCTGGGTTCGCTCCAGTGGCTCATCCAAAGTAGCTGACTCCAACGCCTTGATATGTGCCTTGCCCCGAACCAGGCTGAGAAATGCAGCCCTGACTTCGTTGCCGTTGATCGTTATTCCTATCGCGTACTTTATTGCCATCGTTAGTAGTCGTGTTTAACCAATTCTTCGAATCGTCTCTTGTTGTTGGCGTTGATGTAGGCCTCGAAATAGCTGATCTTGTTATCTGAATACAGCCTAGCAAGATCCTGCTCGAGCGTGATCATGCCTTTGTCACTCGATTGATGCACTATCTGGTAGATTTCTCCCAAATTGTTGTTTCTGATGGCCGCCTGGATGGCCGGAGTGGTGACCATCACTTCTTTTGCCAAGATGCGTTGACCATTCTCACTGGGAACGAGTTTTTGTGAGATTACACAACTCAAAACGTCGGCAAGCCTGGTGCGGACGCGGTCTTGCTCATCAGCCGGCACCTCTCCGAGGATCCGATCGATACTCTCAATTGCGGAAGAAGTATGCAAAGTAGAAAAAACCTTGTGGCCGCTGTCGACAACTTCCAGCACGGTCAGCATGGTTTCCGCGTTCCTCATTTCACCAATCATGATGATATCCGGATCCTGGCGCAAGGCCTGAATGGTACCCTCTTTAAATGAAGCTACGTCCCGGCCGATTTCCCGGTGCTTGACGATTGACTTGATAGGCTTGTGCACGTATTCGATGGGGTCGGCGATGATTACGATATGCGCCTCCATCGTGCGATTGTTTGCATCGATGATCGAGTCGAGTGTGGTGCTCTTGCCCGAGCCCGTGATTCCGGTCACCAGGATGAGCCCTGATTTTTGATATTTCAAACTCAGTGTTTTCGCAACCTCCTTATGCAGGCCAAGCTTGGAAAAACTGATGACACGGTCATTTACCCTGCGCATATTCAGTGCCAGGTGATTGAGGTCGAAATAGACTGTTGCCCTGAAGCGAGTCCAGATTTCGCCTTGTTCGTCGTAAACCCGGTAAGAAAAATCGACATACTTGTGCTTGAGCAAATGCTGTCTGTCAGACACGGTCAGCAAATTGAAAATCAGCAAGTCGGTTTTGTCTACGCTGTAATTTCCCAAATCCCTATCCTGCTGCTTGACCCCATGAGTCCTGAACCAGATGCGCTCCTGACACCCGGGGCCACCGAGGTCCAGGTCAGAGGCCTGGAGTTGTTTCATTCTGAGTAGCAGCGTGTCGAACGACTTCTTGAGCGCGATCTGGACCTCTTCCCCGTTGTCTTCCAGGATATCAGCCACAACTTCCCACCTGTCAGGGACGCTGGAATGTTGCTGCAACTGCTCCGCCATTCTCTGCAATGGGCTGTTAGCTCCCAATAGGGCAGCGCTATCTGCCCGACTGCGGTCCGCTCTTTGCGGTGTGATGTTGTTTTGTTGGGACTCGATCATTTGCTCACTAAGTATCAACAGTCACACTGATGATTTCACTGATCGTGGTCAGGCCTTGCTTGATTCGCTCTATACCTGACTGTCGCAGGGAAAGCATTTTATTCTCAATTGCCAGGTCGCGAAGGGCCTCCTCATTGACTTCTTCGCGCGATTTCAGGATTTCATTTCTGATCTCGCGGTTGAATAAAAGGGCTTCGGTAATGGCAATCCGGCCCCGATAGCCATCAAAACAATCGTCACAGCCAACGGGTTTATAAAAGGTAGTATTGGCGATTTCGTCCCGGCCAAAGTCCAGGCGCAGGAGATGGTTAGGATCCGGTTCGGTGTTGGGGATCTTGCACTTTTCACAGAGTTTGCGCACCAGCCGCTGCGCCATCACCAGGTTGATTGCATTTGCGATTAGGAATGGCTCTACACCCAGCATATAGAGCCGGGCCACGGCACTGACCGCATCGTTGGTGTGGAGTGTCGAGAATGTCAGGTGCCCGGTATTCGACAAAGAGATTGCGATTTCGGCCGACTTAAGGTCACGGATTTCGCCGACCATCACAATGTCCGGATCGTGTCGCAGGATCGAGCGCAGGGCGCCGTCGAAGTTAAGCTTCGGGTTTAACTTGACCTGGCGCGCTCCCGAAATCAAGTACTCGACCGGCTCTTCCACTGTCAGGACATTCTTGCTGGGATCCATCACGTGGCTCAGGGCAGCTACCAGAGTCGTGCTTTTGCCGCTGCCCGTTGGTCCGGTCAAAATGACCATACCCTGCGGTTGCTCGATTGCCCTGGTGAAGTCAGCCAGAGCCTGGTCCTGCAATCCGATCTTGTTCAAGTCCGTTATGACCTTGCGATCATCTAAAATACGAATAACCACGCTTTCAAAACGACGGTCGAATTCGACGCCGACGATCGGGATGACGGAGACCCTGAAACGAATGTAGCAGTTGTCCACTTTCCTTTGAATGTAACCGTCCTGCGCCATGGCCCGATCAAATCGGTCGATGTTGACAGAGCGGTCCTTTACAACCGCGATGAGGGCTTCGGGTTTGATTTCAGATTGTGTATACCAATGGATCAGCTTGCCGTCGATCCGAAAGAAGATCTCTGTAGCATTTCCGTCCTTGGGGATGAGGTGGATGTCACTGGCTTCCCGTCGCACCGCTTCAACCAGCATACCTTCAATCAGGTTGACCAGTCGGCTCTTGTTAATCTCGGCATCGAGAGCATCCTCGTCGACATTTCGGCTATCATCCTCGAAAACTTCGATCTCATCGGCTTCATCGAATATCTTTTGCAGAAATTCGTTGTTTGAATAGAAGGTTTCATGGATCAGTTTTTCGATTTCTTCCAGCGGTGCGTAAGCGAGGTCAATATCGGCAACGTCCAGTCTGCCGGCGGCAGCGTGCAGGTGCTCATTGGTGGGATCGCTTGTTATCAAGACGAGGACATTGCGTTTGTAGTCATGCCATTTGAAGGGGACTACCTTATTCGCAAGCAGGGCGTTTGAGATATCCTCGGGCATGCCGTAAACCAGTTCTTTGATAAACTCGATACGTTCCCTGCTGATGCTGGTCGGAGACAAATCGACAGTCGGGAACCCGTACAGTTTGGACATTTCAACGAAAATGTCATGGCGCTCCACACCGAGGTCGTCGATCAGAATGTCTATGAGTTTGCGCTTGGACTTGCGCGGCTCCCGGCTTTGAATGTCGGAAGCGCGCTGGAGTGTCTCCTCAGTGACGATGCCGGTACTGACAAGTCTCTGCGAGAGGCGGCCCAGTCCGCTGGCCAGCGGCGTCAGGGTAATCTCGGATGTGATCGTTGGGTTATCTTTTTCTGTGGCCATAGGTTACTTCGAGAGGGGTGATGGTGGTGAAACGAATCCCAGTTCCGAGGAAATTAAGGTCAACCCAACAATCATCAGAGTAGCAACAATTGAGATAGTCAGGTTGATTATATCTACTAGTCTGCTCATTTTATGCTTGTTTTCTTTCTCATAGTAGTTTGCCAACTGCAGGGCTGTCTCACGCAGAGTGCCGGACTCTTCGCCGGCTTTCAATCGTCGCACTGCAGTCAGAGTGAAGCAGTTGGCACGGCTCAGGCATTCTACGAAACTCTTGCCCTCCCGCAGCATTGCCGGAACGACCATGCTGGTGACCTGCTTTTCGATGTACGCGTTTCTGCATGACTCCGCGGCAATCCGGATCGCGGTAATATTTTCCCCCGAGGAGCTGTAGAGTCCATTAAAAACTCTGGCAAAAATCTCTATGCTGGTCTTATGCAGGACCGGGCCCAGCACCGGCAGTCGCAACAGATTCCTGTCGATGATGTAGCGACCTCTCTCGGTTTTGCTCCACTGCCAGAAAGCCACAACAGGAATCGTGAAAGCAAGCGAAAGAACGAGCCAGTTGGAAGCCAGGAAGTCGCTAAGGTTCAAGGTCGCCTGAGTCATTGGCGGAATTTCAATGTTGTGTTTGGCGAGCATGGTGGTCATCTTTGGAAAGATGTACATGATGTAGAATCCCACGGCTGAAAATAGTGCAAAAAAAACAACCATTGGCATCAGCAGTACGGACCGCAGATTGTTTTTGAATTCCTCTTCACGCTCAAGGAACTTGGCAGTGCTATCATAGATTGCCGCCATGTTGCCGCTGGTCGATGCAACAGACAGCATGTGGGCTGTAAATCTTCCAAATACGTCTTCATGCTTGGCGTAAACCGTTTTTCCTTCGCTGCCTGATTTTAAGTCCTTTTGGATGTCTGAAATTGTCTCGCGCAGGCGCCGGTTTTCCGTGTCGCTGCGCACCAGCGTCAAAATTTCGTCGTAGGAGAATTTTTCTTTTAGCAAGTCCGCGCAGATGCGCACAAACAGAACCAGGTCTTTGACCGGTACTTTAAACTTAATATCGATAAGCTTCCTGCGCACATAGTAGACTTTGTACCCCATCTTGATGAGGGCTTTACGCAGCTCCTCCTGCGAGAAAGCCCGTTGTTCACCCTGGATCGGCGCCTCGGAAGACTTAGACACTTTGTAGAGGAATACCTGCTTTTTCTCGATCGTGTCAATCCGGACCCCTTTCGTCTTGACGACCTGTTGCAGTTTGCTCTTTACAGCCTTGTTGTCCAGACTATAGATGACTCCCTGGATGGGTTTCCCGGTGATGTTGACTCCGGTGTAGCGGTATTCTGGCACAGGTTATTCCGGTTTTCTTATAAGTACAGAGGCCGTTCCAGAAGCTCGCCATTACAAACCAGACGAGAAACAGGCTTCCGAAACGGCCTCTAATGTGCACTATGGATAGAACTAGTTACTTATAGCCAAGGCGTTTACGGAACTGTCTGTAATCGAAGCGGTGACTACAGCACCTTCAACTCCAGTACCTGTAATGGTAAAGTTCCCGGCAGCTGGTGCAGACACGGCATATGTACCGTTCTCGTTTGTAGCCGGAAAGTTCAGGAAAGTTTCAAGGTTTGCACTCGTCATTGTGGCGAAGGTGCGTCCTCCACCACCCATGACTGCTGGCTTTCGATACCATTCCTGGGCACGCGAGCCTATCGTCATCACGTCCTGGACGACCGCATCCTGGTTTGCTGTTTGCGCCCCTTGCCCAAACATATTGATCCCAACCACAATCGACACGCCAACAATGATGGTGCTCAGTACGATGAGTAAAAGTTGTTGTTGACCCATGAGATGTCACTCCTAGTTTAGCGGTTCAGAATTACAAATAAGTTGTCTACGTCATGTAGACCTTTCCTCACTGAGTGGTCTAATCACCTCCTCTTTCTGGCTCAGTGCGGCCAGTTCCATTGCTGACATGTGGCAAAATAAGTTAACTATTCTCTTTTCCGTCCGTGAAATGTCCCATTTTGCCCACTGCCCAGCTTCTTGAAGCTACAGCCAATACCGTCAACCTCCCTCCGAGGTGCGGGGTCATTTATATAATGAGATACAAATCCTCCCTGGTGCGGAGCGCAAAGTCGGGTTCAGCGACCCGGCACAGAGTGGGTTGCCCAGGACTGGCGCGTGCATAGTGGCTGTCCCCGATCCCACTTGTTTGAATTCGAAGGCGTTGCAATAACCGTTCTCCCCAATGGTATCACGCCGAATCTCGCGATTGTGCGATCTGGTAATTGAAGTTCGAGAATAATGTACGTTCAAAGTTCTTCTTTAGCAGAGTAACTATATGCTCAGAAGTCTGAAATCTTTGCTCCGGCTCCTTTTCAAGGCATTTTAGAATCAAGGCGTTGAAAAAACTAGGCACCTCGCTGCTAATACTTGACGGGGGTTCCGGCTTCTTTTTCAGGATTGTATCTGCCACGCTGCCATAATCACGGTCGACAAATGGATGTGCTTGGGTGACAGCCTCGTACATGATCAAACCCATGGCAAAAATGTCACTTCTGGCGTCACCCGGGTGACCGTGAATCTGTTCGGGAGCAGCATAGAAAAAATCCTGGTCCAGTCGCGGGGCGTGGCTGCCAAAAATCAAAGAGGCCGGGATCTGGAAATCCATGATTCTGGTCTCATCTTTTTCTCCTACCAGAATATTGCTGGGTTTCAGGTTGTGGTGGCAGATGCCAACGCGATGAATGTAATGCAGTCCTTTGAAGATACGATAGATGATTTTTACAAAGCGCTCCAGACTGAAGTTGTTGCGGAAAACGTCTGTGAGACTTGTGCCTTCGATAAACTCTCGTGCGATAAACGTGAGACCATGGTCTTCATCGACATCATATATTTTTGCAATATTCGGATGGCTGAATTGACTGGGCGTTCTGGCGATGCGGTAAAACTCTGTTTTCTGCGGACTCGAAGCCGGTAGCGAATTGAAGACTTCGGACTGAACGATTTTCAGGATAACAAACCGTTGCAGGTCGGCATCTTTAGCTTTGTAGACTTTGATGGCCGCATTGCCGCCTATTTCTGTCAACAGCTCAAACCGTCCCAATTGCGTCACATAACCGAACCGCAGCTCGTTGACCGGATTGCGCCAGGATACTTCGTGGAGACTCTGCGGCTCGCTTAGGTACTTCAGCCTGAATTTACCGAGAGAATGCACTTTGAAGCGATTCGCACTTTTGACTTCGCGATAGGCGCGTGGACTGAGGAATATCCGGTCAGCCTTACGCAGAACTTTGCCGTACATGGCGTGATCTTCTTTGCTCAAATCGCTTTCGCCAACCGTAGCCAGTTTAGTAGCCGTCAAAAAGTCGTTCAACGTTTGCGTTGAATGCAGATTTTCCAGATTGTTGCTATGGTGGACTCCCATTGCCAGGTGAATCTTCTCGGTATTGTCGTTGAGGGCGTTGTAGTAATTGACCTTGTTAAGGACGTCCGTACAAAACGACACTGCCTTAACGATGTCGGCACACAGTACGATAAGTCCGTTGGAAAGAGTCCAGATATCGCGATATTCGTATTGTTCGAGAAAGTCTTTGAGGATTAGCCAAAACTTGTGCCGGGCGTCGGTCTCCGGGCGTGGCTCAGTGGCTTCTTGCGGCCCGTTGGCATCGCACAGTTCGATAGTAATAATTATTTCGGACCCTTGCGGAACCTGCCTCTGCTCGCGTTCGCCGGCGGAGGCGAACAGGGCGGAGCCCTCCTTTTTGAAGTCGTCGAACGTGATAGACGAGCGCGGGGATTCGGGTCCCGCCATGAAGTCTGTCTTAGGCGACATTCTGGTCAGGATCTCCCGGCTCAAATCAAAGCCGGAAAGAGCAGGCCTCCGACCCAGTCGTTGCGCTTCGGTTTCGACAGCGGCTGGCTGGTACGCATGGACCTGTTGCTGCTCTGCCTCAATCTGCTCTGCCGGGCCCCACAGGGCCGGGTCCAGCACGAAGCTTTTGAGCTCAAGATAGAATCCCAGATCGCGCAGTTTTTCGAAATGAGTTATCCTCTGCAGATACTCAATCGCCATCTGCTTGTCGATATAGCTAAACCGGATCGGCTCCTTGCTACCCGCACTCCGGAATCGTTTCTCCAGGTAGGTGGCACAGAGTTTTTCCAAAAGTAACGTGTCGTTTTCGGTGGTATCGATTAGGCGCTTCAAAAGGTTGATCGCTGCCTGAAACTCACCAAGCTGCCAACAGGCGCTGAGAAAATGATTGAGCGCCTTGAGTTGGAAACCGTTTTTCGTCAGTAGAGCTTCACAAATACTCTTGCACTTCTGATGCTCACCCTTGGCGTCGTAGTGCTCCATCAGGAAGCTGGTGATTTTTTCATAAAACGGGACGTCGAAATTCAAGGTGGCTTCGTAGATTTGAATTGCTTCCCGATCTTCCCGTTTTTCTGCCAGAAAGGCGCCGGCCAGAATGCCGCATAGATTCTCGTCGTTTGGATCAAGCTCGACCGCCTTTTGGTACACTGCCAGCGCCTCGGGACCGAAGTTCTTCAGGCCGATGAGCGCCTTACTCAATTTTAGGTAGACTTGTTTACCCGCCGCATTGAATTCGAGCAGCTGGTTGAACCTCTTTGCAGCTTCCGCGTACAGGCCCTTTTCCAGATAGGCATCGCCCAGCGCCATGATCATGACCAGCAGATCACGGTTTTGGCGGGGATCGATGTTTGTCATATAACCCCCATCATGCAAAACTCGCGAGTCTTTTTAGTTCTTTGTCCACTGCTTTTTCGATGATCCTAATCGCCTCGGAATCCTTTCTGCCTTCAATTATGTAGTGCTTTGCGATGATCTTGTACAATTCGTCACGCCACTCGAAAGGGATCCTTAGTCTCAAGATCAATTCGAAAGCCTTGATAGCCTTTTTATCGCGCCTGTTCTCGAGGTAGTATATTCTTGCCAGTTTCACGTACAGGCCAAGCTTTTCCGGGTTCTGCTCCAGGAGTGTCTCCAGCAAATATCTGGCCTTGCGCTCATGACCGCGCCAAATCAGGAGGTTTGCTCTAACCTCAGGTGTGAACAGGATGAGGCCTGCCGCCAGACAAATCAGGATCGCCAGAATGGGGAGCGCTATGGCCAGGCTCATCGGCTCTTACCTTTCACAGCTGGTAGTTTAATCATGCCCGAGTTGTCTATAACATTGTTGTCCCCATCTATGAGAAAGATCGAAAACGGACGTTCGAAATTGAAGCTGTTTACATCGGAGTAAGGGTCCAACTGGTGTAGGACAGCTGCACGCTTTGGCAAAGCAGCCTTTTCAAAATCATCGCGGCTGTTAAAGAGCAGTACTGCCAGGACAGCGTCGCTGGCTACAGTAGGACTGCCCTGGGCCAGCGCACGGCCCGCAGGTACGGCATCGCTTGCCGGAGAAAATTCGGGTATTTGTTCCGTGTTGAGCGGAAGAGTTGCAGCTGGTTGACGACCGGCGTTGCCGGACTTGGATCTGGCTGTCTGGAGCATTACTCCAAGGATAAAGCACAATAATCCGGTCAGGAGGACAACTCCCGGCACTAGGAGTCTTCTTTGATTCATTCTTTTCCCGGTTGATTGTTTGATAACATGTTGGTGAGGGTCAGTGTACTTTTCTCGAATTACAGAGTCGGCATTGGAAAGGATCGTTCTGCTTTCCTCCGCGGTCGTGACGGCAAAACCGTGATTCTCGGTCTCCGCACAAGTTTGATCAACCCGAATTGCCGCAACCGTCAGGTTGTCGGAACCGTCAATTCGTAAAGCCTTTTCCAGAAGGTACTTTGCCCTTTTTTCAAGTGGCATATTGCGCTGGAAGATTGCATTGATTGCGGCAGGGGAAAGACAGCCGTGTACGCCATCGGTGCAGAGCACGTAAGTGTCGCCGCGCAGGTATTTTTCACAGTGGCAATCGACCTTTATGTTGGGGCCGGTGCCGAGAGCGCGGGTGATGACATTGTGTTCGGCAAACGTTTCGATTTGCTCTTCGTTGATTTCGCGGTCTTCGATGAGTTCATTCAGCCAGGAATGGTCGTGCGTTAGTTGCAGGATTTCACCGTTGCTGATACGAAAAATCCGGCTGTCACCGACATGGACTACGGTTGCAAATGAGCTGTCCAGGCAGAGCGCTACCACGGTCGTCCCCATGCCGCGCAGATGCGGATACTTGACTGCTATTTTATATAGCCTGCGATTCGCAACCCGGATGCCGGCAATGAGCCGCTGCGAAAGCTGCGGGAGGGGGTGCTCGGCTTCATGCAAAAGTCGCTTGATGAGGTCGTCGTCGGCATTTTCAAATATGTCTTTTATCGTCTGGACTGCTAATTTGCTGGCGAGTCCGCCCGCAACCTGACCGCCCATGCCATCACAAACGATAAACAAGTTAGCCAGCGGCGAGACATAATGGCAGTCCTCGTTGGCTTTGCGTGCTTTGCCGATATCAGTGAAAGCAGCAAAAGTTGCTTGAATTATTTGACCGTTCTGATTCACAGGATTGTTTTAACCGTGACCAAGCGAGATCTCCCCAAGATGAATACCGAATCACGAGAATTTGGATAGTCGTCTTGCGGACCGGCAAACCGGGGACGTCCTCTGTCTTCGTCCCGGTAAAGTCCGCCTTAGGCTAGTAGTAACCGAGTTTGGCTCTACTCTTACGTGCCAACAAGTTTAGTCCGACAATCACCAGGATCAGTAGAATCGTAATTGTACTGATCACATTGTATTTCAAGACACCCATTCCTGCTGGCTGCGAAGCGTTGGTGTGTCTGCTATCACCAAAAGCCTGACCCCAGGCAATGATGCCGGCGGTAGTCAGCGTGCTGGTGCGGAGCTTATAAAAATAACCGTCGGACCTTGCGGTAATGATGTCGAGATAGTTGTCATTATCGAGGTCTGCGATCATCGGCTGACTCTGGATCCTGGAACGATTTGGACGATGATGCAATAACCGCTCACCCGTTGCCCCTTCGAAGACATATATGGCGCCTTTGCTTGTCGCAGTCACAACATCCGTTGTTCCGTTCTTGTTGAAATCGGCAAAAACCGGATATCCGACTAAGGGGTCATTCGGTTGGGCAACATACTCCCAAATCAACATTTTTCGATCCCTGCCCTGTCCCAGGCCCTTCAATGCCGCGATACGCTTATTGCCGGTTTGGCTGACAACATCGAGTAATCCGTCGCCGTCGAGATCTCCCAGGGAGAGATAGTGGTCAGCCACAGCTTTGCCGCCATTCTCAGCCATGTGGTACCAGAGTCTGCGTTGATTGCTCCCGCTGACTGACAAAATGCTGCCGGTAGATGTAGAGACAATCAGATCGTCGGTCTTGTCCCCGTTAAGGTCACCGAGCGCCACCGGAAATCGCACTTTGTGGATACCGGTCTGTAACCCGGTTGCCTTGTTGAATTCCTCATTGACGTCAATCTTGTCGACTATGCGCCGGTTGACCGCATCGAGGATCATGACATGTCCATCTTCCGTGCCGATGAGAATGTTGGCAAACCCATCATTGGTGACATCTGCGGCGCTAACCACCGACCTGACGGCCGTCTTCAGCGCCAGGGTCTTCCAGAAAACATCTTTGAGTGCGGCATACCCGACATGTACCTGGTTCCCAAGTGAGGCAATGGCGAGGTCCTTCAGGCCGTCACCGTTGAAATCTGCAATGACGGGAGGCCCGGTGAACGGTCCTTCGAGAATTGGGCTTTTCCAAATCTCGATTCCCCATGCTCCGTCAATTGCCCGGACCGTATTGTCTTCAGCTACCACAATTACGTCGGGCCTGCCATTGCCGTGCAGGTCATCCAATGTTATGGGGAAACCCGGCACTGCCTTGAAGTCGGAATTAATCCACATGGTTTTCTTGCTTCTTCCGTCAACGCAGTTGAGGTAGCCATAGCTGTTGATATAGACAACGTCCAGAAATTCATCGGTATTGAAATCTGAAATCGCCGGTTGCAGCCAGCCATTGGGCAAGTTGGGTTGCGCCGAAATCTTGGCCGCGCTCCATGCCGTTTCATCGACGATGAGCGGGTTAGGCTGACTTAGGACATAATGCCGGCTTTTTACCGCATTCAAGAATACCATCCCTGCGACCAGGATGGCCAGCCCTGAAAACACATGCATGAGTTGCGTACGCTTACGCACATGCAATTTGCCTGCTTTCCTCGGGAATGAGAAATCCCAATCACCTTCACGGACCAGACGGAAAATGTGATTCCTCTGGTCGCTGGCGATTTCGATTTCGTCACCTTCGACCAGGGGCAGCTCATCGTGTTCCTGCAAAGTTCTTTGATTTAGCCGTGTCCTGCTCTGGGAGCGTTTGTCTGAGAGCAGCCAGGTTGATTCGCTCTTCCTTATCGTGGCATGTCTGCGTGAAACACTGTGGTCAGAGTCTCCCCGGGCATTCGTGTCGATGACGATATCGTTGAGTTTGACGTCACGGCCGATACGCGTTTCGGGGGGCTTTACCTTGAATCGTTGCCCGAGGTAGTAACCGTAAATCCCCAGCAAATAGAATTGCGGTTCATCCTGGACAGGGGTTTCCGTGGTTGGCTCGGAATAACCTTGCTGAAAATCTGTCTGCGGTTCCGAATCCTCTCCAAGGAACTCGCTGGTGTCGCCGACAAAAAAGTCGGATGCGGCTTCATGGCCTTCGTCCTCGCTGATAATGAAATCAGGGTGGCTGTGCGTTTCGATAGGAGTGGCGGCATCGTTGATGATTGGGTCCGGCTCTGCAACCTCGTCGACAAGTATCTCGGATACACCATCGGCCTGGGTGGACTCGGTGGGGATGTCCAGGGTGATATCATTGACGTAGTCGTCCGCGACGGCGGGATTATCCGGCTCTGCGGGTTGCGTCCTGTTGTCTGCCGGAGGCTCTTGCCATAAGAGATCGTGCTCATCCGCGCTATCATGGACCTCGGACTTGGAATCAGCCGCACTGGAGTTGCCGACCAGCCATGAGTTTAACCGGCTGAATCTTGGCACGCCCCTGGTTTTTTCCTCGAGAGAGATCTCGGGAGTTTTCTCCTCCCGGCTGGTCGTCTCTTCGGGGTGCAGGTAGACTATGCTGTGCTCGCCGAGGCGGATTTCATCCTGATGCTCAATGCTTGTTCTGGTCGAAATCTTGAACCCATTGACGTAGGTACCCCACTGGCTCTGCAAATCACGGACATAATATTGGCCGTTCTGTTTTTCGAATTGCATGTGAAAAAAAGAAATCGCCTCGTCCTTGATGATGATATCATTGCCTCGTTCATACCCCACTGTGAAGGCGAGCATGTCGGCAGGAACGGCCAGTTTCTTTATAACGGTGCCGTCTCTTTTTATAATCAGCTTAGGCATTTGAGTTTACTTCTGTTCTCAATTCGATGGTGACAATCTAAACGTCAACTGGGTTTGCGCCGGGTCGGCTGTAACTGTCTGGCTAAGCTCCGCGTAACCGGCGCAACGTACTTTGAAGGAGTAGCTTCCTGTCTGGAATTCACCTATTGCTTTACCGCGCGAATCCGTTTGCATCAGGAATGAATCTATTGCCCGTGGATTGATAGTGTCATTGTAATAGATTTGCGCACCCGGCACCGCGACGCCGGTCACCGCATCGACGGTCGCGAACGAGAGAATCAGGTCTCTGGAAGTCATGCGCGCTTCAACGCTCGTTGCTAAAGGTTCGACTGGAACCTGTTCTTGTCCAAATCCGGGTTTCTCGAAGAGCGCCAGATAGTCGTATGCCGGCAGATTTAACTTGAACGGTGTTTGCCGGGGGGTCGGCAAGTACTCTCTGCCGTTGCGTTTAATGCTAGTCACTTGTGCACCTATGTCCTGGCCATTGCTATTCACGCTCGCTGAAAACTGTACAGTTCTGCTGAGGACGACCTGGAGCGGCTTGCTGATAGTGTCGTCCACGCTGAGGTCGAGTGTTTGCGAGAGAAGACCGCTTTTCCGAAATGCGAGTTTGTGAGTTCCTGCCGTCAGGAACAGTTGATGATTCGTGTCTGTAACCCCTAGTGCCTGCCCGGTCCCCCTGTCCAGGACCGTTACACCCGACGGCACTGTCTTAAGGGCGATCCGCTTGCGGAAAACTGCCGTTATGCTGTACTTTTTCGGCGTATCATTATGTACCTTCAGCGACCATAATCTGCGGTCATCCACCTCGTCAGTTTCTGCGATTGTATCCAGGGAATATCCGCCCAATTGCTCAAAGCCCGGTTTCTCCAGCTCAATGGCGAGAGGTAAGCCGACCTCCCAAACGATCTGGGCGGGTGTGAGCTGCTTAAGTTTGGTTCCGTTTACCCGTACCGTAGCTCCTTCAGGTTGTGAGTTTATGCGGATATCCGAGGTGAATCGAAAAATGTATTTGTTCTTCTTCTCTGATGACCGATCACCCTGAATCCGAATGTCACCATCTCTCGGCAAGAATACTGATTTGACCACCGGCTTATAGCCTTGCAGTGAAAGTTCCATTTTATGGATGCCCGGGCTAATCTCATCGATCGCCATTGGCGTCCGCCCGGAAATAGGTTGGCCATCCATCAAGACTTGCGCATTGGGTGGGACTGTGAAGATTTCGATCGCCGGCGGCAAAAAGTAGTCGTACAGCCAAATCCCTGCCTTGGTCCAGTGGTTAAAGAAGTCAGCGACAAGGAAAACCGAAACTGTAAGCATCAGACCAATGGCTGTCAACCGGATACGTTTTCGGTTGTTGTTGGCGGAGATCCGAATTACATCGATTACAGTCCTGAGGTCTTCGTCGGCCTCGACTTCCTCTTCCCGGAGAACATCCTCAGTTGGTGGCAGTTCAGGCAAATATTCTCTGGCCGCATCGTTTCCGGTGAGTACCGGCCCTAATGCCGGTGACAGGCCACCATTCAACGGTTGTTCTCCTTCAACCTGCCATGCAGATGAGGTCGGGAAAAAGTGGCTTGCCGTGGAGGGGGTGTAGGTTTTGGAGAGCGGTGCGGACTGTGTTCCCGTTATGCTGTCCGGGGTGGTCACCGAACGTTGTTCATCGACCTGGGAAACGTACAGCGATAGTTCATCCATCAACTCCCCGGCCTCATTGCTCGATATCAAGTATTGCAGCAAATCGATGTACATGTAGTTGGCACTCTGGTAACGCTTGTCCAGATCTGGATTTAGCGCCCTCAGCAGGACCTTCACCAAAGGTGTTGTCAGGTGCTTCCCTTTCAGGGCTTTTCGGAACCACTTTGGATTTCGTCCCGCCGCGATGATCTCTTCCTGTGAATTGAAAAGCCTCATGCCCGTCAGAGACTCGAGCATCACTAATCCGAGCGAAAACAGGTCGGACCTGTGGTCCGGCTTACCGCGAACCTTGAGCTGCTCAGGCGCCATATAAGGAATTTTGCCCCTGAGTTTGTTGTCCTTTTTGTCCTTGTGGTGGCGTTTGACTGAAGCAATGCCAAAGTCGATCAGCTTGACCCCGCCAAAATGCGAAACCATGATGTTGGAGGGTGAGATATCCTGGTGGACGAGATTAAGAGGCTTGTTCGTGAATGAGTCCCGGCGCTGGTGGGCGTAGTCGAGAGCCTGGCATACCTCTGCCATGACATGGACTGCCAGGTGTGGTGGCATCCGGCGCTGCATGCGCTTGTTGTAACGGATAATCTTCTCCAGGTCGATGCCATCAATGTATTCCATTATGATGTACAAATGACCGTCAGCTGTCTTTTTCAGCTCATAGATATGAACGATATTGTTGTGATTGAGTTTGGCTATGTTCAGGGCTTCATCCTGAAACATGTCAAGATACTTTGGATCGTCAAGAAGGTTGGGGGCAATTTCCTTGATGGCGACGGGTTTGTTGAGCTTGGTGTCAATGCCGGAGTAGACGATTCCAAAACCGCCTTTTTTGATCTCCCGCACTATCTTGTATTTGTCGTCGAGTGCTCTTGCCAGCCCTAAAGTCATCTCAAAAATTCCGCGAAAAGTGGATAAGAACAGTTCGCCCTGCCGGACAGATTTAGCTTTGTCAGAAAAGCAATTAACATGCCATCTGGCAATCCTGTAAAAAATGGCGATTATGTTGTTCTTTTACAGTGATTTGCAACGTGATTTCATCACACCTTAGCCCCATTTGATGGGACTGGGTTGTTTCTTTTTGATTCAGGTGTTCGTTACGCGTACAAGCAAGACTTCAAATCGAGGGAAAAACTACTTAACTTGAAGATTTGTTGGAAATTGGAAATGTTTTTGCCTCTCTTTTTTTCTTGCATGTTTTGGGCACGTATGATATCTTGAATAAATAAATTAGCGCTACAATTTGTTTTTCATGGTTTTATGCCAGGAAATATTCTAGAGACAGCCTTGAGTTCTGACCTGTCGGCTTCAAGCAACCGCGATGAAATCGCATCGCTTCGCTCCAAGGTTTCCGATTTGTCCAGCCTGATAGAGGTCAGCATCATCATAAACTCAGCGTTCGACCTCAATGAACTGGTCCGCCTCGTCATTGAAAAGGCGCAAAGTGTCATGAAGGCTGAAGCCAGTTCGGTTCTCCTCATAAACGAGGAAACCAATATGCTCGAATGCGAAGTGGCTCTCGGCGAAGTCGGGGACAAGGTCAAGAAGATCCAGCTCAAAATAGGCGAAGGGATCGCGGGCTGGGTCGCGCAGCACGGACAGCCTGAAATTATCCCGGATGTTGCCAGAGATAAGCGGTTCGCTGCCAAGATAGATGACACCACCGGGTTTCAGACCCGCTCGATTCTGGCTGCCCCGCTCAAGGTGAAGGACAAGGTCATCGGCGTGGCGGAAGTCATAAACCGCGTAGATGGCAAAGCGTTCGACAGGGGAGACCTGGAGCTCTTTTCAACCTTTTGTCGCCAGGTGGCAATGGCAATTGACAATGCCCGCATGTACAAGGACAGGCTGGAAAAGCAACGTATGCAGCAAGAGCTGGAGTCGGCCAAGATTATCCAGCAGAGCTTCATGCCCGAGGTCTTTCCCGCCTCCTCAGAGCGCAACTATGACATATCCGCCCGCAGTGTGGCTGCCACATCGGTTGGTGGCGATTTCTTTGATTTCATAGAGTTTGATGCTCAGTCGCTCGGTATTGCTGTGGGCGACGTAACGGGGAAGGGCGTGCCTGCAGCGCTTTATATGGCGCGCGTGATCAGTGATTTTCGCCTGCACGCTCATTCGACACAAGATCCGTCCGAACTAGTTGCTGTTCTTAACGACATTTTGGTCGACCGCAGTCGGAGGGGAATGTTTGTAACTTTCCAATATGGCATCCTGAATGCGGCCACCGGCGACTTTACCTACGCGAATGCCGGTCACATACCATTTATCCGCATCAACGCCTCTGCGGGTACTGTCGACCTGCTCGAAGGGGGTAAGACGATTCCTTTGGGAATTGCTCCTGACGTGGCCGTCGAGTCAGACTCGGTCAAGCTGCATAGCGGGGATTGCGTCGTATCTGTCACGGATGGAATTATTGAAGCCAAAGCAAAAGACGGTGCTTTGTACTCGCTTGAGCGCGCAATGAACGTACTTGCCAGGCCATCTGATTCAGCTGAACAAAAAGTCGAAGTTTTGCTTCAGGATGTCCAGGAATTCTCAAAAGACACGCAACAGCACGACGATTTGACCATTCTCGTACTTCGACAAAACTAAGCTGTTTCCCGTCTGCCAGGGCGCATCCGGGTCAAAGCTTACTTGGGTCGCCAAGGAGCGCATCGGTGAATGAGATTGAAATAAGGTTGCCGAGTGATCCACAATTCTTAAAGATTGTGCGGAGTGGTATGGCTCATCTCAGCAAGCTTTGTGACTTTTCCGAGGAAGAGTGTAATGCGCTGACGATTGCGGTCGATGAGGCCACCTCCAATATAATCCGGCATACTTACAAGGGTCGGACGGATCAGCTTATTATCGTGAATTTCAAAATATTTGATGACCGGCTGGAGATCTGTCTAAGAGATTTTGGCGACAAAGTTGATCCTGAGAAGATAAAGCCGAGAGAGCTTGACGATATTCGTCCCGGTGGCCTGGGTGTGCATTTGATCAAATCCACCATGGACTCGGTCGTCTACGATAATACGCCGGAGGTCGGTAATCAACTAACCATGATAAAGTACATTCCCGGAGGAGAGAAAGCCTGATGTTAGATGTCAAAACAATACCGGAAGATACATTTACCGTAGTGGAGATTAGGGGTGAGGTAGATCTCTACTCGTCTCCGGACCTCCGCAAGGTATTACTACAGTTGACCAGCGCCAGCACTCCGGTACTGATTATCGATCTTGGCAACGTGAAATATATGGACAGTTCCGGCGTCGCGACTCTGGTAGAGGCGCTGCAACAGGTCGGAAAGTATGATGGTAAGCTCAAGCTCGCACAGTTGCGCGATGCGGTAAAGGACGTATTTGAACTTAGCCGGTTAGACAAGGTGTTTGATATTTACAGCAGCCTCGAATCGGCCAGAGAGAGCGTTTAAGAGATAATGGAAGTCGTAACCAGATTTTTTGGCGGTTTCGGACGGCACGTCCTGACTTCACTGGACCAACTGGGCCGGGTGACAAATCTGGCGCGCGAGAGCTTTTACTGGATCCTGGTCGCACCCTGGAAGGGCAGGAGGATTCGCTGGCGTAGTACGATTGAGCAAATGGTCGTCATCGGCTACAACTCCATTCCTATCGTTACCACAATCGCGTTCTTCGTCGGATTGATAATTGCTATGCAATCCGCCTACCAACTACAGCAGTTTGGCGCAACAATCTTTGTGGCAAACCTGGTCGCTGTCTCGGTTTTGCGCGAGCTTTCCCCGCTGCTGACCGCCATTGTGGTGACAGGCAGGAGCGGTTCGGCAATCGCAGCTGAGATTGGCACCATGAAAGTCTCGGAAGAAATCGACGCCCTGAAGACCATGGGATTCAATCCCGTCCAGTTTCTGGTGGTGCCGAAGACATTGGCGTTGCTGGTCATGTTGCCTGCCCTAACCATAATAGCCGACTTTGTCGGAGTTCTCGGCGGGTATGTTATTTCGATGGCAACATTAAATGTTACAAGCGCACGCTACATCAACCAAACGATGGATGCCCTGGTTTTTAAGGATCTTTTTAGTGGCCTGGTGAAGAGTTTTTTCTTTGCTCTCATCATTGCAAAAATTGGTTCCTACGAAGGCTTCAATGTGGAAGGCGGCGCCGAGGGTGTCGGCAAGTCCACAACCAGGGCAGTAGTGGCTTCGATCTTTCTGATAATTGCTGCTGACGTTTTCTTTACGGCTCTATTCTTTTCATCACTCTGAAATGACCGAACCGATTATCCAAATACGCGATCTCGTCGTACGCTACGGCAACCGAACCGTGCTCAACGGTGTCGACCTTGACATATATAAGGGTGAAGCACTGGCTATTTTGGGCAAATCCGGCTGTGGTAAGAGCACATTGATGCGGCATGTTATCGGTTTGACCCGGCCCACTGCTGGCGACATTCACATCAAGGGAGTGAATATTGCTTCGGTGAGTGAGAGTGAAAAGGCGGAAGTACTAAAAAAAATCGGGATGTTGTTTCAGTCCTCAGCTTTGTTCAACTCGATGACCGTTGGGGACAATGTTGCGCTTCCCCTGCGGGAGCATACCGAGTTGGAGGAGAGCACAATCCGGATTATGACCAACATAAAGTTGGAAATGGTTGGCCTTTCCGGCTTTGATGGATTTAAGCCGGCCCAACTATCCGGGGGCATGAAGAAACGTGCCGGCCTGGCACGTGCCCTGGCCATGGATCCGGAAATCCTGTTTTGTGATGAGCCCTCAGCTGGCCTCGATCCGGTTGTTGCAGCCGGACTCGATAACCTGGTGCTGAGTCTGAAAAAAGCATACAAAATGACAATCGTCATTGTTACACACGAGATGGCTTCGGTCGGTATTATCGCCGACCGCATCGCCATGATGCACGATGGCAAGCTGCTGGCGGTGGGCACAATGCAGGAATTGCGGGCTCTGGGTCATCCGGTCATCGAGCAGTTCTTTAATCGTGAACCGGATGCGGAGGAAGTCGATCGCGAGCGCTATTTGAGTTCTCTAACCGGTGTTGCTTAGTACGAGGAGACATTGATGGATTACAGTTCGAGCGAGGTCAAAGTAGGAGTCGTAGTTACGGTTGCCTTTGGCTTGCTGGTGGCGTTTCTCGTGGCCATATTTGGTGTTGAATGGAAAGAGGATACAAAAATATACTATACGCACCTTAACAACATCCCGGGCATCGTCACCGGCTCGCTTGTCAAGTATGGCGGCATGGACGTGGGCCAGGTTACCGAGGTGCAACTCGCCGGCCCCAACTCACGAAACGCGCTCATCGGGTTGAAGCTTGAGGTTGCGCAGGATACACCGGTCAGGACCACCTCTGAGGCTTTTGTCACCTCCGTGGGCGTTATGGCCGACCAGCATATTGAGATTTCTTCCGGCACACCAGACTCCGAAGTTTTGCAGGGGGGCAGCGTACTGGTGGGTAGGGATGTTCTGAGTTTTATGCAAATGGCCGAACCCATGGGCGAAGTGAGTGACCAAATGCAGGAATTGTTGGTCCGCGTCGGGGATTTGTTTAATGACGAAAACCGGGCAGAGTTGTCGGCCCTGATCAGAAATTTCAACAAAATCGCCGCAGAGGGTGGGGAACAGTTCATCAACTTGACGCACAACCTGGATGAACTGACCAAAAACATGGCTTCGATCAGCGAGGGACTGGACGAGTTGATGACCGAGAACAGGGGAAACCTTGATAGTACGCTTACCAACATTGCGGTCACAACGCGAAAGACCAGTGAACTCATCGGGAATCTGCAACAGACCCTTGGACAGTTTGAAGTCATGATGTCGGCTAATGGCGCCAGCATTGTTGAAATCATGGAGAACTTCCAATTCGCTTCCCAGAACCTGGAGGAGTTTTCGCGGATCGTCAAAGAAAGGCCGTGGCTGCTCGTAAGAAAGTCGGCCCCGCCGAAACGCAAGCTTCCCTAATCTGAGGAAGGAGCCAGCGGAGCAGGCGGCATGCTCGGGCGCAAGTGTGACAGATTTTGGAGCTGGAACTAATTAACCAGGGCAAACAATGAACAAATCAATCTTCTTTTCGATTCTCCTGATTATGGTGGTCATTACCGGTTGTGGAGGCATACCTCAAACACACTACTATCGGATAGATTATACTCCCGCAAGTGCCACGAGCAACAATGCTGGCGTCCCGGTCACGCTTGGTGTATCCCAGTTTACTGCTGATGTCCTTTATGAAAGCGACAAAATTGTCTACCGAAATTCTCCGTACGAAGTCCAATTCTACCACTATCGCCGCTGGGTCGCTCCTCCGAGAAAGATCGTAACCGAAAGAATCCTCAGACAATACCAGACATCGGGCGCATTTGGGAAAGTCGTGCGCCTACCCACAAAACAAACAGTAGATTACGTCTTGAAGGGTAACATTCGAGCTTTTGAAGAATGGGATGAAAACAATGCCTGGGCCGGGTTGGTTACGCTGGAGTTCTCCCTGCAAGACATTGAGAGCAACGAAACCATCTGGCAGAAGACTCTGTCGCAACGGACCGCTGCGGTCAAGCGGGAGCCTGTGGAAGTGGTGAAGGCGATAAGCCAGAGCTTAAACCAGGTGATTCAAAATTCCATAGAAGATATCGAAAAACATCTTGTCAATCGCACCAACTAACCTAGGTTAGATCTTAGTTTTGAACTTGGCGGGTGCGTCTCTACCCGTCATCTGTGGCTCAAACTCCAACAATCACACGGGAAACTTCAGCTGATGGGGAACTTGGCTTCACTAGAAGTTCTTGTCGTCGAAGATAATGCAGGCGTTCGCAAAGCGATTACATCTCTCCTGAAAAAATTCAGATACTCAGTGGAGGCTGTTAGTGATGGTGAAGCCGCGTTGGCGAAACTGGAAGAAAAGTACTACGATCTTGTGCTTTCAGATTATCGGATGGGCGATATTGACGGCATTCAGTTGCTGAGCAAAATAAAAACGCAGTGGCCGGCGACCGAAGTTATCATCATCACCGCATTCGGTACAATATCCAAAGGTGTGAAGGCAATAAAACTCGGCGCCTTTGATTACATCACCAAGCCTTTTGAACCGGAAGAACTGATCCGTATCGTCGCCCGCTTTGTCGAGGCGAGGAAGACCGGCCATAGACTCAAGAATCTGTCTCAGGAGATCAGGCGGCAATCAGAATTCGATACGATTATCGGAAAGTCCGACAAGATTATCGGACTCATGGACCTGATAGCACGTATTGCTTCCAAAGAAAGTACGATTCTGGTTTACGGGGAGAGCGGTACCGGCAAGGAACTGGTGGCGAAGTCAATCCATGCGCTGAGCGCGAGAAAGGACAAACCCTTTATTGCCATCAACTGCGGAGCAATACCGGAAAGTCTGCAGGAAAGCGAGCTGTTTGGTCACACCAAAGGGTCGTTTACCAGCGCGAGTTACGACAAAAAAGGTCTGCTTGAGGTAGCCGATGGTGGGACAGTTTTTCTGGACGAAATAGCAGAGATGTCTCTATCGACCCAGGTTTCGCTGTTGCGATTTTTGCAGGAGCAGGAGGTCCGGCGGATCGGAGACAGTTTTACCCGCGTAGTCGACGTGCGTCTCATCGCAGCCACCAACAAAAGCCTCAAAAGAGAAATCGAAAACAAACGCTTTCGCGAGGATTTGTATTACAGAATCAATGTAATCCCGCTGCATGTTCCGGCGTTACGTGAGCGCAAAGAGGACATTCCGCTACTGGTCGCTCACTTCATTCAAAAATACAGAGAAAAAGACAGGAGCCCCATACACCGCATCTCAAAAAGAGCCCTGGCTATTTTGATGAATCATGATTGGCCCGGCAATGTCAGAGAGCTCGAAAATGTCATTCACAGATGTGTTGCGCTTGGATTGGGAGACGATATTGTCCCCGATCTGTTGCCACCGGAACTGCGGGAGCGCAATGACAATATAGAGGTGACGAGCAAGGGCGGCAATCTTGCCGACATGGAGAAGGTGATCATCCTGGAAACTCTGCAAAAACATGACGGCAACAAGAAAAAGACCGCAGAGGCATTGGGGATTTCAAAGACAACTTTGTGGCGGAAATTGAAGGACTAATTTGCCTGCAGGCGCTTCTTGCAGGGGTGCTAATCTTTTGCAAGAGTTGACAGGGACGCGTTCGCTAAAACATCCTCCTTCATTTAGCGCATGAGGAAATTACAGATGATATCAAAGAAGAAGAATCCTGTACTGTTTCCATTGTTAGCCATCCTGGGGTTGTCCCTCCTTGTTCTGACTATCACGATGAGTTATAAATACTGGACTTCGAGTGGTCGCTCCGGCAACCCCAAACTCGCTCAGCTTGAGGAATCTCTGCAGGATATCCGGGCCGCGATGAATGTAGACAGTGTCCGGCAATACCATATTCAAAAGATCATGACGATCATCAACCGCTACAACAGCAAGCTGCCGTCGGGCAAGAAGTACGAAATCGCCGAAGAGATTTTTAACATGAGCGTGAAGTACACTAATATTGATGTCGACCTGATCTGTGCCGCTATCACGCATGAAAGCGGTGGTACCTGGGAGCCGGAAATTATTTCGAGCGCGGGCGCATTGGGGTTGATGCAGATCATGCCGGCGAGCAGTATTTGGATTGCGCATTACGAGGGTATCACCTGGACCTCACCAGAGGAAGTGCTTTTTAATCCGATTTATAACATCAGAATTGGCTGCCGGCAATTGTCGACTTTCATTGGACTTTACGACCTGGAAGGCGGCCTTGCAGCATACAATGGAGGCGAGAAGCGCGCGGCCATTTGGTTGGCGAATGATAAGGCAGAGGGCATCCTTTGGACCGAGACCTCTAACTATATCCCACATATTATGCTTCTTTATAATGAGTACAAGACGTTGAATTTGTAACAAAACGTAAGATTCTGCTGAAATTCAAAAAAAACTTGACTTTCTCTTATTTCTATTTAACTTAAGTCTTACTCTCTTTGACATTGTTTGCTCTGCTTGGCAGGATGCGAATGACCAAATCCGGATCAAGCACTTCGGTTTTGGCAAAGCAACAGGTTTGAAGACGTGGGGATGGCCGGTATAGACGGTGTAAATGCTCTAAGATGGCTCGACTTTAGTAGGTTAAACCCAATACGGACCTGTTTTTCCATCAAGGACTTAGATGGTGAACAACAAAGCTCTCCCTCGTCCCAATCCTCTCTGCTCATTAGGGAAAATTGGGCAATTCCTAAACTCTGCTCCACAAGCACCACAAGTGATACAAGATATCCGCGATGAACTCCGTGCTGTTCTCCCTGTAGCTTCCATCAGTATCGCAAAATATGAGGCAACCACCGGCGGGTTTGACTGGCTTCTGCGGGGCAATCTGGATAGCGATGAACTGACTGCCATAGAGAAGAGAATGCTCCTGCGGAAACAGATAGAGCACTCGCCCGAGTCAAGCAGTAGACCGCGCAAGCTGCAGGTGCTTGCAATTCCTATGGTGTTCGAAAATGAAGTTGTCGGGCTAATGCACGCGAAAAGTCCCCGGGGAGTAGCCTTTTCTGAAACTGATGAGGCGTTTCTGGTGGCCGTGGCCGCGCACCTCACCACAGCTTTCCGTGATACTGCGCCGGTGGCTAGTGAACACGATGTGCTTAAAGAGAAACTGGAAGAGGCCGAAAATAAAAACAGGAAACTCCTGTCAATTATTGAGATCGCTCGTTCAATTGCACACGAGTTTAATCAGCCATTGACCGGAATATCCGGTTATTGCACATTGATTTTGGAAGAGTTAGAGTCGGAAACCAATGTCCTCGACGATGTCGCAGAAATCAAGAAACAGGCCAAGCGGCTTGAGAACCTGGTACACAAATTTCAAAATATCGCCCACGTGGAGTATCTGGAAGATATCCGGCTTCATTATTAACCGCCAAAAGTTCGGTCCATCATGAGTAGCTCTATTTCGACAGATTCTTCCCCCGAAAAAAGAGTCCTGATAGTCGATGACGAAGCCGTGATCAGGGATGTTTCGAAACGCAGCCTTGAGTCAAAGGGTTTTAGAGTGACTTTGGCGGACAACGGCGTGCAGGCGCTTGAACGGTTGAGAAAGGAAGATTTCGACATTGTTTTTAGCGACTACAAAATGCCGATTATGGATGGTATTGAATTGCTGGAGGTTGTCAAGCGTGACTACCCGCATGTGGAAGTCATAATAATGACAGCCTTTGCCACCATCGAAAGAGCAATTCATGCCTTGCGCAATGGCGCCTACGATTTTATTCTGAAACCGGTCAAGCCGGATCAGATTCGGTTCGTCGCCGACAAGTGTTACGAAAAAATCCAGTTGAGCGAAGAGAACCGGGCTTTGAAAAGAGCCAATGAGAAGCTGACCGATGTGCAGGATATGAAGAACAAGTTCATCGCCATTACAAGTCATGAACTACGAACTCCGGTCAGCCACTTGAAGGGTTACTTAGGGATCCTGAACGACGACTATTACGACCAGCTTTCTGAAGACGAAAAGAAACAATGCATGCGGGTGATTCTCGAGGCCATCACCGATCTCGAGGAAATTGTCACCAATATGCACAAGCTCACCGATCTGGAGGGCGGGCAGCCACGTTTGAAAGCAGAACCGCTCGATCTTAAGGACTTAGTCGACCAGAGTGTAGAATCGTATGACCTGATTGCAAAGCGGAGAAACCAGGAAATCGAGGTTGTGAAAGTGGTCGACGAGCTACCTGTTGTGGTGGATCCTTCACAGATTCGTGGGATTGTGAACGAATTCCTGCAAAATGCCATAAAGTTCACTCCTGATGGGGGCAAGGTTTGTGTGCAGAGTTCGGTCGAGGAAGGCTACTGCGTCGTTTGTGTGCGCGATACCGGGATCGGCATTGATGATGCGGAGCAGGGAATGATCTTCGAGAAATTCTACGAAGTGCAAAACAGCAACTATCACAGCTCAAGCAAAGAAGCTTTCCTTGGCGGCGGGCTCGGTCTGGGCTTGCCTTCTGCCCGGGCGATTGCAGAAGCACACGGTGGGGCTATCAAAGTAAGAAGCAAGAAAGATGTGGGAAGTGAGTTCCTGCTTTATCTTCCCAGGCAAGACCTCTCCGATTCGTCCTCGGTTTAGCCAAACCACTCCAACGCTTCAGGACTTATTCCCTTACTCCTGCCAGATGCAGACAGGAGCGTGCGCTATTCTCATCCCGGCAGACGAACCGTGAATGCATGAGTCTAATAGTAAAACTTGTCGCGGTAGTCCTTGATGTCTGCTTTCGCTTTCAAACCAGCATACCAGTTGGCAAAGGCCAGACTTTTTTTCCTTTGCTGTAATTGCGCAGCAATGCTCTGGCGCTGGGCTACGTATGCCGTGGAGTCGAATGGGCTTTTCTCAGTCAACTGCAGGAGGTAGTATCCGCGTGTCCCTGCGACGGGTGCCGATACATCGTTTGCGTTGGCCAATCCGAAGGCCGCACCGATGAACTTGGTATCGCGACCGACCCCTGCCACTGAACCGTCACGGGTGAATTGAGCAGTTTCTTTCGCCTCCAGGCTGTCACCCTGTGCGGCAGCTTCAAATGAGCTGCCGTTGCTGACCTTATCGTGAATCTGCTTTGCCAGATCACCTGCTTTCTTCATGCGTTCCTGCGCGACCAGCTTAGTGCGGATTACGGCCTTGACTTCTTCCAGAGGCTTGGTGTGCTCATCTTCAATGCTCGAGATTCTATAGGCCAGAAAGCCGCGTGGCGTTTGGTCTACCGGTCCATATTCGTCGACATTGCGTGAGAAAATAAAATTGCTTGCCCTCTGATTGAGACCGATTCCGGGGATAAACCCTGAACCCTTCACAAACAGGCCGGTCACATTGACGGAATCGCCGAGTTCGGCCACAACTTCAACCATGGGCCGGTTGCGGCCTTCTTCCACAACGTAATCAGCATTGTCACGGGCGGTGTCTTCTGTTTTGCGCGACGGGCCAAACTTGAACAAGATGTGACTGGCCTGGATTTCCTTCTTGCCTTTCTCTTTGCGAGTATCGGTGACCTTCAGGAGGTGCAAGCCCAGTTCTGATTGAACAGGTCCGACAATCTCGCCAACATTGGCCTGGAACAGTTCCTTCTCAAATTCCTTAAAACGGAACATATCGCCTTCGGCGAAGTAACCGACATCGCCACCCTTGTCTTTGGTGGCGTCATCCTCGGAGTAGACTTGTGCCAGCTCATTGAAGTCTTCACCGTCTTGTGCCCGACCCAGGATTCTTTGCGCCAGT
This sequence comes from Candidatus Zhuqueibacterota bacterium, assembly GCA_029262055.1. Taxonomy (GTDB): domain Bacteria; phylum Zhuqueibacterota; class Zhuqueibacteria; order Oceanimicrobiales; family Oceanimicrobiaceae; genus JAJDAD01. Next base: position 47,850 of record JAJDAD010000058.1, read on the forward strand.
TTGCGTTGCTCGGCAGAGTCCTCGGCGGTTGCCACGGCCGGGAACATGACATATTCTATAGCCCGTTCTTCTTCCTGCTTGAACTCGTCCTTATGTTGCCCATAATAGGAAGAAACCATGGCATCGCTGATGTCAAAGGAGTCGTCCGCATAACGACGGGGGTCTACGAAAATGTATTTGACTTTCGTGTTTTGGTTTGTTTTCAGAAATTCTCGTTTGATTTCGTCTTCGGTCGTTCGCACGCTGGCTTCAAGGTTTTGCTGAAGTTTTTCGTAAGGCAGTGTCTGTCGCAGATACTCCTCGACCGGCTGCCACTGCGAACCTGCGTTCGGGTCGTTCAGCGCCGTCTGGTACTTTGCCATGTCGAATTGCTTGTTTTCGTCTTGAAAACTGGGATTGCTCTTTAGTATTTCCGGAGGGGCATTGTAGAGACGATAAATGATCTCCTGGTCCGCAGCGCTGATACTCTTTTCCTCTATGGTCTTCTGTAGAAGAACGTCGCGCACGACAGACTCCCACACCTGATTTCTCACGAAGGTTTTTTGGCTTTCCGGGATTTCGCCTCCGGCGCGTTGACGGTATTGATCCATCTGTGCTGCATAAGCGCGGTCAAAGTCCCGGACAGATATTTCAACGCCCTCGACTTCTCCCACTGCGTTTGGCGCAGCCTGTTGCCCGGAATAATTCATCCCCCAGTTGAATATGATCGTACCCACAAATGCGACCACCAGGATATAAAGGATAACCTTGGTCAAATCGCGCATTTTGCTCATTATTGCCATTTCCGGAGACTCCTAAGTGTGTCGTTTGCTGGGCTTGTTTCAAGTTACAAGAACTACAAATATAGTTTCAAATTGCTAAAGATGCAAGGCATTTGTTAGAATTGCGCTTGACATTATGGCACATCGTCCGTATATTTTTTGTCTGGATTCGGGTGCGAAAATAGTGATGCATGATTTAATTTTATTAATGGTTTATGGCCAAATTTCAACTTGTCGCGGACTATAACCCCACAGGGGATCAACCTCAGGCAATTGCAGATTTGTCGCACGGCCTGGAGCGCGGCGATCCGGACCAGGTTCTTCTCGGCGTCACCGGCAGCGGGAAGACTTTCACAATCGCTAATGTCATCGCGAATGTCGGGAAACCGACCCTCATTATTTCGCATAACAAAACGCTTGCGGCGCAGCTTTACGGTGAGTTCAAGAGCTTTTTCCCGAAGAACGCCGTTGAGTATTTCATTAGTTACTACGATTACTACCAACCAGAGGCCTATGTCGCAACCACGGACACTTACATAGAAAAAGACACGTCCATCAATGATGAAATTGACCGGCTCCGACTCAAGGCGACCAGCTCATTGTTGTCCCGGGATGACGTTATCGTGGTGGCCTCGGTTTCGTGCATCTATGGATTGGGTAACCCGGAGGACTACAAACAGGAGTTGATGATCCTCGAACGCGGCCAGGTCATTGAGCGCAATGCCATCCTGGCCCGTCTGGTCGACAGTCACTACACCCGCAACGATTTTGAGTTTATTCGCGGCACATTCAGAGTTCGCGGCGATGTCATCGAGATTTTTCCTGCCTACGAACAGGAGGCTGTGCGCGTCGAAATGTTCGGTGATGAGATAGAACAGATCGCCATCGTTAACACGATTACCGG
>JAJDAD010000059.1 GCA_029262055.1 Candidatus Zhuqueibacterota bacterium
AGCAATTTCGAGAGATGGACTTCAGCCTCTTCGAATGTTTTATACTTATAGATCACTTGCGCGCCCGTAGTTTGTCTCTGAGAACAATGTGGTTGTTGGATTTACAGATCCATGAATCACCAGACTACCTATTTATAACTACCCAAACGAACGATTTTTTTTCTGCCGTGGTGTACGGATTTTGTGGCATTACGCGTATCGACGATCAGTTTGGCATTTTTTACGATCTTGTCCACATCGTAATCGCTGTGATCCGTGGTAATGATAATGCAGTCTGCATCGCGAACTGTTGCGTCTTTCAGCTCTTGTGATTCGAGAGTAGAACCGTTAACTTGCACCGATGGCACGTAGGGATCATTATAAGAAAGATTCTGTGCACCTCTTTGCAGCAGCAATTCCATTATTTTTAGCGCCGGCGAGTTGCGGACATCGTCCACATCCTTTTTGAACGAAATGCCTAGGAACAGCAGTTTTGCCGAATTCATGGGCGCGCCGTTCTCACTCAAAGAACGTATAATCAGGTCCATGACATAGAACGGCATGTTCTCATTTGTGCGTGCAGCCAGCTCGATGAAGTCGCTGTGAAAATCATATTCCTTGGCTTTCCAGGACAAATAATACGGGTCTACCAAAATACAGTGCCCGCCGATTCCGGGTCCGGGAAAGAACGGCATAAAGCCAAAGGGCTTGGTGGCCGCTGCTTGCACAACTTCCCAGACGTCGACGTTGCCCATCCGGTCGCAAAGCTGTGCCAACTCATTTACCAGCGCAATGTTTACACTCCGGAAAATGTTTTCCAAGAGTTTCGCCATCTCGGCGGTGCGCGGCGAGGAAACCGGCACTACTTTTTCGATAATTTGTTCGCACACAAGCACTGCCAGCTGGGTGCATCTTTCAGTAACTCCACCAACGATCACGGGTGTATTGCCGGTCGTAAAATCCTCTCTGCCGGGATCGATCCGCTCAGGTGAGAACGCCAGATTGAAATCACTCTCGACCTTGAGCCCGGTCGCTTCCAGGATGGGTTGCACAACCCTCTCTGTTGTCTCCGGGAAGGTCGTACTCTTGAGAATGATCAACTGCCCTTTGCGCAGATGTTCCGCGATATTCTTGCTGGCCTCTTCGATGTAAGTTATGTCCGGCTCTTTGTTCGGAGTAAAGGGCGTCGGCACACAAATAAAAATGATGTCCAGCTCGCCGACCCGGCCATAGCGGGTCGTGCCTTCCAAAACCCCGTTCTTGACCAGCTTTTCCAGGCGTCCGCTGTCGACGTCCTGGATATAATTTGCACCCCGGTTTATGCTCTCAACCTTGGCCATGTCGATATCGATGCCAAGGGTGTAGATCCCTTTGTCTGCGAACTCCACCGCCAGCGGAAGTCCGACGTAACCGAGACCGACGATGCCGATCTTGGCACTTTTGTCACGGATTTTTTGCTCCAGGCTCATCTGCGTCATTTCACAATCCCCCCTATAATGATGCACTGCTGTACTGATTCTTATAATAATCGAGGTATTCGCCACTCTTGATTTTTTTCCACCAATCCGGATGGTCGATATACCACTGCAAGGTCTTGTCCATGGCCTGCTCAAACGAGTGCTTGGGCCCCCATCCCATTGCGTGCAGTTTACTGCAATCGAGTGAATAGCGTTGATCGTGACCGGGCCTGTCTTTAACAAACTCTTTCAGAGTAGCGGGCTTTTCCAGTTTCGCGAGAATATAGTCCGTTATTTCCATGTTTGTTTTCTCATTGCCGCCACCGATATTGTAGACCTCACCGAGTTCCCCATTTCTTAGCACAAAGTCGATGCCTTCACAGTGGTCTTCAACGTAAATCCAGTCCCGCACATTCTTGCCATCGCCGTAAATCGGCAGGGCTTTGTCTTCCAGGGCATTGGTCACGAATAACGGGATCAACTTTTCAGGATAGTGATAGGGTCCAAAATTGTTGGAGCAGCGCGTGATCTGGACCGGTACGCCATAGGTGACAAAATAGGAAAAGGCGATCCGATCGGCGCCGGTTTTGGAAGCTGAGTAAGGGCTCGATGGCATAAGCGGGTGGTCTTCTGTAAACGAGCCCTGGTCAATGCTGCCGTAAACTTCGTCCGTACTGATCTGGATAAACCGGTCGATATGGTTTTTTCTGGCTGCCTCCAGCAACGCGAACGCGCCAAAAATGTCTGTTTTAATAAAATCGTCCGGTGCTCCGATCGAACGATCGACATGACTCTCGGCCGCAAAGTTTACAACAATGTCGGCTTCCACAACCAGGTCGTTGACGAGAGCTTCATCACAGATGTCGCCCTTGACGAAACGGTACCGGTGATCGTTCTCGACGTCTTTGAGATTCTCCAGGTTGCCGGCGTAAGTGAGTTTGTCAAGATTTACGACCACTGCTTCCGGGTACTTCCGGAGCAGAAATCGAATGTAATTGCTGCCTATGAAACCGGCCCCTCCTGTGACCAGGTATTTACTCATCCCTGTGCTCCTTCATTAGACTCGCTCATTGCTTTCAGGTGATTTCTCTTTGAGACAGATGCTGCAAACGAACATTAATTGTAATTAATCTGCGATATAAAAACAAACTAAATTTTGGCAACCACAGTCGCTCTGATAACGAAAAAGGAGAAGCCGGACATGAAATATGTTGAAAGAAGCAGGATCAAAAAAGCCCGACGATTATCGCCGGGCCAAGCTCCTCGGGTAGGACTCGAACCTACAACCTAGTGGTTAACAGCCACCCGCTCTGCCGATTGAGCTACCGAGGAATTCAAATAGTCAACCCTGATATGCTACGTAGGCCAACGGGCGAAAATGTAGAAAATGTTTTGCTAAGAGTCAAGATCATTCTATCTTGAATTATTCATGAATCTACGTATTGGGTGCAAGATCAATCAACCACGGTCATTCAAGAAGAATGCATTTTGAACAGGTCCGGTAGGGCCCCGCATCTACGGATTGTACCAAAAAAGATCCCTTCCAGGATGACCAGAAAGGCAGGCTATGGATAGTGCCGACGAGTTATTTCAACGGACACGCTTTTTGCCGTATTGATGTGAGGAAATGGGAGAGGTCCAGGTCATTTCTGATTTGCCTGTTTCATTCTGACACACCGCGGTGTGTCGCTGCAGGACAATAGTCAGTAAAGATGTCTGGCGCCAGATACTGTTTCAGAATAGCAACTAATGCAAAAACAATCGGATAGATTGATCTGTTATTTCTGCATGCTGTACGGCACGCGAATTGCCTGCTGCGGCATGGTCGCTGGCGGGGAGCAAAGTTGAGACATGAAAAAAGATAGAAAAATCCGAATAATTTCCGCATTGTCGGCGACTGCAAGTAGGTACTTTTTTATATACTATCTTCAGGTCTGGCTACTAGCTTATTCGGTTGCGGCAATGAGAGTGAAAGAAGGCGTCTAGCTTCTCCAAGCGTAGCTCCTGATTGAGGTGCGGTGTCATCATACTTATGATTGTGGTTGCTTATCTCTTCCGGTTATTATCCTCCGACATTGCTGAACTGCATCTCGCATCTGGCTCAAGAAGCAAGTGATCTTACGGATACCTTGATAGACTCAGTCTGAATCATCACATCAGGGGAATGGGGTTTGATAATTTGATTAGGGATAATCTTTGACAAACGGTGGGTAGCGATGCAGTATGACGGACGAGCAACGAGGAACATGTCGGGCGACAATTACGCGCCTGGCTGGTTGGATGATGACGGTACTATTAGAATCAGGCACTTTGCTGTTAATGGTACCGGACCGCAACAGCCACGGAAACGGATGCCCGGGCTGACCTCCCTTTGGTTCCGAACCTTGATTTCAACAATGTTCCTGGGAATGATGGTTTCCACCATTCTATTCCTGCCCAGGAAGGTCTTTGAGAGCAGGAATTTCAGGTTCAGAGTCCTGCGATTTTCAAAGAAACTTCTCAAGCGCGCTATCGATATTGTGGGCTCCCTGCTTGGCCTGTGCTTATCGAGTATCGCTCTACTGTTCCTCCCCATTCTCATCAGACTTGACTCCGAAGGTTCTGCAATATTCAGGCAAGTGCGTGTTGGCCGGAATCGGCGCGAGGGCGATCGCAGAGTTCTCTCAGTAGCTGTCCCGGTTGAAAGAAGAAAGGGGCCACGACGGCAGGAGGATTTATTGGGCCAGCCTTTCGAGGTCTATAAGTTTAGAAGCATGAAGCAGAATGCTGAGCGCAAGACCGGCCCGATCTGGGCAAGCTCTGACGACCCACGCATAACTAACGTGGGCAAATTTATGCGGCCCCATCACCTTGACGAAATTCCACAATTCATCAATGTGCTCAAGGGGGAGATGAGCCTCGTCGGCCCGAGGCCGGAGCGACCGGAGTTTGTACAGAGGCTCAAGGTCAAAGTCCCCGAGTATGCCTACAGGTTCAGGCGCAGACCCGGACTTACCGGTTTGGCTCAAATCAATTGCGGCTACGATACCTCAGTCGCAGATGTTGCCAGGAAACTGAAGTTTGACCTGGAATATATCCGCAAAGTAGATCTCACCCGGGATGTGATAATCCTTTGGGATACGCTGAAGCATGTCGCTATCGGCGAAAAGGAATATGTTGAAGGCCCCCCCAATTCAGTCCGGACTTAACGCCTGGTATTCTGGTGGTGCTGCCGCGTTGACACAAGGTCCGGATTAGATACTTAGAATCGGATTGGGCTACGTCTAAATAAAGCGAACTACAAACTGGATGGGTCAGGTACATGAGGTGGTTTGGAGTAGCGTGCTGCGGTTTTACATTCATTTTCTTTTGTCTTCTTAGTCCGCAGAGTCTCAAGGCACAGCGGAACGGCGCAACCAATAGTGTCGAATCCCTACCGCATGGGCTTGTAGTCAATTCAGCGCCCCAAGGGGCTTATGTTGAATTGACTGGAGCGTATACCTTCATTGGCCGCACGCCTTTTACCGTTCCGCATGAACTTCACGGGAAATACAGAGTCAAGGCAACAAAGGACGGGTATGAATCCGTCAGCTCTTCCGTGAATATCGCGCGTTCCGGCGCAAGCAAGATCTCGATCAGGCTCTCCAGGAAAAATCGTGGCAAGTCCGCGATTAGATCTCTCATTTTGCCCGGGTGGGGGCAGTTCTATGGTCAAAACAAGTTCAAGGGCTGGTTTATGACCCTGAGCCAGGCCACTCTGAGCGGTGCGGCAGTCTACTCAGCCATCAAATTCGATGATAAAAGAGATGAGTATGAGAGAGCGTTGATGGATTTCAACCGCGTGCGCTTTGATCTCGATCAGGCACAAGCCAGCCTTGAAGATATCCAAAGAAAACTAGGCGACGCCCGGGATGCGAGAGACTTGAGAAACGCCTTTATCTATGTGTCGGCCGGCTTCTGGGTCTATAATTTTCTCGACTCAATTATCTTTTTTTCAAAAAACAAAACCCGCGTGAACAAATTGATTCGGCAAACACCGTTGTTTTCCGGTGGGCTTGACGAAGATGGATTTATGATTTCAATGAACATAGGGCTATAGGAAATGTTGCTGAAGTATTCGCGCCTGTTTCTACTTGTATTGATGCTGATGCTCCAGTTGCCGGCCTGCGACGACGATATCAATCCGATCCAGTTCGATCCCGACGCATTTCCGGCTGCACCCCTGCAGGTAACACTCGCCATCGGTGATGGCATAGTGGTTTTGAGCTGGTCACACGCTAAACCGCAAGAGGTTGACCTCTACAGAGTATACCGCCGGTCGGCTATTGACACGGCTTTTTCACTGATAGACTCAACCACCGCCGTGAGCTACACGGATAGCAAAGTGAACAACGAAGTCACCTATGTCTATGGTGTCGCAGCTGTAAAGAACAAGCTCGAAGGGAAAAAAGCGGTATCGGTCCCGGCAGTTCCGACGGTTTTCGGGCTCAGCATCAATGCCGGTGACGAGTTTACCAACTCGCGCTCTGTTGTCCTGACTTTAATTGCTCCGGTCGGAACAACGTTCATGCGAATCAGCAACGACTCCCTGTTCCAGGCTTCCGTCTGGGAGCCTTATGCGGCAGCCAGGAGATGGACACTGAGCGATAACGACGGCGGCAAAACAGTCTTCGCACTGTACCGGGATTCCGCCGGCAACGAAACCGTCGCAGCATCGCGAGACAGCATCACGCTGGACACGAAGGCGAGCATTCAGGAGGTTTCCGAGAACACGAATGGCCAGATCCGGACGGTCGGCGAAACTATCCAATTCAGCCTTTCGGCGGGCGAGCCAAAGGGATCCGCTACGGTCGACCTCGGCACAGCACGTCGCAATATCAGGCTTTTTGATGACGGCAGCAATGGTGACGACCTGGCGGATGACGGTGTTTACAAACGCAGTTTTCAAATTCCGGTCGGCCTTGAGGTCGTTGGTGCACGAGTGACGGGAAGGTTCTCGGACCGTCTCGGCAATGTAGCTGAGGCGCTTGATGCAGACGGGCTTGTCACCATCCAAACAGCGCCGGTGGCGGTGACATTGCTTGACCCGGCAGCGGCCAGCGCGAGCACGCCATCCCTGCAGCTTTCCTGGACCCCGAGCAACGACACAGATTTTTCCAGTTACAGGCTGTACCGCGCTATTTCAGCCGGTGTTTCACAAAGCTCGACTTTCGTCACCTCGATTTCCGCGCGTGGAACCACGAGCTTTCAGGACAGCGGGCTGGATGAGAATACGCTTTACTTTTACATACTTTTTGTATTCGACACAGGTGGCCTGAGCGCCCAAAGCAACGAAGTAAGTGGCCGGACGCTGGTGGATGAACCCCCGAGCGCCGTCACTCTGGCGCAGCCGGATAAAATAGACAGCACGACGTTTGAGCTGGCGTGGACGCAAAACACAGACAACGATTTTGAGTCGTACCGGGTTTACCGGTCAACCGTGTCACTGGTCGATGTTGCAGGCGCGCCGGTGGGAATCATCAATGATGCCGGCACAACGAGATTTGAAGATTCTGAACTGCAACGCGGCGTGCGGTATTTCTATGTTGTACTGGTTTTTGACCGGGCCGGAAAATCTGCGGCCAGCAATGAAGTGGGGGGCCAACTCCCGTAACACAGTTACTTCAGGAGACGAGCGGTGGAGATGCTAACCAACCAGTTGTCAAAGTACTATTCCGCATGGCGAAATTGCTTTTTATCGTTGCGGCAGGGAAAGATATTTCTTCTTTTCATGGCCTATGCCAGCATCCAGATTGCCTCGGTATTTGTTCTGATGCATTTTGCATTTCCGCCCTTTTCGGGGGTTCTAGTCCCCATTATGGAGAAGTACTTTGGCGAGCTTGCCCTGCATTACCCCAATAATTTTCTGGTCCTGCCGGTCATGTTTTTCTGGTTTAACGTCATCCTGAGCGGTCTGCTGGGGATATTCTTGGTGGGGACAGCCACCGTCTTATTTAAGAACAGTTTCGATAAGAACACGCTGACCGTTGGGCAGTCGGTACGTTCAACGTTACCACGCTACGGCTACCTCTTTCTGATCTGGGTTGTCGAGACCCTCCTGCTGGTGCTGGTGTTTATCTATGTTCCCAAGTTATTAAACCAGTTCACGTTTTTTGCGCAGCGGGGGAATCTGACAAAACAGTTGGTGACTTCGTTTGCGGCAATTCTGGCGGGTTCGTTTTTTTTGTATACCACGGCACTGGTGATGCTGCAGAAACAGGGTCCAATCCGCGCAATTGCCCAAAGCCTGTCACTTTGCTTCCGGTATCCGGTCATAACAATCCTCTTAATTGCGCTGCCCAACCTGGTAAAGATGCCGATGGATTTGCTGGCCGGAAGACCGCAATTTCTGATCTCCAAGTTTACACCGGAGATGGTGGGCGTGGCTATCATCTTGAGCATTTTTGTTTCCATGTTTGCTAACTATCTGCTTGTCGGGACAGTGACAGGCTATTTCATGTCGGTCAATCAACGCACCTGAAACCCGGTTCTACCATCAAATGAGAGCATTTCACAAAGCTTTAGTTGTACACACCGGGGTCATTCTACTGTTCGCAGCCTGTTCCGGGGACCCGCAGATCCAGAGGCGGTTTGTGGCCGAGCGCATGTTTTTTAGAGCGGGAAAGCTGTACCAGCAGGTCATGGTTAATCCCCGTATTGCGACCCACTCAGATTATAGTGCGGCCGTAGGAGCATATGAACATGTCTTGTCGGATTACCCAGGGAATACCAATGATGACCATATCGAAAAAATAAAGAAACAAAGTTTGGTCACGATCGCGGAACTGTGGCTATTGCAGGGTGAGATTCAGGCGGCGATAAGAACATACGATCGTTTCCTCGGTCTTTATCCCGATGATCCGGGCCTTGGGGCATTTGTGCATTTTGCCAATGCCCGCAGCAACGAACGCATCTTTAACCTCGACAAGGCCATTGCTGAATACGAAATACTGATCGATGACTTCGGTGAAGTCGAGGACCCGCTGCAGCCCAATCATAACATTCTGACGCTGCCCCTGAAGGTCGCCCGGTTGAAGCGTTCCAGCGGAGTTCCCTCCGGTCAACCACTATATAATGAAGCGTTGCAGTACTATGATTCGGTTATCGAGCAATGGCCGGGATCTCCTGCCGCGTTCAACGCAGCCTATTACAAGGCATCCATTTTTGCCGACCAGCGGCGCTGGCGCAAAGTCATAACCACGCTGACAACACTGGCAAAAGAGTATCCCGATCGCGAAGAAGCGCCAAACATACTACTGTCTTTAGGCAACATGTATCTCGACGGTCTTGGTCAAACTCGTGAAGCCACGCGTGTGTTCGACGGGTTGCTCAGGAAATTCCCGGAAGACGAAATCTCGGGCTATGCGCATTTCGGCAATGCAAGGTCCCTGATCAAGAGCGGCCGTGCGGAGAAAGGCCGGGCCGGGCTTAATGAGGTCATCAGCAGCCATCCCGACAACCCAAACCTGTGCGCATCTGCCCAATTGGCGGTGGCTTCCTCATACGAAGAGGAGGGCAACTGGGAGCGCGCACTGGTAGAGTATCGCTGGGTGCAGGAGAGCTATCCGCTCACGTTTCAAGGGTTTTACGTGCCGACCTATATTGCCGAGTACTACCGCAAAAAAGGCGAGGCGTCGCTGGCACGAACTTCATTTCAGGAGGCGATCGATCACTATACGCATCTGATCAGGAAGTACCCCAAAACCATGTTGGCCGGCACAGCACAGGAGTACATAATATACTGTCTGTCCGTTCAGGAAAAGTGGGAGCAGGCAGCAGAAGCGGCAATCTCGCTCAGAAATGTCCACCCGGGGTCACGAACCAATATCAGCTCATATCTCTTCCTCGGGCAAATCTACGAAAGCTCAAACAACGTCGAAAGAGCGATCGAGATTTATGAAAAATTTGCGGATGAATTCCCAAACCATCCCATTATCGGACAAATCCTGACCAAGGTCGACCTACTGCGCAGGAAAGTATGAAGCTTACATTTGTCACAATTATTCCCCTGTTGACCGCATTTTTCGCTTTTGCCGTTGCGCTGGGCCTCTTTTTCAGACCGGGGAAAATGTCGAAAGTGCAGCGCTACTTGTTCTTTGCGTCACCGTGGGTTGTGCTCTTGCAGGCCGGGACGTTCTTGTTGCTGGCAGCCGACCAGCAGAACCTGCGACTTGTCGGCGGCAATGTCGTGCTCTGGTCGCTGAGTATCCTGACCCCGATCTGTACGCACCTCGCGCTGCTATGGGGGGCCGGACAGAAGAATCTCTTGAAAAAACACAAGGTGGTCCTGGCTTTGCAGTGGCTTCTGTCGCTTTTTTTCTGTGCGGCCGCGCTTTCAGGAAAAGCTCTCGTAAGCACGGCACAGGAAACTGAAGTAAGCCTGAATCCAGGATTCTCCGGCCATTACTTTATGATTTACCTAATCGTGTCGAGCGTCTTTATCCTCTCGATTTTCGAAAGGAAACTGCGTTCGACACCCGCTGCGACCGGCTTGCGTTTGCCGACGATTGCCTACATGGCCACATTTGTCTTCTTCATCATAACCGCAAGCCAGGGACTTCTGATTCATGCCGTCCACCCTAACTCATTGCTACTCATCTCTGTTTCGATCTTTCTGGGTTTCACTTTCCCGCTTGTTCTCAGGTCGCGGACTGGTCGGACCTTTAATCCCGTACCCGAAAACCGGGAAACGGTCTATTCGTCATTCATGATTCTTTTGGTGGGAGCCTATCTGATCCTGATCGGGGTTATCGGGAAAGTCATCGCCACTGTTGGAGGTGACCTGCGGACTTTCTTTTCGGTCGTTGGCGGCGCGGCCGCAGTCTTGTTCCTATTGACATTCGTTTTCTCCTCTTCTGTAAAAACGAGAATCCGGAAGTTTGCAGACCGGGTGATTTACCGTGGAAAATATGACTACCGTGCGATTTGGGCCAGGTTCGGAGAGGAGACGGCATTCGCGCAAACACTAGACGATTTGTTAGGATCGGTTCTGGACAATGTCACGAATATCCTCGGCGTCGGCAAAGGTGTCATTCTGCTTCGCAGTCCGGGAGTGCCGGGATTGGTTCTGGCAAAAAAAAAAATATTAGTGGTGGCAAGAAGTTGGCCGCAGCGCTCCCGGAGCAATTTATTGATTGGTTATGGCGGTTCGGGGAGCCGGTGGCGTTCGGCAATTCTATCGTCCCGGCCGCAGTACCGGCCCTGGCCGAGCCGGCAAAACGTCGACTGCACGCCATGGGTTTGTCGGTGTGCGCTCCGTTGTCAGGCAAGTCCGGGTTGGTTGGAATAATGATCATAGAGAAGAGAGCTAAATCGTACTCGGAAAACGACCTGCAGATTTTGGGAACGCTGGCAAATCACTCAGCGCTTGCAATTCAGGGTTTGCGGTCGCAGGAAAGTTTGCGGGAGGCGAAAGAGCTGGAATCGTTTCACAAACTATCGTCTTTCGTGGTTCATGACTTCAGGAACATTTTATCCATTATATCAATGCTTGCTGAAAATGCCAAGGTACACATGAATGACCGTGAGTTTCAACAGGACCTGACCCGGGCACTGGGGGATTCCGCGCAAAAAATACGGCAAACACTATCCAGGATCTCGCTGTCTGCAAATACCTTCGAAATCTCTTTGCAGGAACTGGACCTCGACGGGCTGGTGGCCGAGGTGCTTGCCGGCATAACGGCCCCGCCAGGGATTCAGTTGGTCTCGACCCTCAAAGCTGACTGCAAACTGCCGACCGATGGCAAACAGTTGCAAAAAGTTGTGGAGAATCTGGTCTTGAATGCCTGCGACGCAATTCCTGAAACGGGCGAGATACAAGTCACGACATTTGTCCGGTCCGGCGAGCGCCACCGCGATTCCGGTACCAGGCTTCCCGCACAACGATGGGCCGGGGTTTCCGTCTCAGACACGGGATGTGGTATGACAAACGAGTTCATACAAACAAAGCTGTTTAGACCGTTTCAAACGACCAAGCGCAATGGTCTGGGGATTGGCCTCTACCATTGTAAGGAGATTGTAGCTGCCCTCGGTGGCTCTATCAGCGTTGCAAGCGGGATTGGCAAGGGCACGACTTTTTGGGTTAGCTTGCCCATGACTGCAGATTCTCCGGTCGCTGACGCTGAATCAAATGGTATCAACAAACTCAAGGTCTCGACTGGATCCAGTTTATCATGAAACCCGGCAAGCAGAAGATTCTAATAATTGACGATGAACCCGGAATCAGGGACCAACTCAAGTGGAACCTCAAGGACGACTACGAGGTGGTCCTCGCGGCAGACGGTGAAGACGGCGTGCGTAAGACCAGGTCGGAGAAGCCCGATATCGTCGCGCTCGATTTGACTCTTTCCGATGGCGGCGAAGACAATGAGGGGCTGCTTGTTCTCGAAGAGATCCAATTGCTCGACCCGCGCATAAAGATCATTATTGTGACCGGAAACGAGCAACATGACCTCGCTGTGATGGCTGTAAAAATGGGCGCTTACGACTTCTACAGGAAGCCGATCGACTTTGCTGAGTTTCGCGTTATTGTTGAACGCGCCCTGCATTTACAGGCCCTCGAGTCGGAAGCCTTCGTCCCCACCGCACAAGACGATGCGAGCGCCCATGAAATGGTGGGAAGCTGTCCGGCTATGATAGATGCGTATGACACAATCAAGCGGGCCAGCAGAACAGACGCAACAGTCCTGATCCACAGCGAAAGCGGCACGGGCAAAGAGCTGGTCGCGCGCGCCCTGCATGCGCAGAGTCCCCGCAGGGAGTGTCCTTTCATCGTAATCAACTGCGGCGCAATCCCGGAAAACCTGCTTGAAAGCGAGTTGTTCGGTCACGAGAAAGGCGCTTTTACAGGCGCTCATAAAATGAATAAAGGCAAGTTTGAGCTTGCCAATCGCGGCACGGTTTTTCTCGACGAAATCGGCGAACTGGGTCTGAGCCTGCAGGTAAAGCTCCTGCGATTCCTGCAGGAAAGAGAAATCGAACGTGTGGGCGGCAGGGAGCCCATCGAACTGGACATCAGAATTGTCGCGGCGACCAACAAGGACCTGGAAGAGGAAATCGAGAAAGGAACCTTCCGCGCGGACCTGTTTTACCGGTTGAGTGTCATTTCGGTCAACCTGCCTCCGCTGCGCGAGCGTGGTGGCGATATCCTGCTTTTGGCAAATTACTTCCTGCAACGATTCACGCAGGAATATGGCAGCAGTGTTAGCGAATTTACGAATGACACCCAAAGGCTCCTGGAGGAATACAGTTGGCCCGGCAATGTACGGGAATTGGAAAACAAAATCAGACGGGCCGTCATCATGGCGAAGAAGTCCCTGATCATCCCTGCTGACCTGGGTTTGAAGTTGCGTTCCAGCAACGGCAAATTGACCCTGCGCGAGAAAGTTGAGGAGTTGGAAGCGAAATGCGTGCGCGAGTCGCTGGTCCGCAGCCAGGGAAATATCAGACGGGCCGCCGAATACCTCGGCATTAATCGCACCACATTTTACGATATGTTGCGCAAGTATAGTATCGACCAATCTAAGTATAAGCAGGCCCGGGAAGTCTGAACCAATATGAGAAGCTTACACAGAACAGTTTTCAGGTTAGTCGTGCTGGTCATTTTCGCTTCGTTTTCACCAACGCAAGCACAGCACTACGTCATTCAAAAGGGCGACCGGCTTGCCATCAACTTTTGGCAGGAACCGGACTTAAGCACTGAGGTCATCGTCGGTCAAGATGGCTCGGTGGATCTTCCGGTAGTCGGCAGGATGCAGACTGAAGGTCTGACCAGCCTGCAGTTAGGCGAAAAGATCGTGGAAGAGATTTCGCGCTACCGCATCAACATAACCCAGGTATCCGTGATTGTTCGTGAATATGAGGGCAACAAAGTTTTCGTAACAGGCCATGTCGGGGCACCGGGACCACTTTCGTTCGAAGTGATGCCCAATCTGTGGCGTATCTTGCAGGAAGCGGGCGGCCTGCAGGAGAGCGCCGACCTCGAACGGATTTCGATTGTGCGTGGCGCTGACTCCGATGGCGAGATCATCAGTGTTGACCTCAGCCGGTACTTTGAGAATGGTGCGCTCGACCAACTGCCGCCGGTTTATGGTGGCGACACGGTCCATGTACCCGGTAATGTCACTCGCGGCGCGGCGAGCACTTCACCATTTTCGGGAACCAGCGAGGTTTATGTCTTTGGGGCAGTTGCTGCGCCCGGCAGATATAGTCTGGAGAAAACCCTGGACGTGCTAGACGCCATCGTCCTGGCCGGCGGTCCAACCAATGACGCCAAGCTTTCGGAAGTAAGGATCTTGAATGAGCACGAGCAGGTAAACAGTATCCTGAAAATCAACCTGGACCATCTTCTGGACAAATCCTATCCGGGTGCGCCGCAACTGCATCCCGGCGACACGATATTTGTCCCGCGCAAAACGAGCCCGTTGGCTTTTCTTGCAACCAGAGTTTTGCTGCCGGTGGTGACTTCGGCCAGTGTGTTCTTGATCGTACAGGCAATTAGGTAAGAGAGCGACAATGACTGCCAACAACAATTTCTACCAGATGGGCCGGTATCCGGGCGACAATGGGCGAGCAATTCTGGACTGGCGGATCTACTGGTACCTGGCAAAAAGGCGGAAATGGTTTTTGATCATCCCCGCCATTCTGTTCGGTTTGGGTGCGTTCTATTACAACTTAACCCTGACTCCAACTTACGACTCTTTTACCACGATTTTGGTCTCCGGTGGAAAGTTGATGACGCGCGAGGTAAGCAGGGTCGTGCCAGGTGTTACAGCCGCCAGCGACATAACCGCAGCCAAAAACTACGTGCTAAGTGCGCAGTGTATCGCGGAACTGATCAATACCCTGGGGCTTCTCCCTAAAAAGGGGATCGAGAAACAGGCCGCCGACCTGAGCCTGCGCTTGCCTGACATGACCAGCAAAGAGATTTCCGACATGCTGTTCATCGAACAGGTGCGCAAAGACGTTTCAGTCGAAACGCGTGGCAGGGACATTATTAAAATCAGCGCCACACATCAAAATCCGCAAAAGGCCTTCCTGCTTGCCAAAACTTTGGGGCAAGTTTTTATCGACGAATTTCAGAAGCGACAGTTGGGCGGCGTGCGTGGCATTCGCGAGTTCAGCGAAGAGCAGTTGGCTATCTTTGAAGAAAAGCTGGCAGAATCCGAGGAGGAATTGAAGCGCTTCAAGCAGGGTGTGCTACGGGAGCAGGTTGAGAGCGACACGGCCAAGACTTTTGAGAGCTTGCGCCGGCTACGGGAGGACGTGGTTTCGATCGACGTTTCCATTACCGACAAGAAGAAACGACTGAGCTTTCTGAGCTCCAAACTATCACCGAATCTCAGGGATTGGCGCGCAGTCGAAACCTCACAAATCCCGGGCCTCAAGCAGGGACTGTTTGCCAGAGTTACCAACATGATCGAGGTATTGACCAACTTTCACTGGCGTTCGCCCCAGATCATGGCCTTGAATGACGATGTGAACCTCTTCCGTAGCAGAATTCGGGATACAGTCGAAGAATCTGTGGCAACAACTTACAGCGAGCAGAATGATGCCACCAGAGCACTGCTCGCAGAGCATTACATGACCAACCTCGATTACGAGATTTTGTCCTTTCAAAAGAAGGCGCTACGAGACCTCATCGGGGACATTGAGGAAAACCTCACAAGAGGGCCAAGCCACGAAATGATTCTGCACAACCTGCAGCGCGGGGTAGACCTGAATCGCAAACTCTATCTCAGTTTTTTTCAACAGTCACAGGGAACCCAGATTGAGGAACAAATCCAGCGGCGCGACGCACAGTTCAAATTACAGACAATCGAGGCGGCACAGAAGCCGCTCTACCCGGTAAACAAAGGACTGAAGACCACTCTCCTGGTCCTATGCTTACCCCTCGTCGGGCTGGCTCTTGGTGGCGGTGTGGTTTACGGCATGGACTATATAGACAGGTCGGTCAAAGATGTTGATGAAGTTGAGCGCGAGTACGACTTGCCGGTTTGGGGTGTTATTCCGGAAATCGACAACGAGCCGGGCCCTACCTGGCAACGCACAATCTGGGTAGGCTTACTGGTCGCGATTGCCACGGCAGTGGCCGCCGCCATCCTCTACCTGGTCAAACGAGGCGAAATAGATTTGATGATCTAGCCGGGATAAATCATGAAGCAGCGCATCGCACACAAATTTGATGAGCCCTGTCATTCAGCACTCTTTTTCGAACGGGGCCGGCAGCACTTAACAGGCACGGATCCAGTCCGAAGGATCTTTCAGGGATGAGGGGAAAGCAATTCATGAATAGTGTAAGATAGGTTAGGTACATTAGAGGTTTTATCATGGAATCCTATGTTTTTGACGATGTCATGGATTTTTCCGAGACGTCGTATTTGGTCAAAACCCTAAACAGCGAAGCCCAGAAGCGCATCATTAGCTCGGTCTTTCGCAGTGGATCCTTGATTTACTCACGTTATGAATCGTATAACGGCACCTTATCCGAGGACCAACTCTTCACCCGTGTCAGAAGCTACCATGAGCACGCCCGCAACAACGTCGACGCTCTTTTTAAATTTTCAAGGAGATATGCGAGTACGCGCGAAATCGGGAAACGAATCTTGCTTGTGCGCGCATTTATGAAGAACCAAATGTACTCCGAAGCCCTGGCGGAAATCAAGACGATTCTCGAGTTCAACGCCAATCTGTCGGTCCTCCACTTCTATGAAGGCAAGATCCACCTGCAGCTTGCGGAGTATGAGGCGGCTGCACAAAGTCTTCTCCAGGCCATTCGGTTAAAAGAGGATTTTGCGGACTACCATTTTTGCCTGGGCAGAGCCTATCTCAGGCTGGATAAGTGCAAGGGTGCGATTGCGGAGTTCACCAGGGCGGTCAAGCTAAATGCGTACTACAGCGAAGCTTGCTTCTATTTGGGGCTGGCATATTTGCGTAACGCCATCATCAAAGAGGATTTTGAGTTGGCGCGTGATGTCGTTGCATGCACATGCGGGTGTTTTCGAAAGTCGGTTCAGCTCTACCCTGATTTTAAGAATCAACAGTTTGTCGACGGCGAAAACCTGCTGCGCGAAGGCAAGTTAGAAGAGGCTTTCAACAAGTTGAGCGCTGTAGTTTTTGACAGGAGAAATGATCGCGGGCAGACATTCATCCTCGATTTCTATATCAAGTACCTGGGTGAAGAGGATTGCCTGAGCGTCCAGGAGATAGAAGAGCACATCGGGAAATTGCAGGCCCTGCTGAAGAAGTTTAACAACTACGCTGACCTGCACCATGAGTTGGGCATCGCAAACCTGATTCTCGCCAAGAGCATCACCAGAAGAGCGATAGCGGCCTTTCGTGGCGCTGTCGAAATCAATCCCGGCTATGCCGAGGCTCAGCGCATGCTGCAGCATCTGCTGAGCAACAAGAATGGTCTCATTTAAGGACAGGTAATGTCAGCTTACTATCGAGAAGAATCAGCCTTAGCTACTGAAGTCCGCCGGATCATCAGCAAACTGAAGATCGCAAACGAGGAACGTGGAGTAAAAGTGGTTATGGTGACCAGCTCCGGGCTTGGGGAGGGGAAGAGTACGGTCGCCACTTACCTGGCCATCGCCTATTCGAAATACCGTAACACCAAAACAGTGATCGTAGATTTCGATTTGCGCCGTCCCAGAGTGCACTCCATATTTGAGTTGGAGAAAAAGAATGGCGTAGCGGAGATTCTCAAGGGCAAAGTACCGGTCAAAGCATGTTTGCGCGACGTGCAATATCCAAACCTCCAGGTCGTCACTTGCGGGCGCAGGGCAAAGGAGTGTACCTCTGAAGTCCTGAACAGTCCCCGTGTACAGGACTTCTTTTCGGAGCTGCGATTTTACCACGATCTCATTATCGTGGACGCACCCCCTGTTATCCCGGTTTCAGACCCCCTGATGCTTGGGTCCGAAATCGATGGTTCCTTATTTGTGATCAAAGCCGGTAAAACACAGAAGCCGGTCATTAAGCGTGCGATCCAGCTCCTACGTGACGCCAGGGTTGACATTCTGGGTCTGATTCTCAACAACGTGCATCATGCCCTGCCTTATTATTACGATTATGATTTTTACAAATATGAGTACTACGACTACAGGGAAAAAAAGAAGTCCAAAAGCAAGAACAGTGCAGATGGGACTTAATTAATTGGGTCATGAAGAACGTGATACTTGACAACCGTTCGATTAGGCGAACGAGACAGATAAACAGCTCTCACAGGATTTTGAAGTGAGCCGACGGGAACATTCATTTCGCCAAGTAAGACTGTCAGTGGCCATCATCCTCTCAGCCCGCAGGTTAACGTTTCACAATGGTTTTGAAAAAAACAATAGACTGGTTCGGCAAATATCAGCAATCCATGGGGACGTTAACTCAACACAATAGGTGAAGTTTTGGTGCGGACCAAGATACACAACGCTATGACCGTGGACGTTGAAGACTGGTTTCAAGTCTCGGTGTTGCGGAAAGCAATTGACTACAAGGATTGGGAAAAGCAGGAAATCAGAATCCTTCCGAGCATCTGCCGTATTCTCGATCTCTTTGAGCGACATCAGGTCACGGCGACGTTCTTTGTGCTGGGGTGGATCGCGGAACGCTTTCCCGAAATTGTCCGGACAATCCAAAAGTACGGCCATGAGATCGGAAGCCATGGCTATGCGCATAGAATAATCTACGAACATTCCCGCGATGAGTTTGTGGCGGATCTGGCCCGGTCTATCGAGGTTCTGCAAAGCATTACCGGGGAGAAGGTAGTCTACTATCGCGCTCCGAGTTTTTCCATCACACACAAGACCATGTGGGCGTTGGAAGAGTTGGCCAACCACGGGATCATCTACGACTCTAGCATTTTTCCAATCAAGCACGATATCGGCGGCATGCCGGAAATGCCGCGCAGCCCTTTTTATCTCATTCTACAAAATGGGCTGCGTCTGAACGAGTTTCCCTTGTCGACGCTCAGGCTGTGGCGGGAGAACATTCCCATCTCAGGTGGCGGCTATTTGCGACTGCTACCCTACTGGTTCATCCGGCGCGGGATCAAGAAGAACAATGACGAGGGGATTCCAGTGGTCCTGTATTTTCACCCCTGGGAGCTTGATACGGAACAACCTAAGATCAAGTTGAGCAGGCTTTCGAAGTTTCGCCATTACACGAACATTGACAGAACGGAAACCCGGGTGCGCGATCTGCTGACCGAGTTTAAGTTTACATCTTTAGGTGAGTTGTGCAAGATGAATCCAATCGAACGCCGCTGGCCGGAATTCGCCATTGACACCAACAAGAGGAACCTGAGACGATCTAACAATCAGGGTTGAGCTTTATTTAGCGGGTGGGTGAAGGACCCGTCACTTCGTTCGCCGCCCACGGTAACACAAGTTGCCTTATCCAGTCGGGGATGAGGATAGATCTACACAAAAAATCTGTGGCCACGCCCCTAAATGGGACTGACGTGGCGGAGCTGTATCCGGCCGAACGGAAAATGAGAAGAGGCGACCGCTGGTGCGGGCGGCATTTCAGCGGCCGCGCAAACAGTTGAACCCCAAACATGAGCAGCAAGCGAATGAGCGCCAACACCGAAAATACGACACCTAACTGGTACGCCCTGTATACACGCGCGGGTTTTGAAAAGAAAGTCGCAGAGCAGCTCCGGGACAAAGGTGTCGAAGCTTTTGTGCCAACCTACACGGTTACGAGGCAGTGGAGTGACCGCAAGAAGAAAATCGAGCAGGTTCTGTTTAGCTGCTACACACTTGTGCGAACGTCATTCGCCAACCGGGTGCAGGCCATGCAAACCGTGGGCGTCGTAAGGATGGTATCGTTTAACGGAAAGGCCGCCGCTATTCCCGATGAAGAGATTGACTCCTTGCGCCGCGTCCTCGCCGGCACCAATGATGTTGAGATTATTCCGTATCTGAGAGTCGGTGATGAAGTCGAAGTTATCCGGGGACCGTTTGAAGGCGTCCGGGGTCGTCTGATACAAAATCGCGGACAGTACCGCCTGGTGGTCGGAATTGCGCAAATAAGGCAGGCGTTGAGTGTAGAAGTGTTTGCCGGTGATGTCAAAGCGATTGATTCCTCAGCATAAGCTGAACCGTCCTTTCTTAATCCTCAGCCAGGAAACATTGAACACAACTTTTCCAGTCTGCGACATAAGCGTCGTGCAGTCAACGCCGGCTCCAGTTTCGAGAATCACTTTGTGCGACCCCGGTGATGTACGGTGGCACAGAGCCTTGACACGGTGTGTCTCAACCAACCTCGGGCATGCAGCCGAATGGGGAAATGCATTTCAAAAATCTTATGGTCACCAGCCGTTGTACTGGGTCGCAGAAGGTCAGGATAGCGCAATTGGAATCCTGCCGGCTTTTCTTGTGCGACGCCCCTTTGTCGGCGATGTCGTAACTTCCATGCCGTTCCTGGATACTGGTGGCCCCTGCTACACGCAAAGGGATTTGTCAAACCAACTCGTGGATGCTATGATTGCGACGGCCCGGGACGCCGGTGCGCGGCACGTTGAGCTCCGGTGTAGTCAACCACTCCAGGCGAAGGCCACGCCTCAGCTCGATAAAGTGCGCCTGGTTCTCGACCTACCGAATGATCCGGACAAACTCTGGCAGCGCCTGGATGCAAAAGTACGAAATCAGGTTCGCAAAGCAGAAAAGAGCGGACTGCGAGTCGTCTCCGGGGGCAAAGAGCTGCTAGCGGAATTCTATCATTGTTTTGCAGTCAATATGCGTGACCTGGGCTCTCCGGTGCATTCGATGAGGTTTTTCGAGGCAATCCTGGAGTGTTTTGGAAAGAGAGCCAATGTGGTTTTGGTGAAGTTGGGGGACCTTGCGATTGGCGGACTCATCAGCATCAGGACGCAGAAAACCATTACGGTGCCCTGGGCCTCTTGCCTTAGGGAGTACTTTCGGTTCTGCCCCAACATGATTCTCTATTGGGAAACCTTACGCAGAGCCAGTGAGGAAGACATTTATGAGTTTGATTTCGGTCGCTCGACGCGCGAGGTGGGAACCTACCGCTTTAAGCGGCAATGGGGTGCAGAGGAGAGGCAGTTGTATTGGTATGATTTTGATATCGCCAATGGCACTTCGAATCCGCCCGAAAAGCAGTCCGGCATTTCGGCCCAGGCCATGGTCACGTCCATTTGGAAACGGCTGCCCGTGCCGGTGGCTAATTCGATTGGCCCGGCGGTTCGGAAATATGTTACATTGTAGGTTTCCCGTGAATTCGTCAAGAAACAAGCCCTGTTCTTTCTTCCAAATGGACACTGCAATCGAATCTCCATGTGTGGAATAGCCGGAGAATTCAACCTTAAAGACACACCAGTGTCTGAGGAGCTCATCCGGCGGATGTGCGACCAAATCCACTACCGCGGCCCTGACGATAGCGGTACCTACATAGACGCCAGCATTGGTTTGGGACACAGGCGTCTCAGCATTATCGACTTGTCAGAGCTTGGACATCAGCCAATGGCGTCAGACGATGGCAGGGTTTGGATTACCTTCAATGGAGAGATCTATAACTTCAGGCAGTTACGAAAAGGTCTGCTTGAGAAAGGATACGCATTCAAGAGTGACTGTGATACTGAAGTTATCATTTGCTTGTACCAGGAATACGGTGAAAACTGCGTTGACTATCTGCGTGGGATGTTTGCCTTCGCGATCTGGGATGCAGAACGGAAGCAACTTTTTTTGGCACGTGATCGAATCGGTCAGAAGCCTTTGTACTACTATTCTGATGGCCGTAGATTTATCTTTGCTTCTGAAATCAAGGCCATCCTGGCCGAGGCAAGTGTGCCCAGGGAAATCAATTATGAAGCCCTGGCAGACTATTTCAAATATCTTTACGTACCGGATCCCAAGAGTATTTACAAAAACATTTGGAAGCTTGAGCCCGGTCATTGCATGATCGTCAGTAAAGATGGTCTCAAGAAATCAAAGTACTGGGATGTATCCTTTCAGAATCCTGTCCGATCCAATGAGGACGAGTTGTCCGCTCACTTACGCGAACTACTGAATGAAAGCGTCAAACTGCGCATGATGAGCGACGTCCCTTTGGGTGCGTTTCTGAGTGGAGGAATAGACTCGAGTGCAATCGTGGCGCTCATGGCTGCTAATCAAAACGGTAAACCGCTCACCACCTGTTCGATTGGCTTTGACTCCAACGAGTTTGACGAAGTGCATTACGCGCGACAGGTTGCAGATAAGTTCAAGACCGACCATCGCGAATTTACTGTGAAGCAAAAAGCGCAGCAAGTGCTGCCTGATTTGGCCCATCATTTCGATGAACCGTTCGCAGATTCTTCCGCGGTACCCACCTACTACGTTTCCAAACTTGCTCGACAGGCGGTGACGGTGGCGTTGGCCGGCGATGGCGGAGATGAGAGTTTTGCCGGCTATGAAAAGTACCGCCTGGACCACATCGAAAATCGTTGGCGGCAGCGGCTTCCCGGCAGGCTTCGGAAAGGACTTTTGCCTTATGTGGCCACGCTCTTTGAACATGGTAATCACCCTCTCTTCCGGCGTGGCAAGACACTGCTGAACAGCCTAAGCCAAGATTCTGATTATGCCTTCTATTTGACAAACACGGAGATGCCTGATGCGCTCTGGCAAGATTTACTAAATGATGACACGCGCAAAGCCATCGGAAGTTATGATCCCTTTACAGTCACCGAAGAGCATTATCACGCCGCTGACACGGACGACCACCTTTCCAGGATTTTGTATGTTGATCTGAAAACGTATTTGCCCGGCGACATCCTGGTCAAAGTGGATCGCATGAGCATGGCCAATTCTCTTGAGGTGCGAGCCCCGATCCTGGATCACAATATCATACAATTTGCCGCAGGCATCCCGGCTGATTCGAAATATCAGAACGGTGAGAAAAAACGCATTTTGAAACAGGCGCTCACACCGTTGTTGCCGGACGAAATCCTGTACCGCCGCAAAATGGGTTTTTCAGCGCCAGTGGGGCAGTGGTTTCGCGGAGAACTGCAAGAGTTTGCCAGGGCACATTTGTTATCCACTGACACCGCACTGCATCTTCTTTTCAAGAGGGATGTCATAGAGCAGGTTTGGCAACGACATCAGGCAGGCACCGCAGATCAGTCCGCGATTCTTTGGAGCCTACTGATGTTTGAATTGTGGTACCGAGAGTTCATGAACTGACGCTCGCCTCAGGGCTGTTCCTGCGATGCAAGGCAGTTGCGCTAGCGCCAATTACGTTTTCCATCCAAAAAACAATCGAATGCCACGCAATAGAATCTCAATCATCATTCCTGCATTTAACGAAGAAAAATATCTGCCCGGTTGCCTGCAAGCATTGGCCGACCTGGATTACAATAAAGAACTCATAGAAATCATCGTGGTAGATAACGGCTCAACCGATCGCAGCCGGCAAATCGCGCTGGAGTACGGGGTGACGGTGTATGAAGATGCCTCAAAGACGGTCGCGGGATTGCGAAACCTCGGTGCTTCAAAAGCAACGGGCGATATTCTAGCCTTTGTCGATGCGGACTGCATCGTCTCAACTGATTGGTTGACGCGTGCTGCTATTTACTTTGACGACTCCACTGTAGCATCCTGGGGAGGCCCGCCGCTTCCGCCGGAGGATTCAAGCTGGGTTGAAAGAACCTGGTTCTTGTTAAGACGCAATGAAAAGGGAGCGGATGAAGTTAATTGGCTGGGTACCATCGACCTTTTTGTTCGAAAACAACAATTCTTGTCCATAAATGGCTTTGATGAGTCATTGACCACCTGTGAGGATTCAGACTTATCCTACAAGATGAGCCAGTTTGGCCGCCTCCTTTTGGATCCGGAAATCAAAGTCGTGCACATGCGCGACTCCCGGACTGTGCTAGGATTTCTGAAAAAGGAAGTATGGCGCGGCCAAAGCAGCCTAAATGGAATAAAGAGTCACGGTTTCTTACTAAGAGAACTTCCAAGTCTTGCGATCCCTTTTTACTTTTGGTTGTTAATCCTAACATTACTAGTTGTAATCATTTTTCCAATGGCTAGTCGTTTTATGCAGGTTTTGCCGGCCTTGTATATATTGCCAACGCTCGTTGTCATATGCAAGGTTGTGAGAAGAAATAGAGCTGTCACTTTTGCAGAGTTGCTCAGACTATCACTGTTGATACAGGTATATTTCTTTTCGAGAACGATTGCTGTTTTCAAGCGAGCATAGCATTATGTCGTCATATCTCTATCTGTTATGCAGTGTCATCATCAATTGAGAGACGTTACTAATGGAGACTGAATCGGAGTGCAAAGAATGCCGCTCCACAATTGGTTCATAGCAATATCCCTACTCGGGATTATCTTCGTAATCGTGCCCTCTTTTCCCACGGTTAGAAAAATCCTGGCGGCTCCGCTGATCGTGTCTGACCCGGATGCCAGGGGAGACGCTGCCTACTTGCTGGCCGGTGGTAACGCCTTCCGCGAACGCCTGGCTGCGGCTGTCGACCTTTACCATATGGGCCGTGTACCCAAAATCATCTTTCTCAACGACCCGCGCCGGAGTTCGTACAACTTCACGGCTCAGAGGAACTTCACTCCGACAGAATGGGCCATCGACTTTCTCAAATGGCGGGGACTTCCCGAGGCAAGCATTCATTTACTGAAAGCAAGAGAAGATGGCACATTCGGAACGTTGACGGAGGCGAAACTGGTAGCAGAAACATTGCCGGCCGGCCTGAAAAAATTGGTACTCGTGACCTCGCCTGCGCACACACGGCGAACAAGGCTCGCGTTCCGGAGAACTCTTCCTGCCGGCGTTGAACTCATGCTCTACCCGGCGAATTCGTTTACAAATAGTCTGGAGATGTACCGTCCGTTGTGGCAGGAGTATTTGAAACTCTTGTTCTACTCTATGATAGCGTGACCTCCACGGATACTCTTTCATCACTCAAAGAAAGCATGCATTCCCATGGCATGGACAGGAAATCGCAATCTACTCAGCAGAGTTCTGAATCCATCTCCGACCAGACAAACAAGATCGCAGATCCCGAAAGCTTTGGAGATGATCCCTGCAAATGCCAAGGTAGTCGATTTGGGTGCCGGTGGCAGGAAAATCACGCCAACGACCATTACTGTCGATTTCACCATAATCGGCGAGACCAGTGTAGTTGCGGACATACACAGATTGCCATTTATCAGCGAGAGCATTGGTGGCGTGTTTTGCACCGGCACACTTGAGCATGTAGAGTATCCTGAAAAAGCTGTCCAGGAGATAGAGCGAGTCCTTACAAAAGGCGGTATCGCGTATATAGATGTTCCCTTCATGCAGTGTTTTCATCCGGATCCGGTTGATTATTGGAGGTTTACTATAAAAGGCTTGGAGTTAATTTGCCAAAGAACCGGCTTGTCCAAAATCGCGAGTGGGGCAAACATAGGAACCGCCTCCGCACTGACTTGGATACTAATGGCCTTCTTTGAATCGCTATTTGTAAACGATTTCGCAAACAGAGTGTTTAGCAAACTCACAACTATTTTGGTCGCCCCCATAAAGTTCTTGGACAATCTTACGTTGCGAGGTCACAAAAGTACGATTGGGCCGAGCGCAGTTTACTTTATAGGCATCAAACAGTAGGCATAACTTTGTCGTAGCCAATTGCCAGGTGAGGAGCGTCGACTTTCAAAATTTCATTCAAGCGATGTAGAAGAATCAACATTGAACATTCTATACTTAGTACACAGAATCCCCTTTCCCCCGAATAAGGGCGACAAAATTCGTTCTTTCAACATCCTCAAGCACTTGTCGCGAAAGCACAGGATCTATCTGGGTACGGTTTTGGACCATGCATCCGATGCGGCGCATGTTGCAGAGCTGCAGAAATACTGTTGCGAGGTCTATTGTGTGCCCCCTGCCAGCAAGCTAGGCCTTCTCAGGAGTCTCGTAACTCAAAAGCCGCTTACAGTGAGCCACTTTTATGACAGGTCGCTGCAACACTATGTTGATCGTACCCTGGAGGAGAATGGCATTGATGTGGTTCTGTGCATTTGTTCCGGGATGGCCGAATACGTTTTTCGGACGCCTGTTGTCAAAGAAAACCGCATGAACGGTCTCAAGCTGGTGATGGATTACATCGACCTCGACTCTGACAAATGGTCCCAGTTTGCAGAGTACGCGAGCTTCCCCCTGCGCCACGTTTACCGGCTGGAAAACCGGCGTTTGTCTCATTATGAAGGAGAGGTTAATCGTGTCTTTCATCAGTCCATTTTTGTTTCACAACATGAACTTGACACAGTGGAGAGTCTCACAAGCAACGTTGTGAATGGGACTGTTGTGTCCAATGGCGTCGATGTAGATTATTTCAAGCCAAAGGAAAGGTTACCCGCTAATGAGAATCCGGTGGTGTTGTTTACGGGCGTCATGGACTATTTCGCAAATGTGGATGCGGTAGAGTGGTTCTGCGAAAGGATTCTTGACAAGGTAAGGGCAGAGGTCCCGGAGACGCAATTCTACATCGTTGGCATGCGCCCCACCAGGAAGGTCCGCAATCTTGCTCAGCTTGCCGGCGTGCACGTGACCGGTTACGTCGACGATATCAGAGCCTACTACCGCATGGCTGACGTTGCCGTGGCGCCGCTACGTATCGCACAAGGTGTGCAGAATAAAGTACTGGAGGCCATGAGTACCCGTAATGCGATTGTTGCCACCTCAAAAGCTACCAACGGGATTGTTTGCCGGGACCACCAAGATCTGTTGCTGGCAGATGACGCCGATGCTTTCTCGCAGCATGTCATCGCTCTGCTGCAAGACGACGAACAGCGTTGGCAGATGGGAGGTAGAGCAGTACAGACCATTCGAGAGCACTACAACTGGGAAAACAACCTGGCCAGGCTGGATACCTTATTACAGTGAAAAAGAAAGTCGTCCATGTCACCTTTAATATGGGAATCGGTGGCGCGGAGAGGGTAATAGCGAATCTGGTGGAAAACACCGATGCGGCGCGGTTCGATGTTTCAGTCCTGTGCCTGGAACAGCCCGTGGGTCCGTTCGGCCAGAAATTGCGAAAAAAGGGGTATCGTGTAGATAGCCTTTACCGCAGGCCAGGATTTGATATCAGATTGCTTGCCCAAGTGCGAGAATATCTGGTACAAGAAAGAGTCGATATCTTGCATTGCCACCAATATACCCCTTATGTCTATGGCGTGCTCGCCGCCGCCTTCCATAGAATTAAGGTCATCTTTACGGAACATGGCCGCTTTCACCCGGATCGCCGCCGCCTTAAAAGAGTACTGCTGAATCCGCTGCTTAGCAAGTGTACCGACCACCTGACTGCTATCTCTTTGGCAACACGCGCTGCCCTAATTAGATTCGAAAACTTTCCTGGCCACCGGATCAGCGTGATCTACAACGGCATCGTTCCGGGCACCAACGGACTTCCGGTCAACGGTTCACTGCGCGACGCGTTAGGCATTCCCGTAAAGGCTCACGTACTCGGCTCAGTCGGCAGGTTAGACCCTATCAAGAACCAGGCGATGATGCTCCGCGTCCTGAAGCAGCTACTGGAGAAATATCCGGATACGTTTCTGGTACTGGTGGGCGATGGGCCTGAGCGCGAGAATCTGCAGGAGCTGACCCGAAGGCTGAAGCTCACTTCCAGGGTGATTTTTGCCGGCTACCAGGCAGACCCGCAACTCTACTACGGTATCATGGATATCTTCCTGCTGACCTCACACAGCGAAGGCACCGCCATGACTCTTCTTGAAGCTATGGCGGCAGGGTTGCCGTGCGTGGTAACTGATGCCGGAGGCAATGCGGAGATTATCGAGAATGACGGTACCGGCCTGGTTGTCCCGCGTGGCTGTGAGGAAGACCTGGCAAACAGAATCACGAGACTACTCGCCGACAACGCGAACATGAGCAAATTTGGTGAAGCTGCACGGCAGCGATTTGAGAAGGAGTTCACGGCGAAGAAAATGACCCGTAGCTACGAGACATTGTATGACACAGCAGGGCGGTTGAATTGACCTTTCCCGCTCCGATCCTGGTTGAGGAATCAGCGGGCTATGCCCGTCGAGATGAGCCGGTGACGCTGGGCATGCCCTTGCCGCAGGGCCTGCTGTCGGATACGGACGAATTGTTCCTGCGCCATCCCAAAACAGGTCCGGTCGCATTACAAACCCAGCCTCTGGCACACTGGCCCGACCACAGCCTGAAATGGCTCCTGCTCGATTTTCAAGTCTCGGTTGGAGCGAGGGGGGCGATAGAACTGCACCTCAGTACTGGACCGGCCACTTCCGGGGCAGAGTGCGTGCATGAAATCACAGTCTTGCAGGAAAAGGGTGAGTTAATCGTCGATACCGGCAAAGCCCGCTTTACTCTCAACCAGGAGACCTTTCAGCCGTTCAACTCTGTCCGCGTCGGCGGCCATGAAATCCTCGACCCTGCAGCCGGCGGCCTGTCTATGACGGATGCAGACGGTTGGCCATGCCGTGCGCGAATCAATGCAATTGAGTCCGAGACGCAGGGACCGCTCCGCTCCACTCTGAAAGTCGCAGGCAATTTCACCACAAGCAGAGGTAAGGTGCCGGCAAACTTCTTTTCCCGGATACATTTTTATGCCGGACACAGTCATGTGAAAATCGAGTTCACCATCCGCAATCCACAGGCGGCTAAGCACCGGGGCGGCTTGTGGGACCTGGGCGATCCGGGCTCAATCTATTTTGACGACTTGTCATTGCATGTCGGGTTCAACACAAGCACCCAAGGTGCTATTGAGTGGAGGTCAGAACCGTCCGGGGCCGCTGAACACACCTCCGCTCGCGACCTGGTCATTTACCAGGATTCCAGCGGCGGGGACAACTGGCAGAGCAGCAATCATGTCAACCGCAACGGCGAGGTCCGGCATTCGTTCAAAGGATACCGGGTCTCTTCAGGGGACAGAATCATCAAAGAAGGCCTGCGTGCCAGCCCAGTCATGACAGTCGGTGATAGAGAGAAACAGATAACGGCGGCGGTGCAAAACTTCTGGCAAAACTTTCCGAAAGCGCTGGAGGTCCGGGACGGAACACTGACAGTCAGGCTTTTCCCGCGCCAATATAATGACCTGTTTGAACTGCAAGGCGGCGAACAAAAAACACACACGTTGTATTTGAGTTTTCAGGCTAAGCTAGCTGCAACAGCAGCAGCATCTAACGGATGTCATTTCCGCGCAAGCGGGAATCCAGGCGGAGTGAGTGAGGGCCTGCTAAACAAACCTGACTTGCAATGGATAGACCATCCCCTCATCGCGCGTTGCACGCCTGACTGGTACGCGGAAAGTGGAGCTGTTCCCAACCTCGTACCGGAACCAGAGAACGCGGACAGTGAGCTGACCCGGCTTGTTGCTTGTGCCATCGCAGGCGACAACACTTTTTTTGACCGGCGCGAGATAATCGATGAATACGGCTGGCGCAATTTCGGTGAGCTCTACGCCGACCATGAGGCGGTCTTCCACCAGGGCCCGCAGCCTCTGGTGTCGCACTACAACAACCAGTATGACGCTATTCTGGGGTTTCTGCGGCAGTTCCTGGGCTCCGGCGACCGGCGCTGGTTCCGGCTTGCCGACCAGCTTTGCAGCCATGTCAGGGATATCGACATCTATCATACCGGGGCGGATCGCCGGGCTTACAACCATGGCCTGTTCTGGCACACGAACCACCATCTGGATGCAGCGACCTGCACACACCGCTGTTTTTCAGCAGCACATGTGGATGCTGACAAAAGAAAGCAATACGGTGGGGGTCCGTCGCCCTCCCATCTTTACACCTCCGGGTTGCTGCTGCACTATTATCTCACCGGCGCGGTCTCGTCATACGAGGCGGTGCAGGAGCTGGCTACCTTTGCGGAAGCCAACCTCGCTCTGCGGAAATCCTTGCAACAGCGGCTGCGCAATATGGCGAAGCGGGCCAAAGATAGCGTCACCAATCCCCGGCACGCAAACCCGACAGGCAAGACCAACCAGGTGTACGGCCTGGAAGGCCCGGGCCGGGCCAGCGGCAACGTTTTGAACACCTTGCTGGATGGATACACCCTAACCGGCCGGCAGCGCTATCTGCGGCAGGCCGAAGCATTGCTCCGAACCTGCATTCACCCCCGGGATAATATCGCAAAGCGCGACCTGCTCGATGTGGAGAACCGCTGGATGTACACCATTTTCCTGCAGGCGCTGGGCAAATATCTTGATCTGAAAACAGAGCTTGACGCGACGGACGCGTCCTTTGAATATGCCCGCCAGAGCCTGCTGCACTATGCCGACTGGATGGTGGAGAATGAGTATATCTATCTCGACAAGCCGGAAAAACTGGAGTATCCGAATGAGACCTGGGCGGCGCAAGAGTTACGGAAAGTTCAGGTGCTGCAGACGGCAGCCAAGTACGGGCCAGCCGAAAAGAAGGTCAGACTCCATGAGCGTGCAAAATATTTGTTTCAGCGTGCTGTGAACATGCTTGGGGAGTTTGAAACAAGAATACTGACCCGGCCAGTCATACTAGCAATGTCAAGTTCATAAACATTTTATGGTAAAATCTTTAGTGATGTCTCTTGTCAAGCCCCCTTTTTACAAACTAGTAGACTACTTATTGAACACGAATTTCTTCCGTGAGTCAGTTCATAGGGCTACACGGGATCTTTTTAACCAACAAGCTCCAGACTTAGTCAATGCCTTTGAAATGCCAGCGCCTCCCCAGGACTATCGGCTAGGCATGAATGAGACTGTTACGCTGTCTAGTCAACCTGCAATCTTCATCACGGCACGCTTTCGCTCAGGCTCTACATTCCTGTGGCATATTTTTCGACAAATTGATGGCATCACCGCTTTTTATGAACCCCTGAATGAGAATCGTTGGTTCCTGAGATCCGCCAACGAGCGCAGCATCGACCCAACCCACTTTGCAGTCGAGGATTATTGCCGTGAGTATTGCGGAATGCAAGACCTTGATCGGCTATATCAAGAGGCATGGTGCTCAAAGTATCTCTATATGGATGCGAAGTCCTACGATCCGAAATTGTTTCAATTCATCACTGAGTTACTCAACCGAGCACCCAACCGACCAGTTTTACAATTCAATCGTATGGACTTCAGGTTGGCTTGGCTTAAAGCGTATTTCCCAAACACGAAAATCATCCACCTTTATCGTCACCCGCGCGAGCAATGGCTGTCGATTTTGAAATGTGAAGCTATCGATGTGCCTTTGAATTGGAGCCGTTCAATTCAAAAGGAACTTCCATTGCTATACACTTATCAGTGGGCAAGAGATCTACGTCACGTTTTTCCTTTTCTGGATCCGGAGTCCGCTCAGCATCCCTATGCCCTGCACTATTATCTATGGCGTCTTTCTTATGCATTTGGCAGACAATATGCGGATTATTCTGTTGGATATGAGCAGTTAGTCGACACTTTTGACGATGTCTTGCGCTGTCTTTTTGACGGGTTGGATATTTCTGCCGATGTTGAGTGGTTACACAAGCTAAACCGAGGGCATAGGTCACTTGGGTACCACGACTATGCACCAGAGTCGTGGTATGAGGATATAGAAAATGACTGCGAGTCGGTCTTGAAATGTTTTTCCCCCCCCACCAGATCATCGCCCTCGGAGATTTTTCAGAATTCAGAACTGCTTCCTAAGGGGGCGCGCTAGCAGTCTCGAGAAATCAGTACCTTTATGATGCCATTCGCCAGCAAATCTTGAATCGATGTTGGAACGACTAAGTGAGGGCTGCCCTAGGACAGGGCAAGCAACCACACCACTTCACCCGCGATGGGCACCCGAGTGAAGCTAGGCATAGGAGATTGCCGTTTTCCTGGGAGGTAGCGACCCGGCTACCGACACAGGCCGCCTAAGACCACCCCGGGATGATATCGCAAAGCGAGACCTGCTCGATGTGGAGAACCGCTGGATGTACACCATTTTCCTGCAGGCTTTGGGCAGGTACATCGACCTGAAATCAGAGCTGCGCCAGCAGGACCCGATGTTTGATTATGCCAAACAGAGCCTGTTGCACTATGCCGGCTGGATGGTGGAGAATGAGTATGTTTATTTGACAAAACCCGAGAAGCTGGAGTATCCGAATGAGACCTGGGCCGTGCAGGAGTTGCGGAAATGTCAGGTGCTTTGTACCGCAGCCCGATACGCAAAAGGAAGGCACAATGTCGGCTTTGTACAGCAGACCCGGCATTTCTTGTCGCGCAGGTTGGTCAGCCTGCGCAAGTTTGAAACCGGTACGCTAACGCGGCCAGTTGTGCTGGCCTTGTTAACCAGATACCGTAAAGTGAATCACGATGGAAAATCAGAAGAACCCGACGGAATCAGTGCAAAAGCAACAGCTACATGACATGCTTTGGAAGATTCTTCGCAAATTCGTAAAGAACATGCGAAAGAGACTTCATGCAAGAATAGGAATCCTCCTTGCATATCTAAAGACGTTCTTGAATCTTATAAAGAACCGCAAGAAGAACAACAGAAGTCTGGAAATCGGTCCTGGACAATTTCCACTGTCGGGCTTCGAAACACTAGATATAGAGGCGGACATAAATGTTGACTATAGATGGGATGCCTCGAAGAGATTACCTTTCAAAGATAATACATTCGACGTGATTTACGCGAGCCATATCTTGGAGCATGTGCCTTGGTACCAATCCGAAAAGGTCCTGACTGAGTGGGTTCGTATATTGAAAAGAGGAGGAGTGTTAGAGGTTCTAGTGCCAAACGGTTTACGAATATGTAAAGCGCTGGTTGATTATGAGATTCATGGCGAAAACTATATTGATGAAGATGGGTGGTATAGATTCAACGTTGAGAAGGATCCCTGCGTGTGGGCAGCTGGTCGACTTTATACATATGGGGATGGCACAGGCATACGCGATCATCCTAACTGGCATTTGGCACTTTTCACACCGAGATATTTGAAGGTGGTCATGACGAACTCCGGGTTGCATGAAGTCAAGCAAATGGAACCAAACGAAGTCCGGGGGTACGATCATGGGTGGATTAACCTTGGAATGAAGGGGCTAAAGAAATGAATTTTCGCAATGTGGCTGACCTGAATGCATGCATTTTGGACAATATTGGTGTCATTCCCAAAGATATCGACTTAGTGGTTGGAATTCCTCGTAGCGGATTATTGGCAGCGAATCTAATTGCCCTTCACTTAAATCTCCCACTTGCTGACATAGACGGGTTTCTCCGTGGCCAGATATTCCAAATGAGCTTCAATCGAAAACCAAGTGAACGTATGACAGGCCGTAGGATAGCAAAAGCGCTAATCGTCGATGATAGTCTATGTTCTGGTCGTGAAATGCAGAGAACGCTTCAGCGTATATCCAGATCTGAATTGACCTGTGAAATTGTTACTTTGGTCGTATATGTGGTTCCCGAACAAAGGCAGAACGTAGACATCGCATTTGAAATGTGTCAGCTTCCACGGATTTTTGAATGGAACTTAATGCACCACGGATCTTTGGTAAATGCTTGTGTTGATATTGATGGCGTTCTTTGTCGAGATCCGACAGACGATGAAAATGATGACGGAGAGCAGTACATTCATTTTCTAAAATCAGCAGAGCCCTATTTGTTGCCAACATTACCTGTCGGGTATCTAGTGACGTGCCGTCTCGAAAAATATAGGGGGGAGACAGAGGCATGGCTTCATGAACATCATGTGAAATATCGGGAGCTAATAATGATGGATATGCCAGATAAGGCTGCACGCATCAAGTCTGGTTCTCATGGAAGATTCAAAGCTATAGTCTATGACAAAACAAACGCCTCCCTTTTCATAGAAAGCAATATTGATCAGGCGTTTGAAATTTCTAATAGAAGCTGCAAGCCTGTGGTTTGTATTGAATCTCGTAGTTTGGTCTTGCCTAGCTTGGATAGCATTGGCAAGAAACTACTAAGGAAAGTACTTAGGTCGGGCAAGTATCTGACTACTTCACTCTCTACCAGGTTAAAACACAAATTGCTCGAAAGGACGGTTGATTATTACCGGTGATATGGTATCACATTTCACACATTTGAACATGACGGTTAACGCGGTTTGAATCTAATGTCATTAATGTCATTATTAGTTTAATCAACTCTACAGACTATTGAGCCTAAAAGAACACACAATAAGAGGTGTTGGCTGGACGACCATCGGTCGGGCTGCCGGACAGCTTACCTCTTTCGTTGTTTCGATTATCCTTGCCCGGCTGTTGACTCCGGAAGATTTCGGCCTGTTCGGAATGGTTCTCGTCTTTGTAGGCTTTGCCACCTTGTTCGGGAATCTCGGTTTCGGTGCAGCGCTTGTGCAAATGCAACAGGTGGAAGAACGTCACCTGTCCTCGGTCTTTTGGCTCAACATCATCACTGGGTTTGTCCTGGCGGTTTCGGTGCTGGCTGGTTCCTCGCTGGTGGCCGCCTTTTATGGTGAACCAGCGTTGCGTCCGATGATGATGCTCCTGTCGATTGGGTTCCTGGTCAGCCCGATCGGTATGGTCCACCGCGCGATTTTGAGCCGCAAGATGGACTTTCGTCTGCCTGCTTTAATTGAGATGGCCGCGGCCTTCATTTCGGGTGGAATTGCATTGACGTTAGCACTAAATGATTTCGGTGTCATGAGCCTGATATGGCAAAACCTCGTGCTTGTGAGTTTGACCGCTTTCGGTTTATGGGGAGTCAGCTCTTGGCGCCCCAAGTTTACTCTTGATATTTCAGCCTTGAAGGAGCTATTCGGTTTTAGCGGAAACTTGCTCGGGTTTGACGTGATCAATTATTGGCTGCGCAAAGGAGACGACCTGTTGATCGGGAAAGTGCTTGGCTCAGCCTCTTTAGGCATCTATTCCAGGGCCTACAGTCTCATGATGTTGCCAATCCAGCAGATTGCCTGGGTAATGGGTGGTGTTATGTTTCCGGCACTCTCCCGGGTGAAACACGACCGTGAGAGAGTCAAACGTATTTACCTGGAAGCCATATCCATGATCGCTCTGGTGGCTTTTCCGTTGATGCTCGGATTGCTGGTTGTTTCCCGTTCTTTTGTTTTGGTATTATTCGGTCCGAAATGGCTTGAACTCATTCCTGTCCTGCGGATTCTGTGTCTTGTGGGCGTGGTACAATCCATCGGCACAACGGTTGGGTGGATCTATCAATCGCAGGGACGGACAGATTGGATGTTGCGCTGGGGCATTGCGGCTGGGGCGCTCATCCTGGCGAGCTTCGGTGCCGGAGTCTGGTTGGGATCAGCCAAAGCAGTGGCCGGCTGCTATGCCTTTACGACCTGTATAGTTCTAATCTATCCAATGTTTGCCATTCCCGGTAAGCTGATCAATCTGACGTTCCTGGAGGTTGTGACCAGCTTGAGCGGGATTCTGGGATGTGCGTCTTTGATGGCGGCCCTGGTAGCCATAGTTGGGATGATGCTCCCTGCGATATGGCCTGGTTGGGCATGGTTGCTGATTCAGATAGCGGTCGGTGTTGGCGCATATGTGTCAAGCATTCATTCATTCAAGATTCGGGCCTATGTACAACTACAAGGGATCATAAGAGAGCAGTGGCAGCGCAGAACAGCACTGAGACCTGCTTCTATGTCGTCCTAAACCCAAAGGAAGATGCCAGAATCCAGACCCCCAGTTTCAGTTGTCATTCCTTGTTACAATGGTGTTGAATTCCTACCGGAGGCAATTGACTCGGCCCTTGCGCAATCCTATCCCCCCTTGGAAGTACTTGTTATCGATGATGGTTCTACGGATGATTCCGCTACAATCGCTGAATCTTACGGTGGTCCGGTGAGGGTTATTCGGCAGCATAACCAAGGGGAGTCAGTGGCCCGTAATCGAGGGATAGATGAAGCCAAGGGGGACTGGATTGCTTTCCTGGATGCAGATGACGTTTGGGATTCTGAGAAACTTGAATTACAATTGGAGACTATAGGCAATCTGCCGGATACTGTATGCCTTCATACCGGGTTTTACCTGTTTGGCTCAAGAAACGGAATTGCCGAACGGCCACAAGAGATCCTGTCAAACAAATTGGGGGTTGAAGACTTGCTCCTAAGACCCTTTGTGCATCCGTCAACTGCTCTTGTCCGCAATGTCCTGCCCGTTAGGTTTCCAGAATGGACGAGTACTGCCGAAGACATGATCTATTTCGCTGAAATCTCTTTGTATGGGAGTATTAGTTATATTGCTTCTCCGTTAACAGGGTATAGAAGTCATTCAGCACAACAAACCTCAGCCCCAGAACACTCTGTTAGACACATAGCCAGCCGTCTTGAATGGATAGTCAAATCAGAGGACAAGTTGACAAGTTTTGACTTAATACAAATCAGGAAACAGATTAAGCAACAATTAATTGACTGGCTTCTTCTTGCGAAGTATCAGCGAGATTGGGAGAAATATTGGCTGTTGAGAGAATACGCTGTGCGATTAGAGTGGAATCCAGACACTATGAAAGTCTTGAATGAAAGAATTTATCCAAGGTTTTCGTACAAAATCAAAGATCTCCTGGACGAGATCACCAAGAGACTTTTGAATGTGGTGGCTGTCAAGCTTCGATAAATGAAAGACTCTTTTTTCACAAAGGTAAAAGAAATTGCCTTTGATAAGAGATTGCCATTTTTCATACAACATCGTATCGATGTGTCTCGCAATATCTTTGTCTACTATTGTCATTTGCTTTATTCGACTTTGACGAAGCGTGCCGTGAATGATAGGCAAAAGCCTATCATAACTTTCAATTGTGGCTTTCATGGAAAATCAGGTGGTGTATTCGCGATAGCCAATCTTGCCAATATATTAGCAGCAAAATATCGGGTGAAATTCCTAAGTTATCCGACAAGTGACTATAATCCACTTCTTAGTTCCGAAGTCCAGATTACCAGCAATCGTAGCTGCATAACTGATATTCATATCTGTGACGTTTCATGTGATCATGATTTTCTTTTGTGTTTACGAAAACAAAAAACCCCCTGCATTGTTTCTTGCCACGGCAAAAAAGAATCGGGACATGGACTATCACCGGACTATGTGTGCAATTCACTGGAAATGGCAGATCAGGTTCATTTTGTTGCCGATGTACAGCAAGAGTCATTCTTACTTTCAGAGGATAAGTACTTCGTTATTCCCAATCCCAGCGTTCAAATAACTAAAACGAAGTATACTAATAATGCCGGGGTTGTTGGGAATTTGTTGAACTCTGAAAAAAATGTTCATGGTGCGGTCTCGATTGCCCTAGACTCTAATGTTTCTCAAGTTCATTTGTGGGGCATGCCGGAAGACGTTTTTTCTAATCCAAGAATTGTCGTGCACGGTTGGGAAAGGAATAAGGGGAAGATCTATGATTCATTTGACGTCTTGGTTTTCCTCAGCAAGGATGAGAATTGTCCAATGGTGGTTTTAGAAGCATTAAGCGCGGGAATTCCTTGCGTGCTATCATCTATTTCTGCCTTTAAGCAATTCGAAAGGTGTCCAGGGGTTAGGCTGGTGGATGAAAAAGATATCGAAACAGCTGTCAGTGCTGTGAATGAACTCCTATCGAAGAGAGAAGGTCTAAGGGAATCCATAATTGACTATTGGGAAGAGAATTACTCTCCGGGAGCGATTTCAAGAGAATGGATGGGGATTATAGACGGGTTTATGACTACTTCAGTCCTTCGGTAGACAACGGAAACTGATAAGTGGGGCAGGTTCTTCTTTACATAATCGGTTTCGTCACGTTGGGTGTCTCCATTTTCCGACCTTGGGTTGGCGTTTTGGCGTACTACTTCCTT
The DNA here is from genome assembly GCA_029262055.1 of Candidatus Zhuqueibacterota bacterium. Taxonomy (GTDB): domain Bacteria; phylum Zhuqueibacterota; class Zhuqueibacteria; order Oceanimicrobiales; family Oceanimicrobiaceae; genus JAJDAD01. The sequence continues at coordinate 37,200 of JAJDAD010000059.1, forward strand.
GCAATACTAGGTCCGCAGCATATTTGGTGGTGGCATTTTGGGGGGACAAGAGTATCTTTTGGGATCGCTCTGTTTGCCATCCTGGGCGTGGCTGTCAACATATTTTCACCAAGATGTGACTTTGACTTCCTCAAGAACAAACAAAACCTACTGGTTTCGTTCTTATGGCTCTTCCTGATAGTTTCGTTTTTGTGGGGTCCGTTCGTCGACGTCGAAGAACATAGAATCAGCAGCCCCCAGGAGACGCTGTCGGGGGCGAGCAAGATTTTTCTGTTTTACTTTGCCGCTTTACTCGTGGTGAACAAGCTAAGGCAGTTAAAGTACCTTGCTGTCATCCTCATCATTGCAACTGTTTACCTTACCTATTGGGCCAATAACCAGTACCTGTCCGGCAGTATGTCGAACTTCAACTTTGGACGCTTGGGAGGACCGGTGAGCCTGTCCGGGGGTTCTATTTATGGCGATGAGAATCACTTTGCCATGCTGTTTGTGACCGGTATTCCATTTCTGTATTTTATCGGTCAGGCCGTTGCTTCCAAGTGGCTAAAGTATGGCCTGTGGTCGGTCATCCCGTTGGCCTGGCATGCTATTTTCTTGACGGCCTCCCGTACCGGCCTGGTTGGGCTGGTTGCGACCATTGCCTTGACACTCCTTTTGCAGAGGCGCAAATGGCTGGCCTTGCCTTTGATTCCGGCGTTTTTGTTCTTCTATTCCTGGCAGGCAGGCGACATCATGAAGGGGCGCTCTGAAACTATTAGCGGGTACGAAACCGAAAGCTCGGCTCAGTCACGCTTACAGTCGTGGCGGGCAGGTTGGGGGATGATAGCGGCACACCCGTTGACAGGCGTCGGCATAGCCTCTTACATGCCGGCGTTCCCTTATTACAGCGAAGAAACGCCCCGCATGTCACACAATGTGCTGATACAATTTGCAGCCGAGGCCGGTGCGTTCGCCGGGCTATGCTACTTGTTGATTCTGGTCATTTTCTTCAGACAATCTTCTCACATTAAGAAGTGGTGCTCCGCCCAGATACCGGATAAGACGGTAAGTCACGTACAGGCATTAAACAATGCCAGCACGGTATCATTTTTTGGTTTGGCCGTTTGCTCGGTATTTCTCAGTCTCAATTACTATGAAGTCTTCTTTTTTCTGTTAATCATCAACAATAGTCTATTTGTCTTGTGCCAAAATCCCGACAAACTCTACGGCCTGTCAGCGTTCGCGCCCACGGGCGAGCATCACCCGCAAGCCATCGCCCACAATGGCGTGGAAACGAGATATGCGCTCCAAGTGGGTTCCGTTACAAAGCACCCCCCGGACTACTCCAAGGACTAATCACCTCTCAAAATTTTGCACCCGAGGCCGACGGGACAAGCTGTAGCAAAAGTTTTTGTGCCGGATTCCCGAATAGAACACTTTAGCTTCCATTGCTGACTCATCCCAACACACTGCTAGTCGCCAAATATTTCCCCCCCATCCGCGGTGGATCAACCCGGATATATGAGGAGATCTATGGCCGCTACCCGTCTGACTCCGTTTCTGTCCTGACACAAAGGACAGAGAATTGCCAGGACTACGATGAGAGGAGTCCTCTGCGGATTTCGCGGACCGATTCCTGGGGGGATGCCAGTCTCCATCCGAGATTTGTCAAGACCTATGGCACCATCTTGCGAGCAGCACTGCGACTAACCAGACGTGACCGGAGTGCCGCCATCCATTGCGATACAGTTTTACCGGCAGGGTTAATCGGCATGCTTGTTTCCCGAGTGCGTAACATCCCGTATGTGATCTACGCACATGGTGAAGAAATTCAGATCTATCAACACCTGTTTCCTGAAAAACAGGCGATGCGGGCAATCTACAAGCACGCCGATGCGATTATAACCAACGGTGAATTCACGCGCCGGGAATTGCTCAAACTAGGCGTTGACAAACACAGAATTCGACTCATTTTGCCAGGAGTGGATACCGACATATTTCAGCCGGAGGCGCCGGCCCATCATTGGCAGGATACTCTTGACTTGACTGATAAGCGTGTTCTCTTGACGGTAGGCCGCTTGGAAGAAAGGAAGGGGCATGACCAGGTGATTCGCGCACTTCCACGTTTGTTGAAAAAAATTCCCAATATGATGTATGTGATAGCCGGGACCGGTGCTGAGGAAGGTCGGCTGAAACAACTCTGTCATTCGTTAGGGGTTGAACGGTCGGTGCACTTTCTTGGTTTTGTTGCTGATGACCTGCTGCCATCACTCTACAATTTGGCCGATGTCTTTGTCATGCCGAACCGGCAGGGTTGCTCAGGAGATATTGAGGGCTTTGGCATGGTCTTCGTCGAGGCAAATGCTTGTGGCAAACCGGTTGTTGCCGGTCGATCGGGCGGTGTCGAAAGCGCAGTTATTCATGGTGAAACAGGCTTGCTGGTGGATGGTGAAAATCTTGACGACCTTTGCGGAGCAATCCTGCGACTCGTTAAGGATGAGCGGCTGTCTGGCCAATTGGGCGCCAACGGTAGAAAGCGAGCGGTGGAGAAATTTGACTGGAAAGTCTACCTGAAACGGATTCAAGAAATCGACCATCAGCATCTCTATGAAAATGAAAGAACATAAACGCCTCTCCCTGAGAGTCGGGACGGCGGCTGCCATGATCTTGTTATTCTCTCTACACTGCGGGCAAGTAAGCCGGGCCGAGGTGGACACAAGCATGCAAGTGACCGGATTGCTGGCCTTTCACCGCGGGGGCCAGACATTTCTTTTATGGGATGGTATTGAGCAGTATGGCGACCTGCCCGGCAATAGCAACGCGTTGCCGGGTATATCACAAGCTGTCTATAAGGAGAAATTGGCGATTCTGGACCGGCAGGACAAGAGTGGCCGCAAGATTCGCTACCGCATCTACCGTTCGGACAAACCGATGAGCCAACCTGCTGCGTTGCAGAGCGCGGAGTTTTTGGCAGAAGTGACACCTCTATCCATTTATTACCCGTATCACCTCGGAATGTATTGGCAAGCCGACAAGAACAAAGACAAGGTAATTCCGGCGCTGGCAGTGCAGCCGCTGCAGCCGCTCAAAGCCGGGCAAGAGCTGTATGTTCATACGGTAAGAGAGAGCGGCACATCCTACTATGCGGTCATCACTGTCCTCAATGATGTCGAGAATCATGCTATGTCCGAAGCCAACTGTTCCAGCACGCTGGTTGAGAGAACAGGGATCCCGCAACCGATTCTCCAGCGGCAAGGACGGATTGCACCGAAGGAGCACTACCGTTACCATCCGGGTCCGGCGACTATCCAATACTACGTACGCTGGGTCGACGAGCCTTATTCAGATCAGCCGCGTTGTTTCGAGTGGGCAGTTGCCGTACCGGATGACTACCACCGAAAACAACCCGGCGCCTTGCAACTGGCGTTGCACAGTTGGGGCTCCACCTTCGATAGCGGCACCTACTGGTACGAAACCTCCCCGGCGTCGATTCGAGTTGCCACCGTCAACCTTCCCATACAGGACTGGTGGTACGGCTACCGCAAATCAAGCGATGTTGGTGACGGCAATAGGGATGATGTCGTATTCAACTACACCGAACGTCGTCTACTCAGCTTTCTTGATTGGGTCAAACAGCAGTGGAATGTTGATGAGCGCCTCATCTTTGTGGAAGGCCCATCCATGGGGGGCACTGGTGCGATGCAACTCGGTATGAAGCGCGGCGATCTGTTCTGCTATAGCAATTCCTGGGTCGGCATTGGGAGCTGGCGCAACAGCACTTACTTTCGTAAAGGTGAAAGCAGGAAATGGGGCGCCATCGATGAGTTGATGAACTATAACGGTGTTAGGTTTGACGACTGGATGGACCTCGACTGGTGGCTGCGCGAATATCCGCGGCAAGAGACGCCATTCCTGAGCTTCGGCAATGGCAAGAACGACGGTGGGATTGGCTGGGAACAAGCTGTCCTGACGGTCAAGGCACTGCAAGAAACGAAACGACCGTTTGTCTTTGTCTGGGGCATGTCCGGCCATGGGCAGCGCGCCAGGTTCATGCTCGACCCTGTGAAAATGGCTTTGAACAAGAGCGTCCCCGCCTTCAAGAATTGTACCCTGGACAATGCCGTGGGTACAGCCACCAAGCTTGGTCAACCACAAAAGGTCACGATGCCAAATGGCAACATCCTGGACGATTGGTTCGATGGGGACTCCATCGGGCAAATCAATGCCTACTTAGGTTGGAGTGATATCGTAGACCGGGACCGGCATTTTGAAATTAATGTGTACCTAACAGAGGACGCGCCTGAAAACACTTGCCTGGTAGACCTGACGCCCAGGCGCACTCAAAAATTCAAAGCCGCGCCTGGCCAGAAATTTAAATGGATAAGCACCAGCAGAAAGAATAATAGAATGCTGCAATCCGGAGATGCCGTGGCCGACAAATGGGGATTGGTTACAATCGAGCGGCTGCTGGTCACCAAAAGCGGCAACAGGATTACAATCACACCATGAGTAATGAGCAGCACAGGTAAGAGCAGCAATACAATCATGTTCACAGTTGACGTGGAAGGCGACTGGGGCGACACGGAAACCCGTGGTATACGAGAGGCGCTGCCGAAGCTGCTTGAACTTTTACGGCAATACCATGCAAGGGCCACTTTTTTTGTAGTTGGCAATTTGGTCACCGAGGTGCGAAATGTACTCCCCACAGATGGCGTTCATGAGGTCGGCTCGCACGGACTAACCCATGCCCTCCTGACGAAGCTAGCGCCGGCAGGAGTCGGGCACGAGGTACGTGAGTCAAAGCTTCTGCTTGAACGTGCCGGATATAAGATTGCTGGATTCCGGGCCCCCTACTTGCAAAGGCCGGCGCAGCTCTCTGAGTTAGCTGCGGGTGCAGGCTATACCTACGACGCTTCATTTGGTGCAGTTTATCCTGGCATGAAAAGCCGCAGAGGAGGCCCACCGGCCTGGTGTACCAAATGGTCCATTTATCAAGTTGCCTCGTCAACACTAAGAGACGGCCTGACTCCTTTCAGCTTGACTTACTTGCGCCTCTATCATCCCTTCGGCCTCCGGTTAATGTCGCCGAACGCTTGTCTCTTTTATTGTCATTTGCATGAGTTTCTCGATGAAACCGCTGGCTGGATGCGACTACCGTTTCCTCTGCGGCAGCTTCACCGGAGAAATTCCGGGACAAAATCCTGGGAAATTCTTGAAAATATGTTGCGCATGGATGACTACCGGTTCGTATCTTGCCGGGACTATCTGCAGAACCTGCAAAGTAAAGATGCGATTTGACCCTGCCTCTTTTGCTCACTACGGTTCAGCGTTCTTGAGCCCAACATCCAGTGCTGGTGTGCCGCAAGGTTTCGAGTCTAGACCAACCGCATGTTTCCATCCTAACAAGAGCCAGGTGTTGTCAAAAGCCCTTACAAATGATAACCCAGAATCGTATGATTCTAAAGTAGTTGTCTGGTGGTTGTTTTCCCTCCCCAGTGTATTGATCGACCGCAAAGCGGTCAAACACCCTTCGGCGGGCTCAGGGATTGGCCGCACATCATGTCCTCGTTGAACCCCGTCGGGGTTCGAATTGTGCTGATCTTTTGGCCCAGGGTTGCCCAAAAACAGCACAACCCTGGGTTTTGGAGTTTGACGCTTTCAGCGTCATGTGATCGACTCAGCTACCGGTAGTGCCCATGCCCTGCAAACACATGCCCATGCCTCTACTTATGCTGCCATTGACCGGTGCCTCAGAAGAACTCCCTTTTTCCATAGATCTTTTGACAATACCATAATGACAGAGAGCGCTCTGTCTCCAGAGCTTTAATTATTCACTAACTCACCTTTATTCATCCGTTGTCTCACTTTTTAAAAGTCCGTGTGGGGGGTATTTGTCATGGAAAGACATGTCATTATTGGCGCCGGCCCGGCCGGTATCACCGCGGCATCAAGGTTGGCAAAATTAGGCAAAGAAGTTTTAATTCTGGAAAGCGACCCTGAGTACGTTGGCGGTATAGCCCGTACGGTCGAGTACAAAGGATATCGTTTCGATATGGGCGGACACCGGTTCTACACAAAGAACGAAAAGATTAATCGGTTATGGCACCAAATGTTGCCACGGGATTTCATTCAGGTCCCGCGTCTTTCGCGTATTTATTACAACAGAAAGTTTTTCCCATATCCCATTGCACTTAAGCAAACACTTTTGGGCCTGGGTCTGGGGCGGTCGTTGTACATTGGTCTGAGTTACCTATACGCGCAGATATTTTCGCGCAAGCAAGAAGTCTCTTTCGAAGACTGGATCGTCAACCGGTTTGGCTACCAACTCTATAAGACTTTTTTTAAGACTTACACGGAGAAAGTCTGGGGGATTCCCTGTACAGCCATCAGCAAGGATTTTGCGGCGCAAAGGATTCGCGGATTATCTCTTCTGGGTGCGGTAAGAAATGCATTATTCCCACCTGAGCATAACAGTGAAATCAAAACTCTGATCAAATATTTCACCTATCCGAGGCTAGGTCCGGGCCAATTGTGGGAGTCGGTGCTTGACAGAGTACAGGCAGCCGGTAACAAGATTGAGTGCGACAAGACAGTTGTGAAAATGAACCATAAAGGCGGGGAGATGACATCGGTCGAAACACAAGACGGTTGCATATACAAAGGCTCCCATTTTTACTCCACCATGCCCCTGAAAGATTTTGTAAATGCCCTGGTGCCGTCGCCACCTTCTGATGTGATTTACGCCGGGAATTCTTTGATATACCGGGATTTCCTGATTGTCGCGCTCATGGTCGATCACCCAGACCTGTTTCCGGATAACTGGATCTATATCCATGATCCCGAGGTGCGTGCGGGCCGCATCCAAAATTACAAGAACTGGAGTAAGGACATGGTGCCGGACCAGGCGAAAACATGTTTAGGCATGGAGTATTTTTGCAACCGGGGCGATGACCTCTGGCAAATGAATGATGAGAAGCTGATCAGTATGGCAGCAGCGGAGCTGGAAAAAGTCGGCCTTGCCAGGGCAGCGGACTGCTTCGACGGTTATGTTTGTCGCATACTCAATGCCTACCCTGTGTATGATGGCGAATATCTCAAAAACCGGCAGACGCTAAAGACCTACTTCAATTCATATTTCAAGAATGTATTCCCAGCGGGCCGGGGCGGACTGCATAACTACAACAGTCAAGATCATTCGATGATGACTGCGATGCTTTCCGTTCAAAATATGCAAGAGGGGACGAGTTTCGACGTGTGGTCAATAAACACTGAGGAGGAGTACGCCGAAGAAGGAGCGCCCCAAAGAGAAATCGAGGAGCGGCTGGTGCCTCAGGGGGGTTGATGACAGAGCCCAATATGGAATATTTGAAACAGGGGTTGCAGGCATGCGGAAAGTTAGAATAGAAAAGATTTTACTCCTAAACCCTCCTTTTGATGGCCTCTACATCCGGGATCAATTCTGTAGCCATCTTTCGAAAGGAACCTATTACTGGCAGCCGCTCGACTTGCTCTGCCTATCCGGGTGCCTCCATGCTGACGGTTATGAGATGGCCGTTCTCGACGCGGTTGCCGAAGGCCTGAGTATCGAAAAGGCCCATGCGCGCATCGATGAATTCAGTCCGGACGCCGTCATCTTTCTCACGGGCTGCGATTCATTCGACGAGGACATTGCGTTCGTCGAGGAGACAAAAAGGCGAGGCGCAAAAGTAGCGATTGGTATCGGAGATATTTTGCGTGAACAGGGTGAGGAGCTGCTCAGAAAACACCCTGCACTAGACGCCTGTTTGCTGGATTTCGTCACGCATGGAGTGCATTCCTACTTGCAGGGCAATCTCGACAAAGCCGAAAACATGATGGTCCGGACTGGCACCAAGGTCCGCAGAATCCCGGCCAGGGACAAGCAAAAGCTTTTCAGCGTTCCGCCGCCAAGATATGATCTGTTTCCACTAAAGCAGTATCGGCTACCGCATAACCGGTATCACCCTTACGCAACGGTCCTGGCATCGAGTAACTGTCCTTACGGCTGCTCATTCTGTCCATTTGCACGAACAGCTTATCGTGCCCGTGAAGCAGATGATGTATTGAGGAACTTGGAGGTTATTCGAAATATGGGGATACGTCAGGTGCATTTTGCCGACTGGACCTTTGCGGTACACCGAAAGCAGACTATGACGCTTCTTGAGGGGATGATCGATGCGGGGTTTGACTTTACCTGGGACTGCCTCTCACGGGTGGACCTCATGGATCATGAATTGATGTCTTTGATGAGACGCGCGGGATGCGAACTGATTGAATTCGGAGTTGAGTCTGGCAGCCAGGCGTTGCTGGACAGATACGAAAAAGACATTACAATCGAACAGATTCGGCGAGCCTTTCAAAGTGCGAAGGAACTTGACATTTCAACACTCGCCACCTTCGTACTAGGCCTCCCGGACGAGACCAGAGAAAGTCTGCAAAAAACCCTGGCTCTGGCGCTTGAGATTGAACCGACCTTTTGCTCTTTTAATATGGCCAGTCCTCAGCCGGCGACCCAACTGCGGCGAGAACTGATCGATGGCGGAGGCCTGAACCCCGATGCGCCCGCCATTCTTGACTCTTCTCGATCCGTTCCGGTTTTTTCAACATCATACCTCTCTGCTAAAGAGGTTTATGAATTCCGAAATCACGCAGTTCGACAATTCTATTTGCGTCCATCCTACGTAGTCAATAGGCTTCGCAATATCCGCTCAATGGAGGAACTGCAGAACCACATCTTCAATGGTTTCTCCTTAGCGTGGCAGACAGTCGTCAAACCTTTGAAATATGGTAATTAGTGTTGGCTGATTCGTCCCAATCTAGAAGCTTGCGCATAATTTCCGTTACGAACGTCGTTAGACAAAAGGGCGTGGAATTGATGCGTTCGAAGTGGGCAATTGTTCTAATTCTCGTAATTGCAGCAGGTCTTCGGTTCTGGAGGCTGGCAGACTGGAGCCTGTGGGAGGACGAAGAGACAACTATCTATTTTTCACAACATTTAAGTAAGCCCTTTCCGAGCTCCTTTCCGATCTTCTTTATGGCCCTCAAATGGATTTATGATTTCACGGGGATTGCAGTTGACGCAGGACGAGCTTTGCCTGCAATCATGGGCATTTTGGCTGTTTGGCTGACCTATATCTGCTTTCGCCGGCTGGTTTCCCGTGAAGCAGCCCTTTTGGCCGCGCTGCTCATCGCGATCAACCTCGGCCACCTGTTTTGGTCGCAGTCCATCCGGTACTATACAATGGTAGTTGTTTTCCAGCTCATGAGTATCTTCTGGTTTCTCAAGGGTTTTGAAACCGGAAGGTATCGCTTCTTGGTCCTTTCCAATCTGGCCTTAGGCCTGGCACTGCTCACCCACCATACTGCAGTGCTACTGGTTCCGGTTTTTTTCGGTTTCGTTCTACTCATGAAACTCAGAGGAGAGACGGGTGGCGCCTATCATGATAGGGGGTATTTGGTATATGGCATCGGTCTGTTGGTCGTGCTGGGATTGTTCGCCTTTAACTTTTTTGAGCAACTTGAACTGCAGGTATCGCTTGGAGATCAAGGAGGGATAATTGCCCGCGCGCCTACAGCTTTACAGTTCCTACTCAGATGTGGAGCCTATTTTGGACTTCCGGTTATCGGGCTTGCTATTGCCGCGGCGTTTCTGGACCACAAGCTAGCAAGACGAATCGTCATCTTTTTCTTGATGGTTGGCGTCTTTCCGATTGCTTCGCTCACTCTTATTGCAATAGGGAGTTCGGTGGTCAATACTGTCACTGTGAACTGGTATTACGCCATGATTTCCCTCTTCGCACTGACCGTTCTGGCAGCCATTAGTCTGGTAACAATTCATAAAAGCGGTCGAAAAGCCATCTCTGTTTCTCTAAGCATTGCTGCCCTGGCGTACTATACGTTCTTCCTGACCGGTTATTTTACCGACATGTATGGGGATCGTCCCCGCTGGCAAGACGCAACTGAGTATTTGCAACGGGCTGCGAATATAGAGATAGAGTCTGGGGACAATCCCGATATCTTTGCCACTGTGCCGGGGGTTACGGCCTACTACCTTGGCGTTAATCCTGCCGAAACCATGGGGCACCCGCTTGTTGAAAGGCTACCGGCGCAGCCACGTGCGGAGGCCAAGCGGTTACGTGACCAGTGGTTTGTCGTTAAATCAACTCATCTGTCGCCGGAGTGGAGGGAATGGTTTGCTGACCACTGTACCCTAACAGGCGAATTCGAAGCCCATACTGGTCCACGGGATAGGACGTTGTTAGTCTACCACTACAAAAGTTCAGCCACCGCCGCCGCTGCTCAGTCTTCACCGCAGGCAGTGGGTTTGTGGTAGAAAATACTGGATCAGGCCGTTTGGCTCCCAAGTTCGGTGCGCTCCCATAAAGGAGTTTATAGCAAATCAACCGTCTGTGCACGAGGAATTTGAAACACAATCATTTGACAGCAAGATATTATCTTATGTGGCAGAGCGTGCTGCTCTGGTTGTGGTTCGTTAACGTCTGGTCGCTGCCGCAGAAGGAGTGTGACCGGCGTGCCATAACCACCGGAAGCATTATCTCGGTCACTTCGGTGCACGAATTGGAAGATTCGGTAGGGAGAGCTGGCCCGGGAACGACTATCTTGCTATCAGACGGTATTTATCCGCTCACCAGACCCTTGTACTTCAACAACGATGGCGTTGTCATTCGCAGCAAGAGTGGCAACAGAAGCAAAGTCATCTTAACAGGGAAAGGTATGACTGGCGCGGGACCCACCCATATCATTCAGTTATCTGCTTCGGATGTTGTCATTGCCGACCTCACGATCGGCTGGGTAAGAAACCATGGAATTCAAGTTCATGGCGAGACCGGTGCGATGCGACCTGTCTTGCATAACATTCATATCATCGATTGTGGCCAGCAGTTGATAAAGGTCAGTGCGGGTTCTTCTCCTCTGTCCGAGCGGAGATACTCGGACGGCGGTTTGCTGGCTTGTTCCCGGATGGAGTATACTGAGAATGCGCCCTCGGGCTATACCAACGGCATCGACATTCTGGCTGGCAAGGATTGGGTGATTCGCGACAACGAGTTTGTTCGAATCAAAGGGCCGCCGGGTCAATTGGGGGGAGCAGCTATTTTGTGTTGGAAGAATTGCATTAATACGATAGTTGAGAGAAACTTGATCCTGGAATGCGACAAAGGTATTGCGTTCGGCAACCCTGCCGGTCCGGGAACAAAATACAGCCGAAACAACGAAACGCGTTATGACCATCAGGGAGGCATCGTGCGTAATAATGTCATCGCCAGAATGTCAGATGGCGACACAGGCATCGAATTCAACCGGGCGCGTGATTTCGGATGTTATCACAATACGGTCTATATCAACAGTTCATCGGTGAACTGGGCAATTGAGTATCGCTTTCCGCAGAGTAATGGTAAGATCAGCAATAACCTTACCAACCTCCGCATTTTTCAGCGCGATGACGGGCAGGCTAGACTCGGAGGTAATGTAACCAATGCTGAGGATGGCTGGTTTGTCAATGTCGCTGCCGGAAATTTACAGTTAACCGGGTCAGCAACTGCTGCGGTTGACAAGGCGTATTATTTGCCGGAAGTAACAGATGATTTCAATGGCAACCCCAGGCCGAATGGCAGAGTTTGCGACATTGGCGCCATAGAGAGTAATTGATAACTCCATGCGAAGGCTCTTGGACACAATAAGCTTCATCTTTGTAGGTCCGCTCTACGTATTCTATTTGATCACAAGTTGCGTTGGAGAAAAGGACAGCGCCTTTTGGTCCTGCTCTCAGTTGTTAAGCCTTTTACCCGGGAAAGCAGGAAGCTACATCCGGAAAAACTTCTACCGGTTAACCATGACAAAGTGTGACGCGGATTGTGCAATCATGTTTGGGGTCTTATTTTCACAGGTAGATACAGAAGTGGGAAAAAGTGTGTACATAGGTCCAAGCAGTAACATCGGTATGTGCAGAATAGAGGATTATTGCACCTTGGGAAGTAGTGTCCATGTCATGAGTGGCAGGTGTCAGCACAGCTTTGACGATCTGGACAAGCCAATGAGAGAGCAAGGTGGAACCTATAAAAAGGTGGTGATTGGAGAGGATACTTGGATTGGCAACGGAGCATTGATTATGGCAAACGTGGGCAGAAAGTGCGTCGTCGGTGCCGGATCAGTGGTGACTACAGATGTCGATGATTTCTCTGTGATAGCTGGCAATCCCGCCCGGCTGGTCCGAAAGCGGAAGTTCGTGCAGGCAGTATGAGCAGAAGAATCAATGTCCTGCAGTTCATTTGCCCTACCGGTCTCTACGGTGCGGAGCGCTGGATTCTGGCATTGACAAAGCATATCGATCCTTCCCTCTGTAGCTTCCATCTTGCTGTTACTGATGAATCACCGGGTCAGAATCTTGATGTGTGTACTGAATTCGCTTCTCTGGACCTCCCAACTCATAAGATCAGTATGTCAGGTCGTTTTGACCCAATGAGTATTTTCGGTCTCTGGCGCGTTGTCTGCGAAAATAACATCGATATCATTCATACGCATGGCTACAAGTCGGACATCATCGGCCTGATAGCTGCCCGACTAACCAGAATACCCTGCATTACAACGCCTCACGGTTTTGAAAACTCGAAAGACAAGAAGTTGCAGGCCTTTATCCGGCTAGGGATTTTCACGTTGAAGTATTTCAATTGTATCGCGCCGCTTTCTGACGACTTGAGAGATAATCTGAAGCAAGCGGGCGTTCCCGCCGAAAAGATACGACTAATCGGCAATGGTACCGATCTGAATGAAACGGACCACCTACACAGTCGTCGGCCGAGTTCTGCTGGCAGTGCCAATGGCAGAGCTAAGAAAATCGTCTACGCTGGCCAGTTGGCGCCCAGGAAGAATCTCACGGACTTGATTAAGGCCTTCGATTCGCTCCACCAGGAGGATCCCAAGTTAACCCTCTTACTGATCGGCGAAGGTCCACAGCGAACGTACTTGGAGGAATTCGCCAGTAGATTGTCTTGCGGGCGTGCTATCCACTTTCTGGGCTACCGCAAAGATCGGCTGAAGGTGGTGCAGGCATGCGATCTGTTTTGCATGACGTCCTCTCTTGAAGGCATTCCACGGGCCATGATGGAAGCAATGGCACTGGAAGTACCGGTGGTTGCTTACGACATCCCTGGTGTGAACCAACTAGTGCAGCATGAAAAGACCGGTTTGCTTGCGGCATTTGGTGACACCCGGGCACTAGCGAATCGTTGCGAACGTGTTCTGAGTGAGAGCAAGCTGTCCAAAACATTAGCGGCCAAGGGGAGAGAGCATATCCATAAGCACTTCTCCGCCAACAGAATGGCACGAGAATATGAAGAAATGTATCAGCAGTTGTTATGTAGCGGGGAAAGCTAATGCCCGGAATCTACGGCGCATGTTGCCGGGGCAGTGGCGACGCTTTTGTTGCCGGCATGGGAAAAATGTGCCAGGCCATGCAGCAGTCCGAACGTCACAAGATGTGCCAATCTGTGGGTGAAGACCAACGATTCGGTTTCGGCAGGGTTTACCTGCCAATTCTAAATGATGTTGCACAACCGATGCACGATCCTGACTGTGATGTCACGATTGTCTTTCACGGAGAATTGTACAACAATCCCAGGCCCGTATCGGATCCCGAGTACGCACTAAAAAAGTATTGCGAGTGCGGGGATAGTTTTGTCTCCGAGCTTAGCGGGATCTTCCACTTCGCCATTCATGATGCACGGAACATGCAGGTCAAGTTGTTTTCCGACAAGTTCGGACTGCAACCCCTGTACTACACATTATTGGAACAAAGTATCTGGTTTGCCGGGGAAGTTAAGGCACTGCTGCAGGCGCCTGGCATGACAAGGACTATTGACGATAAGAGTGTTGCCGATTTTCTTCACTACGGTCAAGTGCTAGGTGACAAAACACTGTTTACCGAGGTCAAACTGCTCAAGCCGGGCGCGGTCTTGACATACGATATCCGGGCTGGAAGCTCAGCGGTTGATGAGTACTGGCGGCTTGAGAGTCTTTTCGGGGAACCGGATGAAAGCGTCAGTATGGATGATGTGACCCTGCAATTGGTCGAGTCCATCAGGAACCGCTCACGCAACACAGAACAGTTAGGGCTCTCTCTTTCCGGTGGCCTTGATTCCAGGGGCATTTTGGCAGGCATGGGGATAGATGCCGAGGGAATAAATACATACACGCTTGGCTTGCCCGGGTGTGCGGACCAAAAGTTGGCCTCCGCCATGTCACGAGCTGCGAAGACCGTCCATGAATTCGTCCCGTTGGATCAGAGTCATTTGAAAGATTATAAGAATATGGCGCAACAAATGGTCTGGCTCAGCGACGGTTTTTATCATCCACACGAATCGACCGAAGTCAGAGCGCTTGAATACTTCATGGGTGCTGATTTCAAGATACTGCTCAGGGGTCATGGCGGGGAAGTGGCAAAAGCTGCCATGGCCTACCCGGTAATGGTTTACCCTGAAGTCAGGTCCTTCGCCAAGGGCAAAAGCGTCCTCGATTACATTTTCAACAGTGCGAACCTGGTTGGGAGGGGTACTAAGGCCGGAAAGCTGTTTACCCCTGACTTTTATAACAGGACCAAAGATAGTGCCCTCGAATCTCTGCAAACGTCGTGCGGCCATGTTGTCAACGATTTGACACCGCCAGACGTGTGCTTATATTATTATGTCAGAGAGCACATCAGACGTCAGGTAGTACCATCATTAGAGATCTTTAGAACTTGTATCGAAGTCCGAATGCCCTATGTGGATGAGGATTTCATGCGGGTGCTGTTCAAGCTGCCACTGAATCAGCGTCTGAGAGGAGAGGTCCATCATTGCCTGGTTCGCAAGCACATGCCAGAGCTCATGAAAGTTCCGGATGCTAACACCGGTGCACCGCTCGACGCCAGCGCATTGCGTTTATTCATAGCCGACAAGATCAACGTCGCCATGAAACGCGTCAGTTTCATGGGGTTCAGGCACTATACCGAATTCCAGTCTTGGTACCGCGCCTCCTTCAAAAACCATATGGAAGAGATTTTGTTTAGTAAGGAGTTGGCTGAAAGAGGTGTTTTTGACATGGATGAGCTGAGACAAATCGTTGACTTGCATCTAGCTGGCAAGAGTGACTTTGCGCACTTGTTAGGCACGACCGTGGGTCTGGAATTGTCTTTGCGGTCTTTTAAGGATAACTGTAATTGATTAATACCTGCTCCGCCTCTTTGGTTTCTGGCGATCACCACAAACCAGTGACCGAAAAGATTGCTGTAGGGCTATTCCAGAGTTCCAACAATAGCCATATTTAACCGTGAGATTGTGAATCTTGCTCGATGAACATAGAGTGTCTACGTTGATGCTCACATGACACATGCGGAAATTCAAAGTAAATTGCGATGATTAGACTCGATCTGTTCTTCTAAACCCGGATACTCTGAGGATTCTATCAAGACGCATCAAACCAATTCCCTCCCGAAGCTGAACCTCAGCCACTACCTGGCTTCGAGCCTCCTGGGACTTTTGCTTGCGCTTCTCTTTCTCCCGGCCATTAGAGAGTTCCTCTACGACTGGTCCCACGACGACAACTACTCGCACGGCTTTCTCATTCCCGTCATTTCGGCCTACCTGCTCTGGCTGAAGCGGGAAGAGATTCGCTCCGCCAACAGGGAGTCGAATCTCTTGGGGTTATTCGTGTTGATCGCCGGCCTTGTGCTCAACATCCTGGGCACGGCTGCGGCTGAGTGGTACACAGTCCGGTTTTCGCTCATTCCGGTCTTGCTCGGCGCTGTGCTTTATCTTTGGGGTTGGCAGGTCGTGCGGCATGTCTGGTTCCCCATCGTTTTCATTATCTTTGCCATTCCCTTGCCGTATACGTTGTTTCGAACGTTGACTTTCCCGCTGCAGTTGTTTTCGACAGAAATGACGCATGCGATTGTCACCTCTGCCGGTGTGCCGGCCTTGCGACAAGGGAATCTGTTGCACCTGCCGGGCTACTCACTGGAGGTGATCGAGGCGTGTAGCGGTCTGCGGTCGATGATCGTGCTATCCGCTCTGGCGGCGTTGTTTGCCTACATAAGCCCGGGCGGCGCATTCCGAAAACTGTTCCTGTTCGCACTCGCGGTCCCGATCGCAATCGCAGCCAACATCATCAGGTTGCTGGTGACCTCGCTCGGGGCCCTGTTCATTTCCCACGAGTTTGCGGAGGGGTTTCTGCACGACTTTTCCGGCGTGCTGGTATTTATGGTCGGGCTCACATCCTTTCTGCTGGTGCATTGGCTTCTGGAAAAAGTCAGGCCTACGAACCGGCTACTCCGGGCGACACCAGGATGAGCATTAGGCGCAGACAATACTGGGTCACGTTCGTTCTGATCCTGGGTACGGCCATCTACAGCTACTTTCTCCGTTATCAGCGGATAGAAAGCCCCCGGTCGGTCAGCCTCGCAGCCTTGCCTGACCAGGTCGGTGATTGGGCCGGGCAGGACTTCTTTTTCGATGACAATGTTCTGAACGAGTTGAAAGCAGATCAGACATTCTTCCGGCGCTACGCCAACAGCAGCGGGGAGGAAGTCTGGCTATTTGTCGGTTATTGGGCCAGCCAAAAGTACGGCGCGCAACCGCACTCTCCGCTGCATTGTCTTCCCGGCAGCGGCTGGAACGTACTTTCGAATGAAGTCCGGTCCGTGAGTACTGCCGCCAACGGTCACAGACCGGCGAATTCCAACAGGGTCAATTTTGCCACGATATCAAACGGTAAGCAAACCGAAAGCATGCTCTATTGGTACCAAACCCGGTCAGGATATCTGGCCCGGGAACTTGACGTAAAACTCGATCTGGCCCGCAATGCACTTATCAGAAAACCCACGGACGCGGCGTTTGTCCGGCTGACAGCGCCGGGCTCGTCCTCTGCAACATTTCCCACCTCTTTCGCCGGCCTGCAGGATTTTGGGTCCGCGATTTCGCCCCATCTTGCCACAGCCCTTCCGTTCTAAACTCGCCCTTTCACCTTTCCGGTTTCACCAAAGCAGTTTAATTGCAAACCCCAAAATAGCGAACATGACGATCCAGCGCAGGAACGCGTGTCCCTTTTCCACTACCACTCGGCTTGCAAACCAGGCGCCCGTAGCATTCCCGGCAGCCAGCATGATTCCCCTGGCAAAATCGACCTGGCCATTCCAAATAAAAATGGCCAGGGCGAAGGGCGTATAGACCAGCACGATCAGAACCTTCAAGGCGTTGGTCTTGACCAAATCGTAGCCGGTAAGGGTCAAAGCTGTGATCAGCAGAAAGCCGATGCCACCTTGAATGAATCCGCCGTATATGCCGATTACAAAAAAACTGACAATCACCGCCAACAACTTCCAGCCGTTCGCCCGGGTTTCTTCCTGCGGCAATTGCCGGGGCTTTCTTCCAAAAAACATGAAACCGGCAACCCCGACCATCACGACAGCGAGTACACGCTTAAACAGCAGCTCGTCTATTTCGATAGCAAGCTGGGCCCCCACCAGCGCGCCTGCTATGGCAGGCAAGGTCGTGGCCAATATCAGCCCGCGCGGAATAACATCAAAGTGATGGAAGCGCGCCGTTGCAAAGATATTCTGTGCCAAAATGGCGATGCGGTTCGTGCCGTTGGCAACCCCGGCCGGCAGTCCCAGGAAAATCAGGAAGGGCAATGTCAACAGCGAACCGCCGCCGGCAGTGACGTTGAGAAAGCCCGCGAGGGCACCGACGATAACCAGAGCAAGTAACTCGAGCGACTCAGCCATGCGCGCTGACTTTTATGGGAGGCGCCTTGCATTCCGTGTCCCGCATCAGCGCCCTGCTTTCGGAATAATGACCCAGCAAATCACGTACGGAATGATCCCCGGCAAGCCGCCGGGCAGCAACAGAACGACCCACAGCAACCTGATCCAAAAACTCGAGATACCGAGCCATTCCGAAACTCCTCCCGCCACCCCGGCGATATACTTGTTTTTTGTACTTCTTCTCAGCTTTCCTGAGGCCATTCCCCCTCCTATTTGTAAATTGTGTCGAGCGTTATGTTGTCTTCGGCAGGCGCAATCTTAAAGCCAATCCTGCCCAGCAATGCGCCTTCCGCCGTTTCAATATCTACGCGCCATTTGCCGGGAGTTACATTTAATTTGCGCGTCAGTCCCCGGTAACCGCTGTCACGGTACCCGATGATTTGAAACGCCAGTCTGTCGGTGGTCTGCCAACGTTTGTTGGCCGGCACGTACTTCTGCCAGTGGTGCGAAATCTTCTGTGTCAGCCTGGTCGGCGCAAAAACAGCCGTGAAGCAGGAGACCGTGTCCCCTTCAGAATAGTGGAATACGCTGTCAGACCGCTTCAGAAACTCGTACCACTCGCCTTTTTCGTAGCGCAGCTTGAAAGTGTTATCAGCCGCCAGGCGTTGGGCCTGATGGTAGATGCCGCCAAATTTCAGAGACAACGGCACCGGCGGAATCAAATTCAGGAAGTAGAAGATATTGATCAGCCCGAACAGCGAAACGACAATCCCTACCGCAAGCGCCAGGTTCCGGGATGACGCAAGAATCCCCTGGTGGTAAAAGACCCAAACGAGCCCCCCGGTCAGGGCCAGGCTCAGGAATCCGCCGGACAGAAAAGTGAAAATGTTGAGAGCCTTTGCGAGGATGGGAACAAAGAAGATGAAGAACGAAAAACTGGCCAGAAAATAGAGGCCAAGCAGGAGGAAAGGGTTGGACAGCCTGTTTTCAAGAAACTCGTTTGCTACCAGCAGCAAAACCAGAAGACCGAGAAACAAAGACGTCTTGGTCAGCGACGTGCTTTGAAAATAGAAAATAACATACGCGCTAAACAATCCTCCCAGAAAAAACTGCAGCGCCAGCGGCAGCCACTTTCTGTGCTTCAAAATGTGCTGACTCCGAATCCTGCCGTGCTCGACCAGGACTGTCAATGCCACCAGGACCCCCAAAGACAACAGATAAGTCAACAGGAGAATGTTGTCGAACAACTGGTCGATGCGACGCAGGGTAAAACTGTCCCAGGTGAATCCCCCGAAGAAAAAGACAAAGGGGTTGTACCTTTCGAAGCGATCGTATGCAGCTTTGACGAACTGGATCTTTTGCAGAACATCCATTGGGGCCCTTTCGGCTTCAGCGTGGTGCAATAAAAATGTGTGCCCTCATTGCGCAAATGTAGAAAAGCGCTCGATCTAAGTCAAGGGTAGGAGGTAGGGGCGCGCAACAAGCCCTTGACATAAGTTAAAATTTTGTTAACTTCATTCCAAACTTTCCCTACCCGACACATTCCCAATTCACTTCGTTTTCACAAAAGAGAGGATTAGCAAATGGGTGACGGATTCTTTGACAGGTTTCTGTACTGGGCGACTACCATCGATAACACACTCTTCGGCAAAGAGATGATCGCTCTGCTACTCGGCACTGGCATCTTCCTGACCGTCAAAACCAGAGGCTTGCAATTCAGGCATTTTACGACTTCGATAAAATTGCTCTTTGCAAAGGAATCCCGTTCGGAAAAGGGCAAGGGTGACATCTCCCCCTTCGCGGCCTTGATGACGGCGCTGGCGGCAACGGTCGGCAACGGCAACATCGCCGGAGTTGCTACCGCCATCGCCATCGGTGGGCCGGGCGCACCGGTTTACATGTGGATCGCGGCAATTTTCGGCATGGCCACCAAGTACGCCGAAGGATTTTTGGGAGTAAAATTTCGGGAAGTGGCCCCGAACGGGACCATGGCCGGCGGGCCCATGTACTATGTGAAAAACGGATTGAAAAATAAGTCACTGGGCAGATTTCTGGGGGCGACTTTTGCGGTTTGCGGCGCCATTGCCTGCCTGATCGGCACCGGCAATATGGCCCAGTCCAATTCCATGACCGCATCCCTGGCGAATACCATGAACCAGGTTTTTCATGACGGCAGCGTCTCGCAGCAGGCGCCGATGCTGTACTACCTGGTGATCGGGGCGGTTATTGCGGTTTTGGTCGGCATGGTTATCATCGGCGGAATAAAGAAAATCGGGCATGTGTCGGAAAAGCTAGTGCCTGCAATGATTGCCTTCTACGTGTTCTTTGCGCTCTGGATCATTATTGCGAATTTCGATCAGATACCGGCAGCCTTTACCGTTATCTTTGAGTCTGCCTTCGGCCTGCGCCCGCTGGTGGGCGCATCAGTCGGAATCGCAATCCAGAGCGGGGTTAGCCGCGGCCTGCTTTCGAATGAGGCGGGACTGGGCTCCGCCGCAATTGCCCAGGGCGCTTCCAGCTCGGAGGAGCCGACCAACAACGGCCTGATCGCCATGACCGGTGTCTTTATCGATTCCATTTTTGTGAATACCATGACCACCCTGACCATCGTGTTGACCGGCGCTTATGTGCACACGCAGGCCTGGCAGGGATTGGACGCGAGCGACAACATCACCAGCATCCTGGTGACGCAGACGGCCTTCGATTCGGTCATTCCGTTCGGAATCGGGGGGGCGGTAATCGCCATCGCTTCCTTTATTTTCGGTTATACCACCCTTCTCGGTTGGTCTTACTACGGCGAAAAATGCGTGGAGTATCTCGGCGGTGACAAAGTCATCATGCCGTTTCGATATGTCTTTATCATTTTCCTGTTTTTCGGTGCGGTCCTGACCCCTCTGGCCGGGCAAAGCCTGAAATACCTGAACATCGTTTGGAGTTTGGGAAACATCGGCAACGCTTTGATGGCAATCCCGAACCTGATCGGAATGCTCTTTCTCGCCGGCCTGGTTGCGAAAACCACGCAGGAGCGCCTCGGGAGGTAGTAAGCACAGAGCGGTTTTTCCGTCACCTGATTGCAAAGGCCCGGCCCATCGTGTGCCGGGCTTTACTATATCGGAATGTACCAGGGAGACCGCCGGCCAAAAACCAGGTTGTAATTTTCAGGTCCAGTTAATACATTGTCGTTCTTAAACGGCGCCAACCACTTTAACCAAGTTATTATAAATGGTAGATCCGAAAAAATTCTATCGTGACTTCGACCAGCTACTGCAGAAAATAAGTAGCACCACGACCAAAGAAGGGTTTGTCTGCTCAATTCTTGAAGAAATCTACAAGTGTTTTGCCGACACGTTGCATATCGCCAGTATGAGGCTCTATGAAGACCGTGGCGACGAGTTTGTTTTGGTTAACAAATTCAAAAACCGGACGCGGAAATTCACCCGCCGGATTTCGACCGACTCGGATGCTGTCAAGCAGGTGCTGAAGCATGGCAGCTTCATCTATGACCGTGAAAACCTCACCATCGATCCGGACACCGAAGGGCAGGAAGAGTATGCAGTACCGGCGGCCATGCTGATTCGCAGCCCGGAGGGCCGCTGGATTGCTGTGTTTGAATTATACGCAGGCTGGGAGCGGGAAGAGGTTATCTTCTCCCTAAATGCTATCAGAAGTGCATTGAATTACCGCCTTTTTTCAGAGGCCATCCATACTGAACTGGAGCAAGCGGCACAAATTCAGCGCAGTCTTTTGCCGCAAAATGCCCCACCAATCCCGGGCTATGAAGTTGCAGCCCGGTCGAGCCCAACCGAAATTGTTGGTGGCGATTTCTACGATTTCTTCGAAAGCGATGATCAGGAAATATTTGGCTTGGCCATCGGCGACGCCAGCGGTCACGGACTGCCGGCAGCCTTGCTGGTCCGCGATTGCGTGATCGGGCTGCGAATGGGGATCGCGCGTCAGTTCAAAATGGTGCACAGCCTGAAAAAACTGAATTCGGTTATCTACCGTAGTACCTATTCCTCGCGTTTCGTCTCTCTCTTTTATGGAGAAATTGAGCGCGACGGCCATTTGATCTTTGTCAATGCCGGACACCCGGCCCCTTTTGTGGTTGACGGAGACGAGGTGCAAACCCTCAACGCAACCGGCCTCATCCTGGGCGCGCTACCCGAGATTACGCTGCACCGGTCTTTTGCGCACATGAAACCCGGCTCGATCCTGGTTTTGTTCAGCGACGGCATCTATGAGCGGGAAGACGCACAGGAGGAGGCGTACGGTATCGAGCGACTGCATAGACTGGTGCAAGCACATCAGGAAAAATCTCCCGAGGAGATACTACAGCTTATTTTTGATACACTCGACAGTTATGGCAACCACACTGTCTGGGAAGATGATTCCTCGGTGGTAATCGTTAAGCGACTGGAGGATTGAGTTCACTCAACAATGGGGGAAGCGATGAACGTTAATTTTTTGCGCGGAGTTCCAGCGGATGAAGCGCTCGTGCCGGTGGCGCAGGAGTTGGCCAAAGCCTATCCAGCCGTTCTCTCCGAACAGTCCGGCAAGTTGATCCAGTACCAGAGTCCCGGCGTTTCCGATTTTCTCGGGTTTCATGCGCTTAAGCAGACACTCGGTAAGAGATTCGGGGCGCCAGGCGATCCACTCAAGCAGGTCGTGTGCACCAACGGCGGCATGGAGACCATCTCATTCCTGTTTAAATCGTTTCCCAGAGGCAGCAAGATCGCAACCGATGCCCTGACTTACGACCGCGTGCTGATGGACATCGAACGGCTGGGCCAGGAAGCAGTCGGCATCCCCATGAGCGACGCGGGCGCCGACCTGGACGCACTCGAAAAAGCCGTGGCAAGCGGTACCGTGGAAGTGTTTTATCAGATCGGCTATCACCACAATCCTCTCGGTTTAACCGTCACGCGCGAAAACCTCATGGCCGCCGCCGAAATATGCGCCCGGCACAATGTCCTGCATCTCGTGGACATCGCGTACTATGAGCTGCGTTACGATGGTCGGAAGAATCTGCCGATGGATCTCGGCAAGTATCCCGACACTTCCTGCATCGCCGGCTCTTTCACCAAGACGCTTTCTCCTGGCGCCAAGTGTGGCTTTGGCATTTTCCCGGAAGAAGTCGTGCAGCGCCTGACGCCGGTGATCAGCAACTCCAGGCTCAATCCGAACTACCCGACGCAAGCGGCGATCAACCATCTGATACAGTCAGGCTTCTACGACCGGCATTTGGAAAACCTGATTGCGCTCTACCAGCCCAGAATGGCTGCGGCCAACGCGGCGTTGGCCGCGCATTTACCGGATTCAACCGCACCTGCTCTGACCGGCGGTTTCTTTATGGGGATCTGGCTCAAAGGAATAGAGGACCAGGAAGCGTTTACCAATGCGGTTGCGGCCAAAGGCGTAAAGATAGCGGCGGGCCATGTTTTTGCGCCGGGCATGGCGGAAAAATATGGCAAAGAGCGGGATGGCGTTTTTTACCGGCTCACATTCCCTGCGCTAACGGCTGAAGAGAACGAGGCCGGAATCAAGGGCATCTCAGATGTCTACCGGCAGTGCTAGTTCCTGCTTGATTGAATTCTCCCGTGATTGCTGAGAAACTCCTGAAGCGTGCCGGCTGTGCGCAACTGCTAGCCTGAATGATTCATGAATCTGGATATTGGGTGCAAATCAAACAACCTCCCTCATTCAGGAGGAATCCTTTTTGAACGGGTCCAGTAGCATTCGACAAAAGACGGATTGGGTAGGAGAAAATAGTTGTGCTTCATGAATGGGAATGAGCTTCTCGACGACTTTTAGCCAACATGAGCTGTTTCTCTACAGACAAATGAACTTTGTACTGTAGCCACAATATAGATCAACCCCTCAAAACTTCGCCTCGTGCCTTGTGTGTACTTTGACTAACGCTTGCGGCATGGGTGCTGCCCTTTTTGTCGAACCCCTTTGGGGTTCCCGCCTGTTATTATACGTGACCGAGGGTTGTGCTGCGCACTACCCTCGGCTCTGGAGTTTGACGCCTTCGGCGTGCCTTGCTGCCCAGTTTCTTACGCCGAAGGCGTTGCACATCAAAGCCCGGGGTGCCTGCCTCTGGGCGCCCCGGGTATCAAAGGACCTCTCCTCAGGAACCCCAGACGGGTTTCCACAAAACCACTTCACCGTTACCCCCAAACATACCGCTCATCAATTTCCACGCCATATCTCTTGCACAGGCGTCGAAACTCATCCTGAAAAGACTCCCGACGATGATGCGTTTCCTGGTTGGCGATATATTGCTGGACATCTTCCACATGCGACGGACTGACTGAAAACGCGGCATAACCATCCTGCCAATGGAAAGACGCCAACTCCGTACTCTCTGTCTTCAGCCAGGCTGAAGACGAACGTTTGAGTTCACGCATAAAATCTGAAATCGCAAGAATCTTTGAGTGTCGTGTTAGAAGATGGACGTGATCTTCGACACCGCCAATTTTGAGCGCAGTGCAACCGAGGTTCTTGCAAATACCGGACATGTAGCCGTGCACTTTTTCTTGCAAGTTTCTATCCGTCAGATAGGGGTGTCTGTGTTTGGTAGAGAAAACGATGTGTAAGTAGACCTGGACTAATGATTGCGGCATGGGTGCTGCCCTTTTTGTCGAACCCCTTCGGGGTTCCCGGTTGTTATTATACGTGACCGAGGGTTGTGCTGCGCACTACCCTCGGCTCTGGTGTTTGACGCCTTCGGCGTGCCCTTGCTGCTCAGTTTCATACGCCGAAGGCGTTGCACATCAAAGCCCGGGGTGCCTGCCTACGGGCACCCCGGGTATCAAAGGAATCTATCAACCGAACCCCAAGCGGGGTTCCACAAAACCACCCAGCGGCAACCTCCAAACACAACGCTTATCGATTTCGACGCCATGTTTCTGTCACAAGCGAAGGTTTGTGCATGTGCCGGAGTTGTGGCCGTCCTTGGTAGAGAAAACGGTGTGTAAATAGATCTGGACTAATGGTTGCGACATGGGCGCTGCCTCTTTGTCGAACCCCTCTGGGTTCTTGGTTGTGATTGTAACTGACTGACAGGAGTGCTCTACCCTCGGTTCTGGTTTTTTACGCCGAAGGCGTTGCACATCAAGGCCCGGGGTGCCTGCCTGCGGGCACTCCGGGCATCAAAGGAATCTATCAACCGAACCCCAAACGGGGTTCCACAAAACCACCCAGCGGCTACCCCCAAACATAACGCTCATCAATTTCCATGTCATATCTCTTGCTCAGGCGTCGAAACTCATCCTGAAAAGACTCCTTACGATGATGTGTTTCCTGGTTGGCGATATATTGCCGGACATCTTCCGCATTCTTGTCGAACCCGTTCGAGTTTCTCGGTTGTGATTATACCTACCTAACTTATCGTGATACAAGCGGTGCTTTGTTCCTGCTAATTCCTACTTTGAAAGCAACATCCGCACTGTTTTTGTGAAGCCGGCTTTACCCTGTCCTGAGCCGGCAGTCATTCTCAAAAAGTAAACGCCATTGCCTGCCCTGAAGCCATCATCGTCCAGACCGTCCCAGACGAGGAGATGGTCACCAGCCGGGAAACGGCCCTGACTCAAATTCCGCACCTCCTGACCGAGAGGATTGTAAATGGACAGCCGGACTTCAGCGCCGGTTCTGAGGGTAAACCGTATATTCGTCGCCGGGTTAAAAGGATTGGGATAGTTTGGCTGCAAGTCGAACTCCTGCGGTACAGGCTCAGGTTTTTCCTCTACCGCGCTGAGTTGACCCTGCCCGGACATTGGGGTTTCGGTGGGGTTGTTGGTTGTATCATTGGTGAAGATCAGAAGCGTATCAGTAAAAAACTCTGAGGATTGACCGCCTAGACAAATAGGGCACAAGTCCGGTGCAGAGAAAATAAGAAATGCCGAATCGCTTGGGGCCAGCACTAGTTTGTTCCGCTCAAACTGGCCAATGCGATCAAAATGCGAAGGAAGCTCCCAATAGAATGTAGTGTCTTTCGTAGTAACACCGATCCCGTAGCCGAAGAAATTAGTGGAAGCTTTCACACTATCCACCATCAAGTCTTCGTCACCGCTGTTGATGACCAGCAAGGTATCATGACTGTCAACCGTCTCAAAAAACAAGGCCTCTGGCTCCAGGTGGAGGCGCGGGCCCAGGTCTTGCCCGTTGACGGTCTGCGAAACCAGGGCAATTGCCAGTAACGCCAGGAGCTTCGTCAAAAACACGTTGCCGTTACGCATCATTTTCCTTTCCTTCTTTTGGCGGTCGCAGCTTCAATCTCGCGAATCTGCTTCGCAAAGATGCGACGCCCGAATCACATACGGCAGTTTTCGTTCGGGTAAAGTCCACCGCTACGACTGCGTACGGCATTCATCCCTGGTTATCAGCCGGTTCTGCCGCGAAAGGACGCTACCCCTTCGCCTCTTCAGCGTCTCTTCTTCTGCCGACCACGGCCGGGATGATTTTTTCTGCCGACCGCCCGACAACGTATCCACCGAGTCCTATCTGCAACAGGGTCCATGCCTGCTCATTGAGCCGCCATTTTAGAATGCCAAAGCTGTCCAGTATGATCAGAGCCAAAAACGTCAGCATCGTGATCGGCCGCCAGTTCCTTTGCAGCCAGGAATGTCCGGTCGCTTCGGCCCGGATGACGGAGGATTGTGCCTCCATCAGTTTGGTTTCGTACTCGAGCACCTTGCCTTGAATATCATTTTGCATGCGGACCAGCTCATTTTTCAGGGATAGTTTTTCCTCTGCGCTGGTGTGCAGGTTATCCACGAGTTTAGCCGCCGGCTTGAAGATACCACCGATCAAATTAAAGATCCCCATGTTGCCCTCCTTGTTTTTAGTGCACTACCTTTGTTGCATTTCCCTTTTGTAGAATCCAAATTTGGAGTGCAGCAAATGTTTTACTGCATCTGAATCGAGTATGGAGTGCGGTAAATGTTTTGCCGTACCTGAGTCCAGGTGGTTGTTGCCTCAGGCCGCCAGCCTTTGAAAGACCTCAAACTGCTGCTTAATTTTGCCGCCATAGTCTTCCGCCTTGCCCGTACCGTTATAGAAACCGGCAAAGGTCACCAGATCCTGCCGTTGCAGGGCACGGACCATACGGTCATCGAAAAAATCAAAGAATCCGAGAATGTGAAAGCGAATCCCTTCATCAAAGTTATCGAACATTTCCTGCACCGAGGGATAGCCAATCCGGGCATGATGGAAGCCCATGATTTGCGGCGCACCCATGCTAATCGACTTCAGAGCGGCAGCTTCATCCAAACCGCGTGCGAAATCGAGGACCTGCCATTCCCGGTTCTGGCTCGTATGGACCTTTTCCCACTCGTCCTGGGCGCCGGCCTTAAACTGATGCCCCAACCAAACTTTGTCATTTCTGTATTTGAAGTGAGTGCGGAACTGCTCAGTGTGGTCTTTGCCCCAGTATTTCCAGAATTTGTGGTTCTCAAAACGCACGACCATACGGCCGTCCCGCGCAAACCCGTGTCCGGCGCTCTCGACGTTCAGGACAGCCACTGACAGGCCGGTGTCTATCCCCGCGGCCCGGCTCAGCAAAGTGAGCAGGTTGCCATATTGGTTCCACGTGCGCGCGACTTGTTTTTCGATCGCCCGCGTGCCGCCGGCCAGTTGTTTCTCGGGTTC
>JAJDAD010000060.1 GCA_029262055.1 Candidatus Zhuqueibacterota bacterium
ACTAAAACCAGCGGAGTTCCTTGAGTTGATCGAGGTTCAGACAAATGATTCCCTGACCACAATCACACTCGACCACGGCAAAGTGAATGCCATGGACCTTGAGCTTTTGCATGAGTTGATCGATGTGGTTACCACGTTTGAAAGCTCGCAAGCGTCCGGCGCTATCCTGACCGGCAGGAGGTCTACATTCTCAGCCGGCGTCGACCTGTTTCGGGTCGTAAATGAGGGCCAGGCTTATCTCGAACAGTTTATACCGAAACTCACCGCCGCCTTACTGAAACTCTTTACCGTATCAAAACCCTTGGTCGCCGCCATAAACGGTCACGCGCTCGCCGGTGGTGCCCTGCTGGCCTTGGCTTGTGACTACAAAATTATGGCGAAAGGTACCGGCAACATCGGTATTCCGGAACTCTTGGTCGGGGTTCCTTTCCCCTCCATAGCGCTGGAGATAGCACGATTCTCCCTTCCCCGGCACGTTTTCCAGCAGTTGATATACTCCGGCAAAACCCCGGCTGCTGAAGAGGCGGCTGCACTGGGCCTGGTCGAACAAACGGTCGCACCCGAACGATTGCTGCCCGCTGCTACGAAAGTCCTGCTTGATTTAACAAAGATACCCGCCAAGTCATTTGCCGCGACCAAACGCCTGATGCGGCAACCGGCCCTGGACAATCACCAAAAATACAAAGAGACCCTGGATGCCGCAGTGACCGAAATCTGGGCCTCCGGACAGACACGAGAAATACTGAGCGCCTACCTGGCAAAAGTGACAGCCAGGAAAGCTTGACGAGATTGTCAGCAAAACAGTTGACAATTCAATTCAAATTATTAACTTTCTCTAGTCTTTTGAAGGTTACCGGTTTTCACGCACTATTGTTTGCATGCTTTACCCATTGTTAAATTCCTCTCTGACTCTAAGCCCCCTAAACGGTTCAATTGTTCAAACACTTGTCTCACGGAAGCAAACGCGCTTCGGTTGAGTTACGATCGAGGGTTGCGACGTAATGATGCAAGATCAGATTAGGTAAATGCCGGGACGAGCGACAGCACCACGACAGGGAGAACAGCTCAAACAGAAAGTGGTAGAGCTGGCTTGGTCTCTCGACCTCACCACTGAGACGGAAGTCTCCGCGGCTCGCCGGCTTTGGGGTGCAAAAAGGAGAATCGATGTCGTTCTCAAAAACCGGAGTACCAGCAAGGTACTTGGTGTTGAGTGCAAATATCAAGGCACAAGTGGCTCCGCGGAAGAAAAAATTCCTGCGACAATCAGCGATATGGAGTATTGGCCAATTCCCGGTATTGTTGTTATCGACGGTCCGGGATTCTCGAGCAATATGCGCGGATTCCTGATGTCGACCGGCAAGGCGGTCTGGTTCGACGATCTTGCCGACTGGTTGAAGCTTTACTTTGTTTTAAACTGAGTTACCTTTATGGCGCAATTGGTGGTACCACGCCCATTTCTGAAATGGGCCGGCGGCAAGACCCAGCTTACCAAAGAGCTTCTTAAGAGGTTGCCGCCCGATTTTAAAAACTACCACGAACCTTTTGTCGGCGGTGGAGCATTATTTTTTGCCCTGATGCGTGCGAAAAATAAGATCAAGAAGGCCTACCTGGCGGACTTGAATACCGAGTTGGTAGACACTTACCTGGCCATTCGCGATGATGTCGAAACGCTCATCACAGTACTGGCAGGCTACCCGCATGATCGTGATTTCTTCTATGACATACGGGCGCAAGCACCGGCCGAGATGGATCGGGCGTACCGGGCCGCGCGCATGATTTACCTCAACAAGACTTGCTACAACGGCCTTTACCGCGTCAATCGCAAGGGCAAATTCAACGTGCCGTTCGGCAGCTACAAATCCCCTAAAATATGTGATGAAGTAAATCTCAGGGCCGTGTCTGAGGTGCTGCAAAAAGTCGAAATCGAGCAAAGATCCTTCGAGACAGTGCTGCAATGCGCCAGGAAGAACGATCTGGTTTACTTTGATCCGCCCTACCAGCCTGTTTCTAAAACCGCGAACTTCACATCGTATCAGCCGACGGGATTCGGACAGGCGGAGCAACAAAAGCTCAGTGAGGTCTGTCACAAACTGGGTGCAAAACAAGCAAAAGTGATGCTTTCTAACTCCAATGCCACGCTTATCCATGAGCTTTACAGCACAAATGGATTTTGTATAAATAAAGTACAAGCCAATCGCGCCATCAACAGCAATCCCAAAAAACGGGGCAAATTGACCGAGCTTATTGTCACGAACTATCGCACTGCGGGGTGTTGAGCCCGTGGACTGGTCCAACCTGTTTTCCGCCAACCGCCTGGGCAGTCGCGCTCATAGCAAAAGAAACATGCTTCCGGGGCACAGAAGCGAGTTCCAGCGCGACTTTGACCGGGTTGTGTTCTCTTCAGCTTTCCGCCGCTTACAAAGCAAGACACAGGTTGTGCCGCTCCCCGATAACGACTTCGTTCATACGCGTCTGACCCACAGTCTGGAGGCATCCTGCGTCGGCCGTTCCCTGGGCAGAATCGTGGGCAAACGCATCATCGAGTCAGACCCGTCTCCTTTTGAGGAGATCGGGGTAACGGCCTCTGATTTTGAGTCGGTGGTTGCCGCCGCGTGCCTGGCACACGACATTGGCAACCCTCCGTTCGGACACTCCGGCGAGGATGCCATTTCCGAGTATTTTCGCAGTCCGGAAGCTGCCGGGTTTCTTGACGGACTGAGCGACAAGCAAGTGGCTGACCTGCAAAATTTTGAAGGCAATGCGGCGGGGTTTCGTTTGTTGACACACACCTCTGCTTCCCAGTCACGTATAAACTTCGGTCTCGGGCTCACCTTTGCGACCCTCGGCGCCTTTACAAAATATCCGAGGGAATCACTGCCCAATCTACGGCGCGGTGACAACGCCAGCGAAAAGAAGTTTGGCTTCTTCCAGACCGAGAAAGCTACATTCGCGCAAGTCGCTGCCGACCTCGGGCTTATCAAGAAAGATGTGGCGGAAACGCAGGCGTGGTTTCGGCATCCGCTGGCGTTTCTGGTTGAGGCGGCAGATGACATTTGTTATTCGATAATCGACCTGGAGGACGGATATAAATCCGGGAAAGTCCCCTTTGACACAACCCAAGACCTGCTGGTTAACCTGCTCGGCTCCGACTTCTCCCTGACGGATTCGGTTTATGGAATGATCTTAGACCGGCGGGACAAAATCGGTTACCTGCGTGCGAAGGCGGTCAATGAACTGACCTGGCAGGCGGCTGATCTGGCGGTGGAAAAAATGCCTGAAATGCTGGCAGCCGGATTTGACCGGTCATTGAGCAGCTTGCTTCCCTGCCAGGAAACACTTGCGGAAATCTCCAAGATTTCAGTAATTGAAATCTACAAAGCGAAAGAGATCATAGAAATAGAGTCTGCTGGATTTGAAGTCCTGGCGGGTTTGCTGGACGCCTTTCTCAATGCTATCTTCACTCCTGATTCACGTCGCTATAAAATGCTCAAACAACTGATTCCGGACAAATTTCTTGCCGAAGGACGACAGCTTTTTGACGACAAATATACCAGCATTATGAACATCGTCGAGCTGGTCGCAGGCATGACCGACACATTTGCCATCGACATGTACCGAAAAATAAAGGGCATCTCGTTACCCAGGTATTAAGAGCAGGGAGTTCACCAAATAAAGAAAGGAGGTGAGACAGATTGGCGGAACGTGAAAAAGGTACGGTAAAGTGGTTCAATGACTCGAAAGGATACGGCTTCATCACTCGCGAGGAGGGATCGGATATTTTCGTTCATTACTCTGCCCTCGGCGGAGACGGCTACCGCACATTGGCGGAAGGCCAAAGTGTAGAGTTTGAACTAGTCGAAACAGATAAGGGTCAACAAGCCAGCGCAGTTACCATTATCTCTGGGGATTGAAAGCCAAGAGCCAGAGTGAGTCTGGCCGATCGTCATCCACACTCTGGCTCTCCCCCCTCTTCGCTTACAGAAGAACCTACTTTGCTGAAGGCGCAAGTGCAAGTACCAGACGTTTGTATATTTCTACTCCTGCAATCTGATCTTTCTTGTTAATCCACTCCGCTCCCGACCAATCGTCATCGGATAGATCCCTGTGCGCCTGCAGAATTGAACCAGGGCCGACCAGGAAGGTACGCGCCTTCCGCCACCCCAAGTATGCAATGTCGGTATTGTAGGCCGCGCTTCCGGTTGCGAAGCCCTGCAAGGTCTGCAGATTTGTCACCGGATCGTTTTGTGAGGGATCCCACGCCAGTCGGAAGTGCGGCTCACCCCTCTCGCGCGGAGGCAGTTTCTGTTCAACTTCCCGAACCAGTTTGACGAGAGCGTCCTTGACCTCTTCGCAGGGTCGGTCACACCTGAACATCAGGCGGGCGCCAGCTTCAGCAGGCACCTGATTGTCTGCACCCCGACTCGCGCGGAAAGTTACATTCACGGTCGTGCCCTGGGTTGACTCCTTTGCTACCCACGGCGCCTGCCAAACGCGGTCAAGGAGGAGACAGAGCTTCTCGACTGCAGAATCGAAGCGCTCCGGATAACCAGAATGGCCGGTGACGCCGAGGGCGACTACGTCTGCTTTCAATCGTCCCTTTTGCGATACCATCAAGCGGTTCTCGGTCGGTTCTCCCACTATCAGGACCTCCGGTTCCCGGATATCCGCGCACTTGCCGGCATGGATCGCACCGTCATGGGTCGTTTCCTCTCCAACCACCAACAGAAGTCCAAGGTCGCGTACGCCTTCAGCGCACACGGCCAGAATTGCCTCCAGTTGAGCGGCCAAAACGCCGTGAGTATCACATGCGCCGCGCCCGTAAATTCTTTGTTCATCCTCGAAAGGCCCGAATTGTCCCGGGACGGTGTCGATATGCGTATTGAAGATGATCCGGGGATTTGCTGAATCGGAAACGGCAAAGATGTTTTTGCGGCCGGGGCTTACCTCAAACTCACGCACCGACATTTCCATTTCCGTGAGGTAGTCGAGCAGGAAGTGACAAATCGCGGCTTCACTGCCGGAAGTGGAGTCTATAGCGATCAGGTCCTTGGTGAGACCAAACATGCGGGTTGCATTCATCTGTAAACGAAGACGTAAAGTCTCTTGTCAGTCATTAATAGAAACCGGGGTCCAGTATAATCGCTTCCCGCTCCAAGGCTGGGCGAACCCGTTGCATGAAGTTCCTGATACTGCCTGGGTTAACACAGTAAACCGACCCGTAGTTTACCATGGTTTCGCGCTTAACAGTGAGCTTTCCAATATCTTCGGCCTTGAGTAAATAGCCGACCGGCAGCGAGTCATCCGGACCGATATACTCCAGAGCTCCGCTCGGCACACTCTTGATCAGGCCGACCAGCGCGAGCTCTGTCCGACGCTTGGACAGAGCGAAAACCGGACCTCCCGAAAATCCAAAACGGACCACAGCATCCACTGCAAAAGTACCGCGATAGGGAGAATTACTGACCCAGCCGCCGGTCATCTGTTTGATCTCGCGCGGATAGCCAAACATAAAGACCCAGTCGCCCCAACCCAAATCAATGTCGTAGCCAACCGTATTGCGGTATTCCGGACCAAGATTTCTGTCTGTGGCAACCGTGATCAAAGCGATATCGTCAACGGAGTCGTGTGCTAGTAGTGTCGCCTTGACCCGCCAGTTTCCGGATCCGCGCACAGAGAGAGCAACCTGCTTAATAATCCGCCGCTGAAAAACGACGCCGGTTGAGTTTCCGTTTTCATCTACGTAGTGTGTATCCGTGGTGTCTTTGGGCGACACCAGATGGCTGCTGGTCAGAATCAGGTACCTGCTGGGTTCATGCTGGCGGGTAAGGATGAGGCCGCCGCCGGACAGAGATTTGTCATCCAGGGTGCGCACGATTCCGCCGGTGTCACTTAGGCGGTACCCAACCGGACTCTCTCTGTCTCGCACAACCTTGCCTGCCGGCAAATCATATTGAAAAGTCAAAACCTCGTAATCGATATGTGCGTTCACGCCAACAACTGATTTCTCAACCGTCCGGATTTGACGTTTGACTTCATCTGACAGGAGGGAGTACCCCGATTGGGCCTGGGGCAGGCTTAGCTTTTGACTACAACCGGAAATAAGGAAAATACAACCGAGAGCTTGCAGGAACCGGATGATGGGGGAGAACAACTTCCTGGGTATCATGAGTGCTTCACTTCCCAATTAGTTCGCAACAAATGTTAAGTGGGGACAAAACTCCTCTTTTTACCGGGTGTCTGGCGGGGCCAGGTCATCCTTAGCGGCTCAGTCTACTATTCGTTCATCAGGCGCTGTAATAGTTCATCCCCATAGCTTCACGCATTTTGCTTACGGTTTCACGTGCCTCTTGACCGACAGTGGCTGTACCGGTTTGGATGATATCGTCGATGACTCCTGCTTGTGCGATATAACTTTCACGGCGCTCTCTAATCGGCTGCAGGAATGTGTTGAGGGCAGCGATTAGCTTTTTCTTAACTTCGACGTCGCCGACCTTGCCATTGCGATATCGCTCTTTCAACTCTTCCACTTCGGCAGTGTCGGGGTTGAACGCGTCGTGATAAGCAAACACGGGATTACCTTCAACGTGCCCGGGGTCGGTCGCACGCAACCTTGTGGGATCTGTGTACATTCCCATGACTTTCTTTTGGACGGTTTGCTCATCGTCAGACAAGAAGATGGCATTGTCCAGACTCTTGCTCATTTTGGCATTGCCGTCGGTGCCAACCAACGTCGCGCCATCGCCGCCAAACAGTCCCTCCGGAATTGGAAAAACCTCGCCATAAAGTTGATTGAAACGCCGCGCGATCTCTCGACATACTTCGATGTGAGACTCCTGGTCCTTACCGACGGGCACGAGGTCCGCGCGTACGATAAGAATATCCGCTGCCTGCAGGACCGGATAATTGAGAAGCCCGGCGGATGGGTTTTCGATGTGGAGGTCGCGCATCACATCTTTCAAAGTCGGAACCCGTTGCAAGCGCGGTACGGTCACGAGCATCGAGAAGATCAGAAATATTTCCGCCACTTCCGGTACCATTGACTGGATGTAAATTGTGGTCTTGTCAGGTTCGATGCCTACACTTAAGTAATCCAGAATCAACTCTCTGGCATTTTGGGACACTTCCTGGATGTGTTCTTTGCCATTCCGGGTGGTCAACATATGATAATCGGCCACCAACAAACACACGTCGTACTCGTCTTGTAATAGGACGCGATTTGCCAAAGTTCCGACATAGTGTCCCAAGTGCAACTTGCCGGTAGGGCGGTCGCCTGTTAAGATTCTTTTTCGTTTTTGCATTATAGCGGTCCTAGTACAACTTCAGTGGAAGCACATGGGAGTTACGAAGGCGCAGCACGTATATCAGACCGTGGAAGTTGGCTCTGGCCGGCAAAATAACGGTATCTGTAAATCCAACGGAGAGCTATCTCTGTCTTTCAGGCTGTCGCGCGGTCCCGGCGCCTGGATCGTTTTTCCGGTTCTGTTTGAACCGGTTCGCGTTCCCAAACTTGCTCTAGTATCCCTCGCAGGGTCCATTCGGGTGCAATTGAGTAGGCATCCTCGAAAGCCAGCATCTCAATCGTCTCCCATGGGCAGTACTTTGCACAAAGCGTACATCCAATGCAGCGTGGCAGGTCAACCTCGACCAGTTTATGCAAAGAAGGGTTGTCAAGATCGGGACCGGGGACGACCTCAATGCAATCTACGGGGCAAAAATCTATGCAGACCATGCAGCCGGTGCAACTACCCTGGTTGATGACGGCGAGTTGCTTTGGTCTACGACTGGACCTGAGCATTGCGGCTTTTTCGTACTTTGCTTCCAGGAAGGGCATTCATAACCTCCGCATTAAGACGGCAGTAGAATAACGCTATTCGGACAAATCTAAGGACAAACTCCTTGCCTTACGATGCTGCGGCCAAGCAGCCCGTTAGCAGCAAAACAACGGAGACAATTTATGTAACAGGGTTGTAAAAAACAAGATGCAATTGCCGGGATGTTTGGCCACCAATGACCCTATTTAGTTTAGTTTTTCCAGTTGCTCAAGAATAGACCTCACCTTTTTGGCCCGGACATCATCCTCGGGGACAAGCTCGAGGAATCTCGAGTATTCTACAAGAGCAGCGTCCGTCTTCTTGGTTTTATGTAGCAGAACGGCAAGGTCGAAATGACTTGGAGCGTGGCCGGCATTGATCGCAATCTCATCGCGATAGGCCTGGATTGCTTTTCCCGACTGCTCTTGCTCGACATAAATCTGTGCCATCTGGTAGCGAACCAGAGGTCGCTCAGCATCGATCCTTATCACTTTTTCGTAATTGCTCAGGGCCGCGGCAGGATCGCCATTAAGATAGTACGCCTGTGCCATGTTCAGATATGCCTCCGGCAAGGTCGAATCAATGCGAGCCACCCGTTTGAAGGCGGACAAGGCTTTGTTGTAACGTTCGAGGTCAATATTCACGAATCCGATGTTCAGGAAGGCGTCTACATACTTATCATCGATCTGAGTCGCACGCCGGTAGAAGCGTGTGGCTGTTTCATAATCTTTCTGCCGTCTGTAGAGGTTCCCCAATTCGTTGAAGGCACTCTTGCTCTCCTCGTTGATCTCGATTGCTTTCTCAAAACTCAGCTTGGCCTGAGCGAGTTGATTATCGTCCCTGTGCAAAATACCAAGAGCGAGATGGGCGATGTCCATCGACGAATCCGCCTTAATCGCGTTTTCCAAATGACCGTAGGCCTCGGCTTTCCGGTCCAGTTTTTCTACAACATAGGCCAGATTATAATGCGCTTCGGCAAAATCACTACGCAATTGAATCGCGTTTTCCAGGTTCCTTAGGGCAAGCTCATATTTTTCCAACCCGATATTGGTCAGGCCGGTGTTGAATTGAATATCAGCCTTGTCATATCCGGGTTTCTCAGTGATCGGATCGAGCTCATCCGCCTTTGATAGAAGGGCAATGGCCTCATCATGTTTTTCCAGTTTTAGGTAGGTCAGCCCTAGTACATATTGTGCCTCGGCAAATTCTGGATTGAAGTTAATCGCCTGGCGAAGCAAGTAGATAGCCTGAATATACTCACCTTTCTGGTAGAGTGCAGTACCCTGTACATAGAGGCCAACTGTTCGCTCCTCAAATGTTCTGACCGGCGTTGAGACGGCGCAAGCCGACAGAGAAAGCAAGAGGAAGCTGAAGAGGACTAAATATCGATTCTTAGTCAATCCTGTTTGAAGCATAGAGCGCTCCTTTGATTAGTCATGGTACTCATTAAACTCATTTCATCAGAAAATCACGTGACTCCCTCACGAGTTATTACCCATGCCCACGACAAACTATTCCACACAAATTCCGGCTACGCAGGTACACTGGCGGACCGTTCCGTGCGTTTTTCCAAAAAGCGCAGCGCTGCCGGCAGGAAGACGACCGCTGTCACGAAAGTCAAACTGATCCCCACCAAGGCAAGTTTCCCAATGGAGTTTAGACCCGGATGATGTGCCGCCACCAGGCCGGAGTAACCGACAATTGTTGTGAGCGTTGTCATTAGAATTGCCAGTCCCGTATGCCTGAGGACATGCATCAGCGATCCCGGACCTTCCTCAGTGTAACGATGATAGATGTGGACACCGTTGTCCACCCCGATTCCTATGATGCTAGGAATAACTACGATATTGAATAGATTCCATTTCAGGTCAAACAAATACATGGTCGCCACCGTCCACAAGACCCCCAGCATCAAGGGAGACAGGATCAGCACAGTCGCCTTTATGTTGCGAAAATCCAAAAAGACGATAGTAAACACGACCAGGAAGGTCAAACCAACCGCCCATCGTCCCTCGCCAATCATAATAGTCAACATGTCGGCTAAGATGATGTTTGAGCTCGATGCGTGATAAGTCTTACCGTTGCCGGTGACGATTTGGCCAACGTCGTCTCTAAAATCGATTGCGTTTTTGCCATCTCTGAGCGCCACCGAAGGGTAGATGAAGACGAAATTGCCGATTTCACCTCTCTTGTTAACAAATTGCCGTTTGTCCTTCACCGGAAAATCGTCCCAGGTGAATGGCTGAGAGACCTCAAGGTACTGGCGAAAACGATTGAGTTTTTCCTCGTCCGGACCCGACAGAACTCCGTCCGCTTCCTCGTGCACCAGTTGGCGGATTTCCCCTATTTTGACCAATCTCTCCTTTTGATCCTCGGGGACAAGAGAGTAGACGGTTCGAACGGTCTTAATCGTCGGTGTAACCGTATCAGACGCCATCACGCCTTGCACCGCATCCACCACTTCACTTATTTCGGCTTTGCTACTTGCTAACACCACGGCGGGAGACTCAGACAGATCGAAAACCCCATCGGTTTTTCTGCTGACTTGTTTTCTTTCCTCCGTAATGGCGCGCAAATTTGTAAAATCGTACTCAAAGACAACCTTCGTTGCGCCGTACGCTGCCGCAACCGTAAGCAGTCCGGACAAAACAAGAACTCCCGATGAATACGGAAACGAACGCGGTACCGAAGTAGAACTCTTCTCGGCGCGGGCTTTAACGGTTAGCCAGTTCATTCGGTCAAAAATAACGATAAGTGCAGGCAGCACTACAACCATTCCGACCAGAGCAAACAATATCCCTACGCCGGATATGAATCCGAGATCGGAAAACCCGCGAAAGTCCATTATTGTCAATGAAAAAAATGCAGCTGATGTCGTGACGGCTGTGGTGGTAAGGGCCCTGCCGGTGTGTTCGACCAGGTTATTTACGGACTCGATCAAATCCAGGCCGTTGCGTCTGCTTTCGACGTAGCGCGCAAATGCATGAATACCGTAGTCTATCCCCAATCCAAAGAGGATGACGAACAAAAAGCCGGTTATGGTGTTCAGGTTGCCAATGACAAGATAGGTCAGCCCAAAAGTCCAGGTCAAGGATGCTACCAAAGAAACCGTAATCAGAAAAGCACCAGCCAGCTTCCGAAAATAAATAATGATCAAAAAAAGAACACCACCCAGGCCGTAGTAAGCTGTCCCCAAAATATCATCGATAATGACATTATATTCGTCTATGCGATTCTTAATGCTGCCGCCCAAATAGACGTTCAAGTCGGGTGAGTACTTTCCCGGAACCATGGAATCAACCAGATTTCGAATACTCCTGACCATATTCTGCCCGTAGGAGAGGCTCGTACCGGACGTTTTCGGGAAGAGTTTGATAACCAGGACGGTACTGTCAGCATTAGTATGATATGTAGTTGGCTCTCTGCCTCTGTACTTCTCCTCAAGATCCGCAAAGTCGTCGGTCGACTCCTCATCGTCTTCGCCAAACAAATCATCTACAAAAAGAGGATTGAGCTTCTGTTTTTCCGCTGCCACCTTGTCCTCAATGGACTGACGCAGCGACTCAAGCTCGTCCACGGTTAGAAATAGCAACCCATTCCGTTTGTAAAATCCGACCTCGTTAGTGAAGTCAACATAGTTCACGAAAGTATCAGCCTCGGCAGCCTCGGCAAAATCATTTGCAAACCTAACCAGCGCTGCGTAATCACTGCATTCCACAACTACACGGAGGTTGCTGACTCCACCCATCTCCTCTTTCATGCGATTAAGCGCTTGTACGCTTTCAAAGTTCTCGGGGAGAAGTTGGGCCAGATCGCTCTGCAAGGTGAGCTTGGAGGAAAAATATGCTCCCAAAACACTAAGAACAAGAGTAACTAGAGTGATGGGATAAGAGAACTTCGCGATTACTGCACCCTTACACATGGAGACTCCTGAATTTACGTGGACATAGCTCATTAAACTTGTGCATGGGGAATGAGTTTCGCAACGGACCCAGATTCTGCAATAAACAAAAAAAGGGAAAAGTGTTTAAACTTTTCCCTTTCTATAAATAATTCCCGGCGACGTCCTACTCTCCCACCTCGTTTCCAAGGCAGTACCATCGGCGCTGAAGGGCTTAACTTCTCTGTTCGGGATGGGAAGAGGTGTTTCCCCTCCGCTATTGCCACCGGAATTTTTTTGACAATTTGAGAACGTATTACTTTAGTACTTAATCATCTGTTGCTAATCAAAAATAATTGATTAAGCCTCACGGCTTATTAGTACCAATCGGCTGAACACATTACTGTGCTTACACCTTTGGCCTATCAACCTCGTAATCTACAAGGAGCCTTTAGTGTCCCGTAAACGAGACAAGGGAAATCTAATCTTGGGGTGGGCTTCGCACTTAGATGCTTTCAGCGCTTATCCCTTCCAGACATAGCTACCCAGCAGTGCCTCTGGAGAGACAACTGGTACACCAGGGGTCTGTCCACTTCGGTCCTCTCGTACTAGAAGCAGCTCCCCTCAAATTTCCTACGCCCGCGACAGATAGGGACCGAACTGTCTCACGACGTTCTAAACCCAGCTCACGTACCGCTTTAATCGGCGAACAGCCGAACCCTTGGGACCTTCTCCAGCCCCAGGATGCGATGAGCCGACATCGAGGTGCCAAACCGAGCCGTCGATATGAACTCTTGGGCTCGATAAGCCTGTTATCCCCGGAGTACCTTTTATCCGTTGAGCGATGGCGCTTCCACGCGCAACCACCGGATCACTAAGCCCTGCTTTCGCACCTGCTCGACCTGTATGTCTCGCAGTCAAGCTCCCTTGTGCCTTTACACTCTACGCACGATTACCGACCGTGCTGAGGGAACCTTTGGGCGCCTCCGTTACTCTTTGGGAGGCGACCGCCCCAGTCAAACTACCCACCTAACATTGTCCCCGACCCGGATTACGGGCCTAGGTTAGAATTCTAACAAAACAAGGGTGGTATTTCAAGGATGACTCCATCCCGACTGACGTCGAAACTTCATAGTCTCCCACCTATCCTACACATGCAATGCCAAAACCCAATGCTAAGCTATAGTAAAGGTTCACGGGGTCTTTCCGTCCCGTCGCGGGTACCCGGCATCTTCACCGGGACTACAATTTCGCCGAGCCTCTGGTTGAGACAGTGCCCAAGTCGTTACACCATTCGTGCAGGTCGGAACTTACCCGACAAGGAATTTCGCTACCTTAGGACCGTTATAGTTACGGCCGCCGTTTACCGGGGCTTCGGTTCAGTGCTTCTCCCGAAGGATTACACATCCCCTTAACCTTCCGGCACCGGGCAGGTGTCAGTCCCTATACTTCGCCTTAACGGCTTTGCAGAGACCTGTGTTTTTAGTAAACAGTCGCCCAGGCCTGT
>JAJDAD010000007.1 GCA_029262055.1 Candidatus Zhuqueibacterota bacterium
AACCAGGCCGTTCTAACGTCCGAGATCTTTGGACTTCAGGTTAACCAAAGATGAAACCAAACTCTAGCTCGTCAATTATAAACGTCATGTTTGCCTTATTTTAAGCAGCTCTTTTGTCCGATTCACGCTGAACCAAAACAAGACATATAAGTTAATAAAAGGGAATCACTCTCGATACTCTCCTCGCAATCAGCAATTTTATTATCCAATTGCTTCAAATTGGATTGGAATTCTTGATTCAAAACAATCAAAGTCTTTTGTTCTTCTAATTTGTTCTTTCTGCCTTCATTCCAATTGTTGATCTGAAGCGCAATGAGAATTCCAATTACAACCAAAAGAATTTCCCCAACCGCATAAATGAGGTACCTCCTCAGATTCCCTTCCTCCAATAGTTTCTGTCTTATTCTTCTAAAGAATGTTACCATCGGTCTCATTTTCCACATAACGTGTTGCGCTTCTGTGGCGAGGCCCAATTCCGCGCCAAGCATCCATAACTCGGCCTGTGGCCGAGTCCACAGCAAGCGACGGGTGGCCCGGCCAAGCCATCGGGTGCCACGTGCTTTTAGGCCGTGACATTCGTTGCATCTGAATAGGGATGACTGTTCGGTCTGGAATAACACCCTGACTCCACAATCTATCCTCTAAGGACAAAGTCAATTCGTGTCTATGTCCTGGTATCTCGTAGCGTTTTGACTGTCTTCGAAGTTTAATGGCATTGTCTGACATGCTGCTTTGATGTCAGCGTCAGGAAAAGACAGCAAAAACCACGGGCTGAAGCCACGTGGCACACATCTTCGTATTCAGTCTCGTCGAGGCCCCTCGCCATTTTGCTGCAAGGTGCTTTGGGACCGCACTCCACTTGCTTGATGTGGGAAGGCAACCCCTCTTTCAGTGGTTCAGATCAAGTCGCATACCCTTCGCAAGAGCAGGCTTACTGCTTAATTAACTTGTCGTCTTGGGTGTGTGTGCCAATCCAGAACCATAGAATTCCCTCGTCAACTTCAACACCCAACGCTCTGTGTTTTCTGCCAACCCTGACAGACCAATACCTATGCACTTTTTTCGTATGCAATGACGGGTGGGAGGAATCTCTCTGAAGGAGAGCAAAATTCTTATCTGCCAACTGCTGCACGGCTCGGGGAAGCTTTTCATAGCATTCCCAAAAAGGCGGGCCGGCGAAGTGGTTCATAGCTTCTTGTACCGGCCTGCTTTGAAATCAGCTAACGCGCGTTCCGCCAAGCCATCAAGCTTTCCGGATTTAGCATCAGCTTCGAGTTGTTTATCCCAAACCGCAGCATCAAATTCCTCAAACCACTCCCGGAATCTGGATAATTCCTGGGCCCCCAGTTCCGCGACAGCCTTTTTTATGTTTCCTACATTATGCATTGAAAGACTCCGGTCCATAGATTGTTGACGATTTCATCAAGGAGACTCCTTGCCGAACCGGCATAAGGGAGGAGCATCACAACGACACCTATCATTCACATAAAGCCAGAGACTACACCAAGCCCAAATCACATCCATTCAAAACGTCGAGCGTCGCCGTCCGCTCATGTTGCGTCATCCCTCGAATATACCAAATACCCACATCCGCGTCAAGTACATTCGCCTCTCCACCGTCCTCGGTATTGCAGGTGCGGTGGGACCGCACCCTACGGGGCTGTCCTCGCCTGGGAAGGTGGGCTGCACTCCTACTCTTTGGCCGTCAACGAACGTTCAAAAAAACCCAAACATCCTGTCCCACTTGCCAATGAATCTGGCAAAGATCTATTCAGTCGGGGTCGGTACAGATTTCCGGTGCGAACAGGCGCCCGCGAAAGCTACAGGATGCCAGAAAAGTGTAGTGAACTACATCCCGCAAAAGCTGCAATTCTGCTCCCGGAATCACTGACGCTACTGGCTTGGCATTGAGTTTATACAACGCTTGCTGGTCAGCCGTGTCAATAGTGATCTTCATCTCCACCCTCCTTTCCGGATGCGGGGTTGAAGACCTCGGACACTGAACCCGCGCAGTGATTTGCAGCACACTTGACCTGCACGAAAACATCCACGACGCGCGATTAACTAACGTTTTCTGGCAGTAGATTTTTGGCTGAACCGACACTCATGAGGTGGTCAAAACAAAAGAGAGCAGGATGCTGCATCGTCCTGCTCTCTCGTAAATCTGCCACCGGAACTGCTAAGTCAGTTCCAGGCTACAACCCTGCAACATTCATGAATTGCTTCTCTCGTCATCCTGGAAAGCTCTTTTGCGGGCTACAACCAAGCCGCTTGAACCCCTCCGGTCCTGCTGCAAACAGGTTCCTCCTGAATGACAGTGCACACTATATTTGTGCGCAGTGGGCAGTTTCATGAACTATTCAGGTAAAAATTGCCCTTTTGCTACTTCTGAGCTGGAAACTCAAGGCTTGTTGTAGCGGCGCCACCTGCAACTGTCACTTTGCCGGTTTGCTTGCCCAGTGTTTCGTGCCAGTATTCCACTGCGTAGGAGCCATCCGGTATATCGGCAATCTCAAAATTGCCGTCTTCGTCGGTGACTGCATGGAATGGATGGTCTGCCACCACGATGTAGCCAGTCATCCAGTTGTGTACATCGCAGGCGACCTTCACGACTTCGGCCTTGTCGAATGACACCTTCAGCACCTTCAGGAATCGTGGCTGAGCTTTATTGATGGCCTTGTTCAACTCACTGGAAGTATGGATATTGTGCAAGATGCCGTCGCTGTTCTTAATTTCCAGTGTGCTGCCCGCTGGAACCATGGAAACGTGCGGGATGAACTTGCAGCCGTTTTGGTCGATGGAAAAGCTGGCTCCCATGGACTCCAGGCCTCTGCCACCTTCAACTCCCACCACACTAACCACCACGTTGGCCAACCCTTTGTCTTTCGAGACGAGCAATGAAGTGTCGAAATGGTCGGCCTTCCCGCAGATCTTGACATCTTTTGTGATTTCCACTGCCTTTGGCGCAGCTGCAGGTCCTGCATAGGTAACATTCCCACTTACGCTGCCACCGGCAGCGCTCCATGCTACACCGCTTGTGAGAATAACGCCACACAACACGAGCATCCCGTTGAGCAAGAAGAACTTCTTCATTGTTTCCCTCCTCTAATTAAGGTTAAATGGATTAAGTGAATACAACATTGGTTTAAAAGAAAGCATGAAATTGCAGAAGTAGTTGGTCACGATTAAGTCGGACGTTTTGCGGCACAAACCGATTCATGCGGTAATAGACTCCCACCTGCATGAATTGCGTAATGAATGGTTCGATGCCAAACGTAAAGCGTTCCTGGCCGTCACGAGCATTAGGGACGTCACGGTTTCGGTCGAAGAACTCGTAGGTGACCTTCAGATTGAAACCCCGGGTTATCAAGTAGTTCAACTCCCCTAACACTGCAAGGCGATCAGGGGTCTCGTCCTGCTGGATCACGTCGACCTCTCCCAGCAGGGTGAAGCGCCCGACATTCGCTCCACCAAAGACGCCGAAGGTCTGTGCGTCCGCGCCTCTCAGGTTGGTGGCGAAGGAGCCGCCAACTCGTA
The DNA here is from genome assembly GCA_029262055.1 of Candidatus Zhuqueibacterota bacterium. Classification (GTDB taxonomy): domain Bacteria; phylum Zhuqueibacterota; class Zhuqueibacteria; order Oceanimicrobiales; family Oceanimicrobiaceae; genus JAJDAD01. The sequence goes on from JAJDAD010000007.1 coordinate 3,538, forward strand.
ATCGTCTGTAAACGGTCGAACCCACTATGGACATTTTGTTCTGAGTGACATTCGCCACCAGCGAATATGGACCAGGTTCAAAACCGACTTCGGCACCCAAATCGTGGCTGTTATAGGTGTAATTGGTGCCGTTACGTATGAAGGCTTCGTCATCGCGCATTCGCAAGCCATAAGGCAACAGCATTCGTCCAAGCTTCAGGTAAGAGCTTAGCGGCAGGTTTTGAATCAGGGCAAAGAACTCTCGGTTGGCGCTGTTTTCCGCCATTGTCTGGTCCAGATAGACACTCAATGCATCCGGCACCAGGTCAAACTGCATGTAGAAATTGGCTTCGACTATTCTGGAGCTGTTGTCGAAATCGTTCTCTTCGGTGAATATGTTTTCAAACTCGAAGAGAGAGACATTCTCTGCCCTGAAGTTGGCGCCGACGGATACAGAGCGGTTCAGCTTTGGATCAAACATGACCGGTTCACCCTCACTTTGGAGCAGTTTCATGTAAAGGTGTGTTTGCGAATAATTAACGCCAAAGTCCGTGCGCTTGCCACCACCCGTTTGGTTAACGTGGCACTGCGAGCATTTAAATCCCGTGCGAACAGCCAAATAGGGTTCTGCGGTCGCATCCGCAGACTGCAGGATGAGGGTAGTTACGCTAGCAAACAGCAATAAAATTCCGAAAGGTTTTCTGGTCATTGTATGCTCCTAGTTATCCGGTGCGCCCTCGCTAATCCAGTCTCTGATGCGCTGTATTTCATTTTGTGAGAGAAAAGGCGGTCCGTCCAGAGGCATTCGCCTGCCGACTTTGGGCGAATCTGAGGAGACCTTTTCGATGAGATAACTCCCGTCCGGGTCATTTGGAGAGACCCGCAGGCTCGGCTCCGTATCTGGTAGTTCAAAGGTTGCCTGGCTCACCAGACTGCCGTGGGAGTTGCCGCGAGTGAGATCGAGGCCGTTATTATCGTTGCCGCCGGTTTGGATAAAACCAATCCCACCAGGTGCATGACATCGCGTGCAGTTGGTGTCGAAAAGGGGTTGGATCTCAGAGGCAAATCCGCCTCCGCCTTCGCCTTCGGGATCACCGTTATCGGTTAACCCGATGCCATCGCCACGACATGAAAATGAGATCAGAGTCGTGACAACTCCCAACCCGATTGTCGCCAGTGTCCATTTGTGTTGCATTTTCGCTATCATATTCTGTCCTATATTTACTATTTGGTTTCCTCAGTGTCAATGCCGAAAAGACGAGTGAACAATCCTGGTTTGCTGGAAAGTGATTTGACATAATGCACCAGGGACCACCGTCTGCCGTTGATCAACTCGTCCAGTTCTTCCTGGGTTTTTTCCCCTAATTCGCTCTCAGACGGCTGAGTGTTCAGGTACGACTTGAGAACAGCGACCTCCATTTCCTTGAAAGACTCCCGGTACAAAGAGAGGTCATCTATGCTATCCCCGCCAAACAGGAATGCTTCGGCGTAAGCAGGCATCGGCGTTCCGTTGAGACCGGTGCTGAAGGTACGGTAGACGCTTTTCGGGTCCGCACCGCCCTTGTAAACGCCATGCGTAAAATTGAACGGCTTGATCTTGTGTCCCCAGTCATCCACAAGCGTATTGGAGGACTTGCCATCGCCTTTGCCTTTGACACCGTGACAAGCCCAACATTCCATCAGCATGTACAGGCTCAAGCCTTCAAGCATGGTCTCAGCATTTCTCTTAGTGGGTTGTCCTATCACTATACTTTCCCCGGCACCAAACCGCTCAAACTTGTCTGAAAAGGATTTGATGTAGACAACAACATCCAGACGCTCTTGCCTGGAGAGTAACTGTCCCCACGCAGGCATCATCGTTTTGGGAATGCCGTTGGTGATGGTGCGGTACAGGTCCTCGTCGGTTGGCAATTCTCCACTCGGCGTTGAACGAAACTTATATGTACCCCTGGTGAAATCCCTGGGACGTGGATTGAGGGGGCCGGAAGCAGGTCCCTTGCCATCACCGCGCGAACCATGGCAGTAGGCACAGGCGCGATTGTAAACCACTTTGCCGCGCACCGCTGCGCCCGTCTCGCCGGGCTTGCCCTCGGTCTTTGACTGTGTCCTGCCCGATGTCGGTAGTGAAATCAAGGCTGCCAGCAGAAACGCGGACAGTCTTAAGTTCCACAGAGTTGAAAGCGACCGCATGGCGAATTTTCTCCCTAGGTTAATGACTGCATAAATCATAGTATCAGGTTCAAGCCAAAAGACGCCTTTAGCGCCTCGCCGAGCTGTTCCTCACCATTCAGATTATGAAAGAACGGCTGTTGAAATACTCCCTCAACCATAACGCCACGAGAGACCTGCAATTGAAATCCTGGGGAGAAATAAAGAACTTTGCCGCCGGTATTCCCAAGGACTTGGCCGGCTGCTTCTTCCCTGCCACGGAACTCACCGTTGACACCGAGGATTATGGACAAATTCCTGCCTTTTCCCTTCGTGGTCAGGATGCCGTACTTGACGCGTATGTCGGCGTTTAACCAATTGCCGTATTTATAAGCACTGTCGCCTGCTTCTCCCGTGGTATTTATGGAGTAAAGTAACCGGCCCGACAGGCCAAAATGGTTGTTCCCATGATTCAAAGACAGCCCCATCAAAAAATTCCAGGATCCTGTGCCGGGTTGAATATGAGCATCCAGGAAATCCCCCTGCGCGTCCATTGCACTGGTCTTGCCGGTTGGCAGCTTCAGTCCGCCTTCCAACGCCACGGTCGTCGCATGATTGAATGTGCTGAGGCGCAGGAAGGTATATTTGCCCAGAACGGTCAAATCCCCGAAATGCAGAGCCGAGCCCCGGACATTGTGCTGGTGCACGGCGCCTGTGTTGTGCTCTTCATGGCCACCTTCTTCTGCTTCGTGCCCGTGCTCCGCCTCTGTTGACAATAACGAGACTGAGCGTCTTGGAACCGGCAAAATCCCGGAAATTGTAACTCTGCTGGACAAGTTGTAGGTCAGTCTGAATTGCGTGGTAAAGTGGGTTTCCTTTTCATCGTTGCGATTCATGACTTTTCTGGTTCCGGAAAAGACGGAATTCAACACTGTGTATCTCGTATCCAATCCAAACTCGAACCCTCGCAGCGTCTCTAACGGCTCAAAACCTCGAGTTAGCAAACAGTAATCACATGCAGAAGCAATGGTAGGACTCAGTGTAAAACCACTGTTTTGCGAACTGCCGAGCAAGAGAGGCGCTATAAAGGTAACAATAATTAGTAGTTTTTTCATTCTCAACTCAACCAGATAATTGTATTGCCTGTGATTTAGTTCTGCTGGACACGAATCCGTCCTTTTTGCCCGCTGTGCAAGGTGCACTCATAGTCATAGTCACCCATGGCTGGAAACTTTCGTGCAACCTCGCTCCCCGGCGCTGAATCCGGTATGTCGCCATCGGGCGGTGCCTTATCTTCAAAAACAACATTGTGCGTAGTACCCGAGAATTGCCAGACAACCGACTCCCCGGGCCTGATCTCCACGATTTCCGGACTAAAAGCAGGTCCGGAAGTCGTCACGATGACGCGGTGCCCACCGTCTTGGGACACAGCCGGGGCGGACACCACCGGCCCATCCGACAGATTCGCATCTACGTGGAGCGTACCTGCCATTCCGATGCCACCACTCGCCCCATGGAACACGCAGTAGTACGGGAAGCTCGTCCCGCTCGCCGTACTGGCGGGAACGGTCCAGGAGTAGGACAGTCCGGGGTTTATCGTCCCTGAGTTCCAGACACCGTCGTCGCTGGTCGATGTGTGCGGTCGTGCGCCGACATTCGGCCAGTTTATTTTCGTGCCCGGCTTGACCGTCACTTCTTTGGGTGAAAAGACGTTCTCCCTCATCTCTATGGTGATTTCGGCCACCGGCGGCGGCGGGGCAGTCACCGTTATCGTGGCCGTGGCCTCTGCGCTCACTCCTTCGCGCTCAACCAGCACTTTGGCCGTATAGCTACCGGTTTCAGCATAAGTGCAGACGTCCACTGCCGTGTATGACTCTGATGAATTTGTGACTTCATGTTCGAAACTGCCATCGCCAGTACAGTCGAAACGATAGCTGATTTGTCCGGTCGCGGTCCCGCTCACCTGCGCTTGCAGGTCTACGCCCGACAGAGGAGCTTCACCGGAACCGGGCTCGGCACTCAAAACGACAGACAACGTCGGGTCACTTGGAGGACTCGCATCTACCTGAATCGTACCTGCCATGCCAATGCCACCGCTTGCCCCATGAAACACACAAAAATAGGGAAAACTCGTCCCGCTGCCCGTGCTCGCAGGAACCGTCCAGGAATAGGTCTCGCCGGTGTTAATTGTCCCGGAGTCCCAGATGCCGTCGTCACTGGTGGACGTGTGCGGGCGCGCACCGACATTCGGCCAGTTTATTTTCGTGCCCGGCTTGACCGTCACCTCCTTGGGTGAAAAGAAGTTGTCCTTCATCTCCACCGTGATCTCTTCGCCCGGAGGTGCCGCATCCACGGTTATCGAGGTCGTGGCCTCTGCGCTCACTCCTTCGCGCTCAACCAGCACTTTGGCCGTATAGCTACCGGCTTCAGCATAAGTGCAGACGTCCACTGCCGTGTATGACTCTGATGAATTTGTAACTTCATGTTCGAAACTGCCATCGTCCGTGCAGTCGAAACGATAGCTGATTTGTCCGGTCGCGGTCCCGCTCACCTGCGCTTGCAGGTCTACGCCCGACAGAGGCGCTTCACCGGAACCAGGTTCGGCACTCAAAACGACAGACAACGTTGGGTCACTTGGAGGACTTGCGTCTACCTGGATCGTACCTGCCATGCCAATGCCACCGCTTGCACCATGAAACACACAAAAATAGGGAAAGCTCGTCCCGCTCGCGGTGCTAGCCGGGACTGTCCAGGAGAAAGACTCACCGGTGTTGATGGTGCCGGAATCCCAGATGCCGTCGTCACTGGTGGACGTGTGCGGGCGCGCACCGACATTCGGCCAGTTTATTTTCGTGCCCGGCTTGACCGTCACCTCCTTGGGTGAAAAGAAGTTGTCCTTCATCTCCACTGAAATTTCAGTTCCAGAAGGCGGAGGCGGCGCCGCACTCACTGCCACCGTCGTTGTGGCCTCTGCGCTCAGTCCCTCGCGCTCGACCAACACTTTCGCAGTGTAGGTGCCGGCTTCAGTATAGGTGCAAACGTCTACCGCCGTATATAACTCTGTCGAATTGGTGACTTCGTGTTCAAAAACACCATCGCCGGTGCAGTCGAAACGGTAGCTGATTTCACCGGTCGCCGTCCCGCCTACCTGCGCTTGCAGGTCCACGCCTGACAGCGGCGCCTCACCGGAAGCGGGCTCAGCGGTCAACGCTACGGATAGCGACGGCTGATCTGAAGTTACCCGAATGGTACCAGCCATTCCGAAACCACCCGGGTCACCATGAAAAATACAAAAATAAGGGAAGTTGGCTCCGGCCTCTGACTCAGATGGCACCGTCCAGGAGAAAAAGGCGCTGCGTTCCACCGTGCCTGAGTCCCATATCCCAACATCGCTGGTGGAGGTATGTGCCATAAGGCCGAGATTCTCCCAGAGAATTATGGTTCCGGCGTCAACCGTCACATCTCTCGGCGAGAAGAAATTATCTTTCATGGCCACCGTGACTGTGTCAACCGGCGCTGGTGGGGCCGTGCCATCATCGACGTTGATGACGCCGGCCATTCCTATCCCGCCCCTGTCTCCGTGAAAAATGCAAAAGTAGGGCAAGGCTCCGGACGGCGTTTCTGCCGGAACCGTCCAACTGAATGCTCCCTCGGGATTGATGGTGCCGGAATCCCACAAGCCATCGTCGCTGGTGGAGGTGTGCGGCCTCTCTCCGACATTCGGCCAGACAATCGTCGTCCCGGGCGACAGCGTAACGTCCCTTGGTTCGAAAAAATTGTCCTTCATTGCAACGGTCACGGTATCACCGGTAGGAGAGGACGGTGACGGCGCCGCAACGTTAAGCGCAACCAGAGCGGATGCGCGTGACACACCCCGCTCCACTTCTACTTTGGCGACGTATGCACCGGGCTCAGTATAGTCACAGATATCTACTGCGGTGTGGGAGTCGTCATCTATGGTCGCTTCCAGATCAAATGAGCTATCATTGTTGCAATCAAAGCGGTAGGTAATGGGGCCTTCTCCGGTACCTGTGACCCGGGCGGTCAAATCTACGCCGTCTAACGGCGCCGAGCCTGAGGCCGGGGCAGCGGTGAGTGTGACAGACAGCGGTTCAGGGGCCACTACAAATTTGTCTCCACACGATGAAACAAACAGCCAAATAAGCGCTGAACTGATTGGAATAATTAAAAGGAACTTTACAATCTTCATTTTGTACCTCACCTCTTAAGGCGTAGCCACCAGCGATGACGGCTCTTGTCCATTGTTGATCCTGGAAACGACTTCCACGATACGACTATCGTCAAGGCTGGTGGTGTAGTACACCAGGCCGAGCTGGCGAGCACCCATTTCCACCTCCGGCTCGTTCTGCCTGTTGACGAATATTATTTTGATGTCCGGCTTCAAACGTGTGATGATTCCTATCAGATCCAGTCCACTGACGTCAGGAATGGAGTTGTCGATCAAAGCCACTTCGATTTCACTCTTTTCAATTAGCAGAATACCAGCGCTGCCGGTAGCAACCTCGGAATAACTCAGATTAGCGTTTGCCAGCCTGGTTCTCAAAGAGCTACACAACGAGCAATCACCACAGACAATTAATAGTCTTTTTTTCATCCTTGCAGTTTTCTTGTTCGTGGCTTGTCGGGGCCTCCCAATGGCAAAGAGAATGCCAACAAAATCACAAGGCTGGTTCTGCCGGCGTATCTATTTGATTAATAGACAGGTAGAAAGGCAAGTAGCGGTAAGCCACACAACACCTGCTTCGATGCAATGTCATGAATCACCGCAATGTGTAGTGTTTCAGTACACCGCATTGGAGGAGGGAAGGGCTCCAAGGTGCTCCTATTTTAATCCGTATAGCTCCATTTTCTTATACAACCGGGTTCGTGAAATGCCAAGTATGAGCGCCGCTTTTGACTTATTGCCATCGGTTGCTTCGAGGGCGGCGACTACGGCCTGACGCTCAACGGCACTCAAAGAATTCACAGGTTGACTATCTTTTGGTATTGTCAACGCAGGGCTTTCGCGCCTCTGGATCTCCCTAACGTCGCTGGCTTTTATTCTGCTATGAATCCCCATGGCAAACAAGCCCTCGATAAGATTCTCCAGCTCGCGCACATTTCCCGGCCAGCTATACTGCGACAGGATCTGCAAAGCCGCTCCGTCGGCACACTCCACCTGCCGATCAAAGATTCTATTGAACTTGCGGATGAAGGCATCTACCAGAAGTGGGATATCCTCAACCCGATCACGGATCGGGGGAATCTCTATGACGACGACGCTTATCCTGTAGAACAGGTCATTGCGCAGGAGGCCATCCGTAATGGCCTCAGCAATCTTGCGGTTGGTAGCAGAGACAACGCGTACATCGACATCAATCTCGGCGGCGGCGCCCACCGGACGTATTCGTCTTTCCTGCAGAACGCGTAGGAGAGCTACCTGGGTCTCGTTGGGCATTTCGGCGATTTCATCCAGAAATATTGTGCCGGTTTGTGCCGACCGGAATAAGCCCAGCGTATCCGAGTCAGCGCCCGTGTAAGAACCCTTCTTGTGGCCGAATAATTCGCTTTCGATCAAATCTTTGGGCAAAGCACCGCAGTTTACCGGCACAAAAGGCCCTGCCGCTCTTTTCGATGCTTTGTGAATCGCTCTGGCCACCAGTTCTTTACCGGTCCCGCTTTCCCCCAAAATAAGAATAGAGCTATCACTTTGAGCAGCGGAGAATGCCCTTTTCAGGATCGTGGCCATCTTCTCACTGTTTCCGATGATCTCGTCAAAGCCAAACCTGCCTTGCAGTGAAGAGCGTAGCTGAACAACCTCTGCCTTGAGTTTCTGTGTCTCGATGATCTTGCGGACCACGTTAAGGAGTTCATCCTTATTAAATGGTTTGGTAATGTAATCGGAGGCGCCTAGTTTGATGGCCTCTACAGCACTTTGAATCGTGCCGTAACCTGTCATGACGACAACTTCAACGTGAGGATATCTTGCCTTAATTCTCCTCAGAAGTTCGATACCATCGATACCGGGCATTTTCAGATCGGTCAGGACGATGCGGATGGTACTGTCTTCATTCAGAATGCCCAGTGCTTCAGCGGCGGAATAGCACACGCGCGCATTATAGGCCGAACGCGTGAAGAGCTTTTGGCACTTGTTAGCCATATCCTTGTCATCTTCTACTACCAGGATCTTATCTTCCTGCATTGTCCCCTTCTCGTAAGTACGGTTGCGGTTAGTGGCGCGATCCAAACCGGCCGGTTTTCAAACTCAAATGCGCTGCTTTCGCTGCTTGACATTAGCCGGCAGATACTGTCTGCGGGCGAGATACGGGAAATCTGATCGTGAAAGTTGTTCCCTGTCCGGGCTTACTGTCGACCTCGATGCTGCCGTTGTGCTGCTCGACGATGCCGTAGCACACTGACAGGCCAAGTCCCGTGCCTTCGCCGGCTGCTTTGGTAGTGAAGAAAGGATCAAAAATCTTGCTAAGGATTGCTTTGTCAATCCCATGGCCAGTATCGGATATCACAACTCTGAGCTTCTGCTTCGACGTGCTCCCCAGGGCGACTTGGATCGTGCCGCCCGCAGGCATGGCGTCGCAAGCATTCTTGAAGAGATTAAAAAACAATTGCTCTATCTGATTTTTGTTGGCAAGGATCTCGCTTGCCGTCGGGTCGAGGTCGGTCACCACCCGAATGTTGTGCGCCTCAAATTCCTTCTGCATGAGCCGAAGCACAATCTCAACTGTCGCGGCCAGGTCCGTTCTAAATTTTTCTTTCAAAGGAGCGCGCGAAAAACTCAGCAAATCCTGAATGAGGTTCTTACAATGATCCGCCTGATACTCGATGCTGTTGATGTCATACAGAATGTCCTCCTCGGTAACCAGGTCCTGCAACATTTGCGCGGAGAGAAGGATGGATGCCAGGGGTGTGTTCAACTGGTGCGCCATACCCGCGGCCAGTTGTCCGATTCCGGAGAGTTTTTCCGCCTGCTGAATCTGCCTCTCCAGCTTCTGGTGCTCAGTCATGTCTTTGCCGATCATAAGAATGCCGGTAATCTCGCCCTCCTCATTTTTAAGTGGCGATGCTGAGATGGTCAGTGGGATGGCTCCGCCCTGCTTATCCAAAAAATTCATCCCATAGGTACGCAGTGTTGTGGCTTCCTCAGATACCGTCAGGATTGGACATTTTTCCAGGTTAAGGCATTCACAACGAGAGCATACTTTGGTACCGACCATGTCGGCGCTGGCTAATCCGAGGATGGCTTCAGCACCCCGGCTAATAAAGTTAATAGTACCGTCTTTTTCCAGTGTTATGATAGCGTCAACCGAGCTGGCGATCAAGTTTTCCAAGTAGGTTAGAGCATGCCGCAATTCCCGTGTTCTGTCCCGAACTTTGAACTCCAAGCCTTCGGCATATTCTTTTAGCTGCGTCTCATTGTTTCTTATACTTTCGGCCATGCGGTTGAAGTCGTCGGCAAGCTGTTCGATCTCATCATTGGTTGCGATGTTGATCTTCTTGTCGAGTCGTCCCCGGGCCAGCATTCTTGAGCCCTGGCTCAACGCTTTTATAGGCCTGGCAAACTGATTGGCAGCAATAAGCCCAAACAGCAGGGCAATGGCAAAAGACAGGGCCGCAAACCAGACAACCAGTTTCATGAAAGTTGACACAGGTTTGTGAATAAGATCTTTCGAAATACTGTGGAGCAAAACCAGAAAATTTGTGGCATCCCCGGTAAAGTGAATCTGGGCATAAACTACGATCTCATCCCAGTCATGATCGATCAACCCCTCCTTCCCCGACAGAACCTGGTCACGTACCTCCTGTGGAAAATCGTTTTCCAGATTCCCCTCTTTGTGCAGGGCCAGGAGTTGATCTTGTTCTTTCTTGGTGGAGTTGAAAATGTAGAACCCGTCTTTGTCTGCCAATAGGGTTCTTTTCCCCGGATCCGGCGGGCTTGTACTCAAGATTTCAAACAACGGCTGTGCATAGACATTTGCGACCAGGATTCCCTGCAGTTCGCGACCGCTGGAATCACAATAAACTGGCACGAAGTAGCTTATGGCGGGCACAATTCGTTCCGAGATGCCGTGCTGCAACTCTACCGGTGTAAAAAACAATTCGTCATCAGCCCCCGGGCTGCCGACGGTTTGTTCGACAGAGTACAGATAAAAAATGTCTTGACGTCCGCTCAGTTGGGCTTCCGGCAGAACCGAGGCCGCGATGCCGTCGTACTCGATTCTAAGAACCTCGTTCGCGAGATGGTCCAGATAACGCACCTGGTAGTAGATGCCCCTGTTCTCAACAAAGTCACTGAGCTGCGTTTCGAGGATATCCCGCCAGTACTTCGCCGCCTGATGGTCTTTAGCCTGCAAGGCCAGAATGAACTGCTGGAAAACAAAGGAGTTCTTTAAATAAAAAACATCATTCTTCGCCTCGTTGAGAAAGCGATCTACCTGCAACTGCATGGTTGTGATGGCGCTCTGCAACTCAGCAAGTGAGTTATCTTCCAGCAGCCTTACCGTATAGATAATGCCGAACAGTCCTGTCACGAATACGGGTATGGTAGCCAATAAGGTGAAGGCGATGGTTAGCTTTTTCTTGATCTTTAACTGCTTGAAAAGCTTATTCAGATTCATGCATCAGGTCTCAAACGACAAATCCCACACAATGAGCCAGCGAACGGCCCGGAGAAATACTGCATCGTTATTTAAAGAGCTCTCTTAGCTTGATCGGATCGCCGATTTTCAGTTGGAAATTCATCTCGATACTACCACTATCGGGCACCGCTATTTGCCGGGAGGCTTTTTCAAGATTCCGGTGCCAGGTGGTTAGACGATAACGGCCAGCGGGGACGTCCGTAATGGTATAATGGCCCCTGTCATCACTCAGAGCAAACAGCGGGTTTTCGAGTACAATGACAAATGCAGACATTTCGGGATGGACGTTGCATAACAGGACTACCTTGCCGGGCTCATCAAACGTGATGGATTTGTATTCACCCGGGGGATATGAACCGAGGTCAAACTTTCTTGTTTTCGAGGGGGAAAATACATTGTGGTTCACGGTGTCGCTATTCCGGAAATCCACGGTGGTGCCGACAACGATGGGCAAAATGTGCGGGATAAACTCCAGATTTTTTTGGTCGACCTTCGGACGCTGGTGTTCCTGCTTCAGAACCAAGGCGGAATCGACGTGCTCGATAAAGACAAGAATGCCCTCGAGATTGTCCAACCACCGCGAGGTTATGACGCCATTGATTTCGCCACCTGCAAGCGTACCCGTGACAGTGCACAGAATCATTGCAGCCAAGGAGACTATCTTAAATATGACCAATGTGCGACCTTTTGTTGACTTGGTTGCCTGAAGTCGAATCAAAAAACAAAATCCAGCCTGGTCCGCACCAGACTGTCACCGCTGCTGTCCAGGTAAATCTCCGCCTCATTTACAAACCTGACGTTCGCACGAAACGCAAGCACAATCCCTGGCACAAAACGACGAATGTCCTGCCCTGGTTGTCCGGCGTGATCATACCGCAGGACGCCGACAACCCAGGGCAGAAAGACATAGTTGGTTTCAACAAAAAAGGTGTTGAAGGCGAATCCTTGCTCAGTATTCCGCAGTTCCCGCCCATGCATGAGCACACCGAATATATTCAGGTTGCCATACCAGAAGTCAACATCAAACCCGAATCGGTCGAACCTGTTGTCTCCGGTCGCAAGCAGACCTTTACCAGAGTAGCCGAATGTGCCGATCCGAAATGAATCATCTTGCCAATTATTCGTCTGCCTGAATCTGGTTGCGGCTGCGCCGCCCGTGGAGCCCGCCACACCGAAACCGCCAACTTTATACGACAGGCGGTAGTACAGATCTTTCGCCGAATTGTTGTCTCTGTTCGCCCCGCTACCGTTTACGATGCCAACGCCATATCTGAGCCCGCCGCCGCCAATCGCCGACTTCGCGCCCCACAATTCGATGCCCTGCTGGCGCTCTCTGAAATTGAACCCACCCGCAACAGCCCGAAAATCGCTGGTCATAAAATCGGATGCCGTAAGTCGCCTGCTGATACGGGAAAAAGGGACGGCCGCCAACTCGTATCTGCCGACTTTGATGTTTAAGAGAGTGCTGCCTATGATCTGGTCAAATTGCGCAAAAGCCCGCTCAAGGACAATCTCATCATATTCAACCGCCAGCTCAAGGAAGTATGAAAACCCATCACCGGCATTGCCCCCGGCCAGGACTTCCACTTCCCGCGGAAAATCGAAATCGCTGCTGATGTCGGCTCCGGGATTGAAAAACACGTCACCGTCGACCCGGATGGCTACCGGTACATTGCCCGGGATAGCACCCGGCCAGAAGCCCTTGGGCCAGACTTCCTTCCATTCAGGGTCACCCAGTTTCAGGTCCGGCTGTTTCACAAATGCCTGGTCTTTTGGCGGGACTCGGTAGCCGTTCATCTTAAAAGCATTACCAAAATAATTCAGCTTGGGGATGACCACGTGACATGTCGTGCACGATGTGCCGTATCTTCGCGCAAAAGCCGGAATAGCGCTGGCAGCAGACCAATAACCACAGGCCAGAAGGAGCGCGACTCCCGCAAAAGCGACTTTGACTCGGATAACGTTCTTTGTCCGGATATGTTTTGAGCTCAGCATCATGATCAACTTTTTCGCCGCAGACAATACGACACACCGATTCTTAGTGCAATCAGGACGGAAAGGCCATGCCGTGCAGGGTCGGCCATCCGCCACGAGGTAACGAAAGAAATATTCCGGAGAACATCAAGAACTCTGTTGCTGTGAGATTCTAAACAAAAACCAGACAAATTACAAGAAATCAAGTCTCATCTTTGGCGCAAAATGAGATTATCGCATTGAATGACGTGACTTTTTGCCCCTGTCTTTGACCAATCCTTGAAGAGGACAGGCTTTTCGGCCCAAAAATCAAATAAGAGTTTTTCAGTCTTTGTTGGGAAAGGTGACATTCAAGGACTGGCACGATGGCCAATACTCTGACTTGACGGGTCTCTTCAGACCGGACTGGTTGCACTGTCGGAGCACCGGCTGGGACCTTCGATGCAAAGACAAGCTCCGCCAACGCATCACGCTACTGGTCGGGGACGCCACACCAAAGTGAAGGCAGCGTGTGCCAACCTTCTGAACATCTACTCTGCCATTCAGGAGTTATCGTGAGGACGGCTGCCTGGCAGGCAACACTGCCAGGATGCTACGGCCCAAATGATGCCGGTCCCGGCATACTCTCGGTCAACGCAGTAAGCCCATCTTCCTTACCTGGGAAAAAGCGCCTGCGCGCAATTGGTACAAGTACATACCCGATGAAACGTCCTTGCCGCTGTTGTCCTTTCCATCCCAGGTGATACGATGCGAGCCGCGCTGCAATTGCCGGCTTATCAGGGTCCGGACTTCCTGGCCCAGTGTATTGAAGATTCTGATCGAGACCTGCCGGGCCTCCGCAACTTGAAAGCGAATCTCCGTTTCGGGGTTGAAAGGATTGGGGTAGTTCTGTTCCAGCGCAAAGTCAGCAATCACTTCTGCACCCCCCTCTACCGATGTTGGCAGCGGCACGTCGATAATCCGCAGGGTAAAGAACTCAATGTCATACATTGCTGGACTGCCGTCGGTCACAGCCAGGACCTCGAGGTCCCTGAACACTCCCGCATCATCAAATGTGGGGGCGATCGTGGCTGTACCAGAGCCGTCGCCGTTGTCCGTGAAGGTCATGAATGAGGGTGGGCCAATCACGGCGAGACTGATGTTCTGCCCTGCCGGAGCATCTGCCACAAAAGTGGTTTCAAAAACATCGCCTTCCCTGACCGTTATGTTGCCGATCGAATTCAAAAACTCATAGTCGTCGTCATCGAATCTGTCTTTTAAATCTTCAAGATAATTGCCAATAATCTGGGTGTCGGAAAACGTCAGACACTCCATGAATCCCATCGGGTCAACGTCCTCGATTGCATCCCTGATTTTGTCTCCTTCATGACCTTGCACGTCCTCGTCCACACGTCCGCCGGTGGCATCTTTGCCATGACACGCCGAGCAGGTGGTGATGAAGCGCGCCTCACCCGTGACCTGGCCGGAATTCAAAAAATCGGATATTGCAATAATATCTTCCTGTGTTATTTCGCCGAGCAAATGCGACATCAGTGGCACACCATTGGGGAAGACGGGATCTCCGGGCACGCCAAATGCCGCCCTCTCGATTGAACATACCCGGGCACCCGTGACACGACGGCCGGCAACCAGTGCGGCATCCACAGCAGGTCCGTTCCATGGGTCACCGTGGCACCTTTCGCATAAGACGCCATAGCGCACCTTGCCAACATCGACATTGACGGTGAGAGTGAACCTCTCCGTGTCCGAAAAACCAAAGACATCGGTTGCAACGATTTCGATACCGGCGTGGTCGCCGGCATCGGCTGTGGCCGGCGTGAAAGCAATGCTGCCGGTGCCGTCACCATTGTCGTTCAGGACTCCGAATGACGGCAGATTGGGCGATGACAGCGCTATCGCGTCCCCGTCCGCATCCGTAGCAACTATCGTAACCGACAAAGTTGTGCTCTCATCCATGACCTGATCCGCAATTGGATCCAATTCCGGCGCGACATTCGGAATGGGAAAATCGTTAACCGTAAGTGTCAGCGTCTCGACGTCCGACAGACCCCCGTTGTCGGTGGCGATGATCTCGATACCGGGATAAACGCCGGCATCGGCGAATAGTGTGGCAAATGTGAGTTGGCCGGTCCCGTCACCATTGTCCGTTATACTGCCAAACGCGGGCAGATTGTTGGCGCTGAGTGTAATCGGATCTGCGTCCGGATCGCTCGCAAGCAGATCAATGCGCAGTATTGTGCCTTCGTCCATGCTCTGGTCGGTGATGGCCGCCAGGTCAGGTGGGTTGTTGTCTCCCGACAGAAGGAACTCAACGGTGAGGGCGGGTGGTGTAGCCGCTTCCCGGCTGTCGAAGCGCTTGGCGGTGGACCCCGCGCTCTCGTCACCCATGACCAGCCACCCGAAGTTGCCTGCCGGGTTGTCCAACCAGTCCTGAACATCCGCCACCATCTGCGGGGTTGAGCTCCAACTGTAGGCAGCGACCGGTCCCATGGACTGGCTGCCGCTCGCTACTGTGGAGAAATCCCCTCCCGCATTGCTCCAGCTGTCCGTGTCAAAGAATCGGTGGATCCAGGTCGCGTCGCCGCTGGCAGCACTTGCACCGCCACCACCCTGGCCGGATGCCTGGGATGACCCTTCGCCCCAATCAGCCAGCACCTTGTGCAGTTCAACATCCTGCGGTCCTGAGAATGTCCGTGATACATTGATGGTCAGGCTTACGCTTGTGATGGTGGCGCCCGCGGGCACGTTACCGCTTATGTCAAACGCCAGCAGCGCGCGCCGAATTGCCTGGCCGCTGCCCGGACCGGTTCTGCCAAAGAACAAGCCCGGTCCGCTGCCATTGCTCAAAGCACCGGATGCGTCTTCATAGAGTGTGTTGTCTTTGCTGGGACTGATGGCTACTTGTACCTGTGCGGAAGCCGTCCCAATCCAGACGACCGCGATAAACAGTGCGAAGAGTATTGACTTCTTCACCTTGGGATTGCTGTTGCGACCAGTACTATTCACAATCATCTCCGTTCGTTTGTGATTCCGCGTTACTAAGAAAGCACCATCGATCACACCCTGATCCACTAATTGGTAATCGGGAGGAGCAACTGTGATCTACAGAGTTAGGTACACAGAGAGCTATTGTTTTGCGGAGATACGAGCCTATTACAATCGCATTTAGGTGCAATAAATACATCCGGTTGTTTGGTACACGAACACTCAACATCAAAACCGTCACTCGTCTGCATATCAGGGATTGGATCGAAGCTCCTATCACACCGTCCGCGCCTGCAAGCGGTTGTTCGGATAGTAGCACATTTCAAGCGGAAATATGTCGATGGCAATACAGTAAAGCAAAAAAGCTCACCAGAAAGGTGAGCTTCGATTCTTGCAGACAAGTGGGCCCTCAGGGACTCGAACCCCGGACCAACGGATTATGAGTCCGCTGACATTTAATCGTAAGTGCTTGTTTTTATAGTTCTGACATATCCGGCTGGGGATAAAATGGGAATATAATTGTCCCTATTTGACCCTTTTTGTCAATGATACGTTCTCCAATCACCCCAGCCTGCTCTTCCTCTTAGCCAGCTTCTGAAGCCTTTCATTACGCATGTGCACATAAATATTTGTCGTCTGCATATCTGAATGATTCATCCACTCCTGGACTTCAAAAGCGCTGGCTCCGGCGTCCAATAACTGCAAAGGAAGTGAATGTCGCAGCAGGTGCACACAACCTGGCTTATCAATATTAGCTTTCTTCATCGCGGCTTTGAAATAATGCGAAATAGTATCGCGGGTAAACCTGATGATGTGACTTTCCGGATTAACATCTCCGGCCACGTCAGACTTTCTCTTCAAAAGGCACTTCCTCAGAAAATCAGACATCGGAACGCTATGGATGCTTCCCTTTGACTGGTAACGCACGACGTTACGCATCCAGTCCACATCTTTCCATTTAAGACCTCTTTCATTGTCATCAATGGTTCTCTTAAATACAGCGCTTCGACGAAGTCCGGTTTCCGCAACTATGATGTATGCAAG
>JAJDAD010000061.1 GCA_029262055.1 Candidatus Zhuqueibacterota bacterium
CGGACTGCGATCGGCGAGCCCTAGCGAGCGCCAGGTAGTGTCGCCGGGCGCGAGAAGGAACAGGTCGTCGAAGGAACTTGCAAGAACGGACCCACTAGGCGTAAGTCGCAAGGAGTAAATATCTCCAATCGGCCCCAAACCATTGTTGAAGGAAACCCAGCTGCGGCCACTGTCTGCCGAAACGCCGGCCCCAAAACCTAAACTGCGGGGACCGTGTTCACCGATGAATATACGTCCGTCCGGTAAGGCTAACATTGACCACGCTAGACTGCGTGAGTCTATACGATCCCAGTTATTGCCGCTGTCATGAGAATAGAAGAGCCCGGATCCGCCAAGACCAGTGGCTGAGAGCCTCATTTTTGATGTGATGAACCGATTGTCATCGAGTTTCAGAAAGACATATACGGCTCTCGAGCCAGTGAATGGTTGACGAACGGCTGTCCAGGTCTCACCGTCGTCAACTGAGCAGAAAACACCCTCGTGCGTGGCAGCACAAATCTCTGTTTCAGTTACACTCAGAGTGCTGACATTGCTCGGGGGTACTCCGTCAGTACCGGCACGCTCCCAGAAATTTGTTTGAGAAAAGGCTGGCATATTTAGCAATAGAAAGACAAATAGTCCAATTGCCATAAGGCTGGTTCTGACCACGGCTATTCTCCTGGGTTGATCTGTGCAATCTCCTCATATTACAGTTTGATTTCTGGGTTATTCCTGACCGGAATGGCTATGTGCTACTTTTCTCCACAGGGAGACTTGAGCTCTGGCGTAAACCACTCGCACCCCTTCCAGGATCTTTGTAGCAAAGATATTCCAAACCCGCCACCCAGCACCAGCTCCCCGCCGTATTGACTGCTATCTACTCTGCCTTGGGAATCGGTTGACCTTGAATCCACGGAGCGCCTGCCTCTTGCAGCGCATTCTCAAATTTTGGCAATTGTTCCGCAAGAAGCGCATCGAGCTTGCTGCGTAGCTGCTCAAACTCAGTTGCGGTAATCTCAAAGACACGTTTGTGTGCCGGGGTTGGGCCATAAGTGGAACCTGCTGTGCCCAGGAAAAGCTTGAACAACCTGTTGCCAATGGTTGGATTGTTTTTTTCGCCAATCTGGTTTCTTGCGGGATTGCCATTCAGTTGCATGTCCAAATCTTGTAGCGTTGATTTCAAATCGTGCAGTTGTTTATCCAAACTGCCGGGCGCTGCGGGTGTTCGGGCCAGCGATGCTTGCAGAGCATCCATGCGTTTTAAAGCATCGCTCAATGCCCCGGAAGCCGCGGAGACGGCCCGCCGCAGTTTGGCGAGATCCTGCCAGAAGGCGGAGACCTCTCTTGGCTCTGCGCCAGGGAGCGCGCCTTTGTGCAGACGTTCTACCGAAAAAGGTATTGCTTCAGACAAATCGCTAGTCACTCCGTCCACTTGTTTTGCCAGCGTCACCGTGTACTTTCCGGGCGCAGCCAGCATGCCCTGCGGTGGTTCACCCGACGGCTCTTCGTCTGTGATCGCTGCCAGGGACGGGTAGCGCAAATCCCAGGCAACCCGGTGAAAACCCTTCTTGCTTTCCCCTTTTAGACGGCGCACAACATTGCCGCTGCCGTCTTTTACGGTGAGCCAGATCGCGGGCTCTGCCTGGCGTTCTTCAGCTTCGGCTTTTTCCCACCCGGGAAAACCCACGGCAACTTTCTTCCCGAGACGTTCCTTCTCTGCCTTTTTGCGAACGGTTTTCAGGGTTTCCAGATCGCGCGCCAGGTAGTAAGTAAAAGTCGCGCCAAAAGGTGGGTTCGGCGCCATGTAGTAAGCCTCTCCCTGGGAGCCTTTTCCACTGAACCCAAGCACGGGTCTGGGAATGTACCACCAGGCTTTGCGCGGCGGGAAGAGAGTTGCTTCTTCGCTGAGTTGGGCCTCAGAGACCTGGCGCAGAGCAGTGTAATCATCAAGGACATAAAAACCCCGTCCAAACGAGGCCGCAACCAGATCGTTTTCGCGCCGCTGAATCGCGAGGTCACGAAATGAAATCGTGGGAACCCCACCGCTCAGTTTTGCCCAGCGCGTACCGCCGTCGACCGTAGCATAAATACCGAATTCGGTGGCCGCGAACAGCAGGTTCGGTTTGACGTGATCCTGCACGAGCCGCCAGACCAGCGTCCGGCCAGGCAAGTTGCCCTTAATCGAGAACCACGATTTGCCGCGATTTGTGCTTTTTAGAACGTAGGGGTTTAGATCGCCGAACTTATGATTGTCCAGCACAACGTAGACCGTGCTGGCGTCATGCAGATCTGCTTTGACATCGTTTACGAAAGCCGTTGCCGGCACGCCCGGAAGCGTCCCGACTTCAAGTCTTGTCCAGGCAGCGCCGCCATTTTCGGAAACGTGAATGAGTCCGTCATCCGTACCTGCATAAAGTAAACCTTCCTGCAGCGGCGATTCGGCCAACGAAGTAATCGTATTGTAGTTTGACATTGCCCGGACATCCCACGGCGAGTCCCAGCTCCAGGTCTGCCCCATGATTGGCAAGGTGATGCGTTCTTGATCGCGAGTCAGATCTCCGGAAATAGCGGTCCAGGTATCGCCGCGATTCTCCGAGCGCCAAATACGCTGCGAAGCAAAATAGAGCCTTGTCGGCGAATGCGGGCTAACCAGAATCGGCGCATCCCAGTTGTAACGTTCATACGCTTCTCCGGCCTCCGGTTGCGGTTGAATATGAATGGTCTCACCGGTGGTCATGTCGATGCGCGTCAGGTAGCCTTGCTGGCGTTCTCCGTAGACAATGTCCGGATTGCCGGGCTCGGTTGCAGGTTGATGCCCGTCCCAATCCAGGATCACCCGCCAGTCGGCATTGGAAATGCCGTGGACATTGTCGGTACGCGAAGGTCCGCCCTGGGTGCTGTTGTCTTGGGTACCGCCGTAGATGTTGTAAAACGGCTCGGCATCGTCGACGGCAACCTTGTAGAATTGCGTGACCGGCAGATTTGCGATGAAACGCCAGTTTTGCGCCCGGTCAAAGCTTTCGTACAAACCGCCATCCGTGCCTGCCAACAAGTAGTCCGGATCGTCGGGACGAAAAGCAAGCGCGTGATCATCGCCGTGCTTGTGGTCTTTTTTCATTCGTCGAAACGTCTTGCCGCCATCGTCGGAGACGCGCATGCGATTGTCAGCCATGTAGATTCGGTCAAACTGATGCGGGCTGGCGTACAGCTCCTGGTAATAGTGCGGGCCGGTTCCGCCGCCAACCGCATCTGAACCTTTCTCCCAGGAGGCCCCCCGGTTTGTCGAGCGGTAAACGCCGCCCGTGCGGCGGTCCAGCTCGATGGCAGCGTAAAGAACGTCCGGCCGCTGCGGGGAAATCGCCAACCCGATCTTACCCATGTTGGATGTAGGTAGCCCTTTGCTGAGTTTTTCCCACGTGTCGCCGCCATCAATAGAGCGGTGCAGGCCGGAACCCGGGC
>JAJDAD010000062.1 GCA_029262055.1 Candidatus Zhuqueibacterota bacterium
AAAGCAAGCGCCCCTTCCCCGGACGGCACCTGAGTCCTACCCTGCTATCGCTTTACTTTAGCGAAACCTCACAATCCGCTGTTCCTGTACAACCGTACATGGAGTGCGGGAACTGTGTTACCGCATGCTCTGCCACCATCCAGGCACTCACCATCTTCATCCTCAGCAACCCGAAGTCAACCCATCTCGCTTGTCACTGGCCACTCAAGCTCCCTAGCCGATTGGTAAGTCTCATTAACCTTGCAGTCGACCAACCCGTAATCTACACGCTTCCCGGAATCGAAGCTTGCTTTTGAGGAACGTTCACCGTAGATTTCAGCAAACGATGAACAAAAAGGACCTATTGAACCACCGGATATGGCTGATACGATCAGAGTAGCTCTGGCTCAAACCAACACGATTGTTGGCGACTTCGACAGCAACCGAGACAAAACCCTGCAAGCGATGAAGAAAGCAGAGGCCGCTGCCGCGGATTTCGTGCTTTTTCCCGAATTGACGGTAACCAGCTACTTTCCCGAAGATCTCCTGCTCAAAAAGACCTTCATTGAAGACAACCAGAGATACCTGCGCGAAATAGCTGGCCAAAGTGGCGAGACCATCGCCGTGGTCGGTTTCGTCGATCCTGGCCCTGCAGGTGACAAAATTTACAGCGCAGCTGCCCTCTTGCAGCGCGGCAAAGTAGTGGCAAAGTATCACAAGATCTGCCTGCCAAACTACAGCGTTTTTGACGAAAAGCGCTACTTTGCCGCCGGCAATCGTCCCCTGGTATTCGAGTATAAGGACGTTAAGTTCGGCTTGAATATCTGCGAGGATATCTGGGTGCCGGACGGTGTCGCTGAAAGCCAGGGCCTGGGCGCAGGCGCTGAGATTATTTTCTGCATTTCCGCGTCCCCCTACCACATGGAAAAACGCAGAGTCCGTCTCGATGTCGGTATCAATTGTGCCAAACGGACACGTTCCGCCGTTGTCTACTTGAACCTGGTCGGTGGCCAGGACGAGCTGGTTTTTGACGGCACCAGCTATGTGGTAAACGAACAGGGCGAGGTCACGGCGCAATGCAGCGCGTTCGAGGAAGATTTTCTGGTGACCGACATTAGCGTGGCCGCGCTTCGTGCTTTCCGTGCGCAGGATCCGGGATACGAGCAGGAGCTTGCCGGCTTCAAGTCGTTGTACCTCCCAGAAGTCATTACAATTCCGGATGCTTCGCCCACAAGGGAAAAACCGGAACTGCAGGCAAGGGTAGTGAAGAAACTTCAACCCTACGATGAAATCTACGCAGCTTTGGTGTTGGGCACGAAGGATTATGTCGGCAAGAACAACTTCAGGAAGGTGGTGATTGGATTGAGCGGTGGTATCGACTCGGCCCTGACTGCAGCCATCGCCGTTGACGCTCTCGGGGCGCAGAACGTGATAGGAGTGCTCATGCCGAGTGCAATCACCTCCGCCGAGAGCATGGAAGATGCACACCTGCTCGCACGCAATCTTGGCATCGAGACAAAGACGGTCGCGATCAATGCTGTTTTTGATGCCTACCGTGAATCGTTGCGGACGGTGTTTGGCGATCTGCCTCCGGACACAACGGAGGAAAACCTGCAGGCCCGGACCCGTGGCAATATCCTCATGGCATTATCGAACAAATTCGGGTGGATGGTCCTGACCACGGGTAATAAGAGCGAGCTGAGCGTCGGCTACGCTACTTTGTACGGGGACATGGCCGGCGGTTTTGCAGTTATCAAGGACGTCCCCAAGACTCTGGTTTACAAGCTCTGCGAACAAAAAAATGCAACGGTAGGCCGGGAAGTAATACCCCAGACTGTTATCAGCAAGGAACCGACTGCCGAGCTTAGACCAAATCAGAAAGACCGCGACTCTCTGCCGCCCTATGAATTGCTTGATGCGATCCTGGAACAGTTTGTCGAGAAGGATCAGACGGTAAAGGAGATCATTGCCCGCGGCTTTCCACGCGAGGTTGTGAAGGAGGTCGCGCGCCTGGTAGACGTCAATGAATACAAACGGCGCCAGGCCGCACCCGGAATCAAAATTACGGACAAAGCATTCGGAAAAGATCGCCGAATGCCAATCACCAACAAATATCACACATGAGAAAAACAATGGATTGGCGAAAAGAACCAGCAATCATCAGTCTTCTACTATTCTGTGTCCTGGCGTGCAGCAGTTGTACGGACACCAGACCATTTCTGCGCTACCGCGACCCGGTGTTGCGCGGCAATCCCACAGGCCGTCCTGACGGCGCCGATGTCTTGACATTTTATGTTTTGGGTGACTGGGGTACTGGCAATGCGAACCAACAGGCGGTGGCTGACGCGCTCAGCAAGAATCTTCGGACAGTGCCGCCGGGCCGTCAGGTTCGCCCGTTCGTGCTCGAGCTAGGCGACAATGCTTACCAACACGGCCTGGCGACCGGCTGGGACAATCCCGAAGTGGTCGAGCGGCTCAGGGCAACTTTCGGCGACGTCTATAGCGAGGTCAAGTACCAGGACAAGGACGTCACCTTCCATGTCGTCGCTGGCAATCATGACCACGCAGGCAAAGCCGGCGGCAAAAAAGCGCACGGTGATGTCATTCATCAGGAAACGACTGCGGAGAGAATCTATCCGAACTGGGAGTACTACCCGATCGATCCTGCCAGAAACTCCGACACGGACGATCAGAAAAACTACGACGACCTGCTCAATGAAAACATCTTGGATGTTACCATACCGCAAGTGATTTCCATCGACGGCGGCGACAAGCTGCTGGATGTGTTTGCCATCGACAGCCAGGTCTTTCTGGATTTGTATGACAGGAAAGAGACCGCACTGATATCCAAGCACTGGCAGCACCTGCAACAATTGGTTTCCCGCAGCACCGCGCCATGGAAAATGCTGATCGGCCACCATCCGGTAAAGAGCCATGGCAAACACGGCGGCTTTCGCAAAGCATTCTGGTGGATTCCGCCAATGGTGCTTGCGACCCTGGTGGACAAATTCTTTTATAAGAGAATCCAGGACCTGGACAATCCGGCGTACGGGAGATTTCGGAAAGAAATGACTGCCTTTATGCAGCGCAACAAAATCCCGTTCTATCTTGCCGGGCATGAACACAACCTGCAAATGATCGAGATCGAACCGGACCACTACCAGGTGGTCTCCGGCAGTGCAGGAAAACTGTCTGCCGTATCACATGGCGATGACTCGTTTTTTTCGCAGACCGCTTTTGGCTTCGCTCGTTTTGACATGACTGAGACGGAGGTCTGGATTGAATTCCTCAAGGTCGCAACTGAGAGTGGCGAGATGTCGTCGTCGGGGCTGTTCAAAGTTGCAATGCCCGAGGGGTCGAAATGAGGTTTTGGTTCGGCAACACTCCCGTGCGTTCCAGTGTGTTGAGACGCTCACTACTTGCTTTGTAAATGATACCAGGTAAACCCACTGTATCTGACGAAGCAAAACTCGTCATTGGCAATCCTGAGACGCGGCACCGGCGGTTCAGGTCATTTACAAAGTCCTGGAGACGAGGACCTAGGACCAATCCTCCCCGCTGCAATCGGTTGATTTGCCAGGAATGACAGCGCCGCTTGCGCAGATCGTTCGCTTCATCAGATGAGATGCGGACGATGCTAGTACGGTGGAAGTCGCCCGTAGTCCGAAACCCGGGATTACCACTCCGGCAGCGTCAGGCATCGTTTCTCTTGCATCTTATCTCGATTTTCCGTATCTTTATCGTTGTCTTGGTTTCGCTGTTGTCTCTGCACTCCGCGAAGCCAGATTTCAATTAGATTAAACCGTGCATCCCGGCCTTTTTGAGCAGGGCTGCCTAATCGCCGCGCTCATTGCGGTCTTTCTTTTCCACGCGTCCGGGCTGGTAGAGATTTGTAGAACCCCGGACCAGGAAAAATATGAAAGACCAAACACTTACGCGTGCGCAACGCGCGCGCAACGATCGTTCCATCTCCCAACCACAACCCCAGCTTGCACAAGGTGTCTTTGGCGCCCTGCTCCCGAAAATCCAACGGGCCGTTGCAGCCGAGGGATACGTCACTCCCACACCGATCCAGGAGCAGTGCATTCCCCACCTGTTGCAGGGACGGGATCTGCTCGGCAGCGCCCAGACCGGCACCGGCAAGACCGCTGCCTTTACGCTGCCACTCCTGCAGCGGCTTTCCGGCAACTCCGTCCAGCCCAGGAAAAGAAGCCCACGTGCCCTCATTCTCGCTCCCACGCGCGAACTTGCGGCGCAGATCGGGGCCAGCATTCATACATATGGGCGGTTTCTACCCCTAAGCCACACCGTCGTCTTCGGCGGGGTCAGTCAATCGCCACAGGTCACTGCTCTGAACCGCGGAGTGGACATTCTGGTGGCCACCCCGGGTCGTCTCCTTGACCTGATGCAGCAGGGATTTATCCGCCTGAATGAGGTGGAGTTCTTCGTTCTCGACGAGGTGGATCGCATGCTCGACATGGGCTTCATTCACGACATCAGACGGGTCTTGTCCCACATTCCGGCTGAGCGCCAGACGCTGTTCTTCTCGGCCACCATGCCGCCGAAAATGGCAGAACTGGCCAACACCATGGTCCGCAATCCGGTACGGGTAACCATCGCGCCCGACAAACCAGCGGTGGAGCGCATCGGTCAGAAAGTGTTGTTTGTGGGAAAGAAGAGCAAGGACGCCCTGCTCATTTCGCTGCTAAACGACCCCCAGGTCAGTAAGGCCCTCATCTTCACCCAGATGAAGCACGCTGCCAACCGTGTGGTGAAAAAATTATCCGCAGCGGGCATTCACGGCACCGCCATCCACGGCAACAAAAGCCAGGCCGCCCGCACCAAGGCGCTGGACGGCTTTAGGCGCGGCAATTTCCCGGTACTGGTCGCCACCGATGTGGCGGCACGCGGATTGGATGTAGACGACATCACCCACGTCATCAACTACGACCTGCCCACTGAGGCCGAAACTTACGTACACCGCATCGGACGCACCGCCCGCGCGGGGACGAATGGTGACGCCATTTCGTTCTGCTGCGCTGAGGATCGGGCATATCTCCGCGATATCGAACGCCTGTTAGGAAAGCCGGTGCCCGCCGAGACACAACACGCCTTTCATTGTGAGAACGCCTTCCGGTCTACCCAACCGGCCCCCAAACCTGGTGGT
This sequence comes from Candidatus Zhuqueibacterota bacterium, assembly GCA_029262055.1. Taxonomy (GTDB): domain Bacteria; phylum Zhuqueibacterota; class Zhuqueibacteria; order Oceanimicrobiales; family Oceanimicrobiaceae; genus JAJDAD01. The sequence continues at coordinate 5,147 of JAJDAD010000062.1, forward strand.
GGTGGCGGCACACGTCGGGGTGGGCGCCCCAAGGGCAACCTCCCCGGGCAGCGCAGCCGAAACCGCAACCGGGGCAGACGGTAAGGCAAAGACCCTGCGCCTGACCCATTCTCACGCTCCGGACTCCCCGAAAGGGCTTCCCGCCCCCAAGTGTATGATCCCAGGGGACGAGTTCGCAGGAACCGCTCCAGGGAAATAGAGCGTGCTGACCGGAGATCAATTGACTTATTAAGAATACTTTCGTTACTATAAGATACTCGAATTTGTGAAGGCCCTGCCTGAGGGCCTCACTCATTTCGTCTCTATTAACAAGAAAGGTAACTTACCTAAGGAGGATGACAAGGTGGCGAAGCCTAATTATCGATTTGAAAAACGCAAAAAAGAATTGGCAAAGATAAAAAAGAAGGAAGAAAAGCGGCAAAACAAACTGGCCAAGAAGAATGCAGAGTCCAAAACGGAGCATGATCAACCTCCGGATGAAGGGGAAAACACATAACTAGCGGACGCAGGATGCTTACACCTTGTCGTTTAAAACCACCCATCCCGGCGTGGCCGGCATTGCTATTCCCTCCAGATCCTTCAGCCATAATCACGTCTAAGACACATCTGGACCTGACATGGAAAAGGAACTGAAATTTCTCAAAAAACCCGGATGGCGCTATGAAAGATTCAGACCACCGGACAGACTGCCGGAAGCGGTCATTCAGGCTGAAGTCTACAGACGGTTACTCGAAAAGAATATCCAATGTACCGTTGGTTGTCCGATTTTCTGCGTGGCATACGGTGGAGAGTTGTCGCCTGACGTCGCCATCCTGAACCGGGGATGCGTAATCGGACTCATAGAAATAAAATCCTTCAAGAAGGTCAAGTCCGTATCAAATCAAATTATCAACAACCTCGACAGTGCTGGGATAAAGAGCAAGCAGTTGCGGCGATATTTGTTGTATGATTTGCCTCTATATTATTGCACGACATGGGATGACATTCCTCGTGCTGTAGAATTCGCGCAGTTATGTATTCAGGAGTTCAGACAGCACGCAGCTAAAAAGACACAATGATCCCTTCTGCCCTTGAGCAGTGAGGCAGGCTCCGTACCAGACTTCTTCGCAACAGATGCCAACGAAATTCACCATATCGGATGAAGCCAGAAAACTCCACCGGGAGAGCCTGGTAGTCGACCTGCACGTCGATCCAATCCTGCAGAAGCTCCTCTTCGATTACGAAATTGATGAACACCATGACAGGGACTGGCAACCCTCAAAACGGCGCAGGCTGTTCAAGTCACTCACAACATTCGCTCAAAACCGCGAGTTCCATTCTCCTTTCTTTAATCACATCGACGTACCGCGAATGCTGGCGGGTGGGTACAGCCTGGGGGCTTTTGGTATTCACCACTGGCCAAGGGCAGGTGAACGCGGTTGGCAGAACGTCCTCAACCAACTGAACTACCTGGAACGGGTTGTTAAACGGCAATCGGACCTTGTGTTTGCCACCGACCCGGATGCTCTGCTGCAGGCGCACGCCAGCGGGCAGATCGGCTGTTTTGCCGGAGTTGAGGGTACGCACTGCCTGGGTGCCGCAGGTGCGAAAAACCAGCAAAGGAGGCTGGACCGCATCCAGGTATTGTTCGAAAAACATCATGTACGTTATCTCACCCTGACCCACTTTTCCCGCAATGATGCAGCCGCACCAACCATGGGATTGGGCGCTGATGCAAACCTGGGCCTGACCCGCTTCGGAACCGCTCTGGCGGAAAAACTGAACGAGACCGGTATGCTGGTGGACGTGGCCCATGTCAGCCATCAGGGCGTTCTCGACGCCTGCAGCTGTAGTAAGGTGCCGGTCATCGCCAGCCATGCGGGTGTACGAAGTGTGCGGAAACATCCACGAAACCTGAACGACGAAGCGCTGCGGGCCATTGTCGAATCCGGAGGCCTGGTCGGAATCATGTTTGCGACCAATTTTCTCAGCAGCGCTGCGACGAATCCTACTTCGGAAGTCGTCCTGCAGCACATCGACTATATCGTGCGCAACTACGGCGATGATCATGTGGCGCTCGGCACGGACTTTGATGGCTGGATTCCGCGCATCCCCTCTGACATGGAAGATGCTGCAGACCTGCCACTCCTGACGCAACACATGCTGAACCACGGTTATTCAGAGGATCGAATCAGGAAAATACTGGGGATGAATTTTCTTAGGGTCTGGCGGGCGGCATTGGCGGTTTAAGTGAACAGCCGTCTGTCAAGTACACGGAATATCTGAGGCACCCTCAGAAAAAAGTACAAGCCAAACGCGACCCCAAACGTGTCTGCGACTACATCGCTCACAGTAGGATACCTGCCCGGTACAAACATCTGGTGTACTTCATCTGAAACCCCAAACGCGACTCCAATAATTACCGCAACGGCCACGTTTACTCTGGAGTTTTTGTGTCGCAAGAGAGCGATCGCGATGCAGTAGCCAAGTACTGAATAGAAGACAAAGTGTGCCACCAGGTCCTCAAACTTGATGCCAAGAGAAGGGAGCGAGTACGAAGGAAGCGCGGACAGATAGAAGAGCAAACCAGCCCACAGGCAAACAGGAATGTAGTATCTAAATGAATTCAATGTCAGGTATTAGCTCAGTAAAGTCACCATCCATGGCTGCCGGCAATTGCGCGACCACGTCGCTCGCTATCAGTCCGGCCTGCCCCACCTTTTTCGCCACAATGTCGCCGGCCATGCCGTGCACAAACACTCCGGCAACCGCAGCATCTATTGGCTGTAAGCCCTGCGCGAGCAAACTCGCGATTACTCCGGTCAAGACATCGCCTGTACCCCCCGTCGCCATACCCGGATTACCAGTTGAATTGATAAAGACATCGCCGTCCGGCGAACCAACGACAGTCGGAGCACCCTTTAAAACCAAAATGCACGACAACTCTTGCGATACCTGGCGTACGGTAGAGACCGGGTCCGCGAGGAGATCTTCCCGCTTTCGGCCTACAAGCCGCGCCAGTTCCCCGGCATGGGGCGTCAGGATGACTGACGCCTTTGCTGACTGTAGCAGTTCAGCTTCACCCGCAAGACAGTTGAGCGCATCTGCATCCAGGACGAGCGCTGTCCGGGAATGCTTTACGAGCCACTTCACCAGCCTGGTGGTGTCTGAGGTGACAGCCAGTCCGGGCCCGGCAGCGACGGCATCCGCCCACTCGATCTTTTCTGCGATGATCTTCTTCGCCGCAAACGAAACCGACCCGTGCGCTGTTTCCGGAAGTGGCGTGGTCATCACCTCGGTCAGTTTTTGTTCCATGACGGCATTTAACCCGGCCGGTATACCCAAAACAGCCAACCCGGCGCCACTGCGAATAGTGGCCTCGGAGCACAAGCTCGCAGCTCCGGACAAACCCGGTGACCCAGCCAGGACAAACACCTGCCCGCTACGATTCTTGTATAATGTCTTGTTGCGTTTCGGGAGCACGTTTCTGTAATAATCGGACGTAACATAGAACGTTCCTGGTTCGATACCTGCAATAACTGTTTCCGGAAAACCAATATCGGCAACACGAACCTGGCCAGCGTGCTCCCGAGCAGGAGAAAACAGCAACCCTTGCTTTATCGCGCCGACCGTGACAGTTACATCCGCACTGATACCTGGGCGGTATACTTGACCCGTATTTGAGTTAATGCCGGTCGGGAGGTCAACAGCAAGCACGGGAGCACCAAACTTGTTTGCAGCCTCCACCAACAGATCGACAGGAGGCTTGGGAGCGCCCGTCACGCCTGTCCCCAAAATGGCATCAACCACCAAGTCGGGCTTCGAAAAGGCGGAGAGATGCTCCCTTTTTTTCACCTGGAGCACATCGATTCCCAGTTGGGTCAGAATGTCGAAATTCGTCTTTGCGTCACCTCTTAGGGCTGCGGCGTCACCCGCAAGAACGACGCGGACATCCGCTCCGGAACTTGCCAGGTACCTGGCAACAACATAACCATCGCCGCCGTTGTTGCCCTTGCCGCAAAGAACCATTATTTGCTTCCCGTGAACGGTCCCAATCATCCGGTTGACGCACTCCACTATTTTTCGGCCGGCATTCTCCATCAATACAATGCCGGCAATGCCGATATCATCAATGGTGATACGGTCCACTGCGGACATCTGCTCTGCTGTCAGGACCGGCTTAAGGTATTTTCTCTGTTTAGGCAACATTGACGCTAATCATAAAGAAGAGTACGACAAACGTTAAAAGATAAACTGTTCTGGCTGGAGTTGCAAATAGTTTCTCCTTGACTGTTTACCTGTTTTCGGTTAATTTGCTTGCCTTAATGGTGGATAAACAAAAATCTTCGAAAAGCAATTCTGAGCTGATCCAACGTGCTATAGACGGTGATGAAACTGCCTACCGGCAACTGCTCGAGAATTACCGCGGGGCCATTTTCAATCTCCTGTTTAAAATGGTTCGCAATAAGGAGGAGACCGAAGATTTGGTTCAGGAGGCCTTTATAAAGGCGTTTAAGGCTTTGCCCTCCTTCAACGAAGAGTACGCTTTTTCAACGTGGTTGTACAAGATTGCCATCAACAACTGTATCGACCACATGCGCAAGAAGCGGCTCAAGACTTATTCCATCAATAAGCCCGTCCGATCAAAGGACGGAGAGCTGGACCGGGAATTTCCGGACACATCCATGAGCCCGGACAAGGAATTACTCCACGACGAACGCACCCGCTTGATCGAAACCGCTATCGATGAATTACCTGAAAACTACAAAACCGCCATTCTCCTGCGGCACCGGGACGAGAAATCATACGAAGAAATTGCACAGCTCCTCGACATTCCCTTAGGCACAGTCAAGGCCAGAATTTTCCGGGCGCGTGAAATGTTGAAAAAACGCCTGAAGGGCAAGCTCACCCGCGGAGTCTAATCGGAGCCACCGGCGCCGAACCTGGACAACAGGGTTCCGTGCCGCAACCCCCAATCGCTTACCACAGTCTCTTCAAGCCCAAAGAACCGCATCACCTCCAACAGCAACACGACCCCGGCCACCATGACAGGGGCACGCTGTGGAACAATCCCCGGCAGGCCCGAAATCTCATCTACTCTCAGCTCCTGAAGCTCTGCGTAAATACTCTCGACGGCGTCGCGCTGCAGGCTTTTGCCGTCAAGCAGTGCCGGGTCATAGGTTGTCAGCCGGAGCAGCATCGCGGCCACCGTTGTTGCCGTACCCGCGCCGGCGACCATTTGGTGCAAAGGACACCTTTTCCAGGAAACGAGCGCCGCCTCCATTTCCGCCTGGCAGTTTTCTATTATGGCTGCAATCTCGGACGGGAGGGGTGGATCGTGTTTAATAAACCGCTCCGTCAGTCTCACCGAGCCCAGGTGCAGGCTGGCGCAGTGCTCAACTGAATGCCGGTCTCCCAAAACAAATTCCGTACTCCCGCCACCGATGTCTACGGTCAAGCTCTGGCCGTGGACGAAGATCTTGTTGGACAGCGCGCCAAAATGCATGCGTGTTGCTTCTTCCTTACCGGTCAACACCTCCATCTCAAGCCCACTCTCGCTGGCGATCCTGCTCAACAGGTCTGCTTGATTCAAGGCATCCCTGACAGCGCTGGTCCCGGTCAAATAGATGGTCTCAGCCTGCCACTCTTCGCAGATTTCCCGATACTCCTGCAGCGTGTGAACGGCACGGGATATCGCCGAATCGAGCAGTCGCCTGCTCTCATCCACACCTTCGCCCAGGCGGATGATTTTCTCCTGCTCAAAAAGCGGTGTGATCTGATGGTCATCCGACACATTGGCAACCAGAAGCAGCGCGCAGTTGGTCCCGACATCGATTGCCGCAACCGTCTTCATGCCGGCATTTGTTTTTGTAAGTGTAGAGCGGCCCATTCACCCAGATGCTCCTCATTCATGACGGCAAGATCGGTGGTTGCGAGCCTGTCTTTTACTTCGTCTACTTCAGTGCCCAAAATGCCGGAAGCGAGCAAGTATCCGCCCTGAACAAGGGGTGCCACGATGTCGGCCAGGCAAGCAAAGATAACGTTCTTGGTTATGTTAGCCAAAACAAAATCGAAGCGCGCCTGCCGGGACAGGGCTACCCCACTCCCAACAAATAGTTGAACAGCACCTTCCCCGGTGTTAGCCTCCGTGTTCTCCCGGGCTGCCTCGATGGCGACCGGGTCGATATCGCAAGCCGTGATCTTGCCCGCGCCCAGCTTATGTCCTGCAATCGCAAGAATGCCGGTACCGGTACCTACGTCCAGGATGCGCTTGTCTTTGACCGGCAGCTCTTCCAAGAGGCGAAGAACCAGTTGCGTGGTAGCGTGGGCGCCGGTGCCAAACGCCTGTTTTGGGTCGATCTCGATGACAAATTGCTCTACCGGCTCATCGAGTGCCACCCAGGTCGGCTTCACGAGAAATCGCCTGGACACTGACAGCGGCCGTAACTGCTTTTTCCATTCAGCATTCCAGTCACGATTCTCACAGGACAAAATAGTGGCCGCCTCTTCAGACGATAAATACCCCAGCGCTTTCAGTCCAGCCCGGTACTTCTCTATCTCAGCGAGGAGTTTTTGTTTGGAGGCCTCCGCGGGAAAGTAAGCTACCAGCTCAACCTCGGATTCCTGCACGCCGCTGCAGCCCAGCTCGAAAAGGAAATTGCTCAGAGCTTCCGCAACGTCAGGTGATACCGGCACGCGGACCTCACGCCAGGCTTTTTCTCTTTTAATTAGCACTCGTCTTGTCTATGGATGATGATGGGTCTCACAGTCTGTTAGGCAGCTATAAAAATGCGATTGGCAAATTGTTCGGAGGGAAACGCCACACAGGCCTTGCCGTCGGGCTTATGGATGCAGAGGATACGTTAGTTGCCTCTGATGGCGATGTTGATGTCGATACCGAATTCCTGTACCGATGTGGTGCCGACTCTTTTGCTGTCGGTCTTTCCGACCTCGACGAACGCGCCGCCGCGAACGGTGGTGCTGAATGAGTAGGTCAACTGCGGCCGTACGGACCAGCGGGTGGTTTTGTTTGCCTCCACAAAGTCTCCATCTGCGACCTGGCGATTTTCTTGTACCTGGTTGCTTGCCGTAAAAGAGAAGGAAAAGTCGATGGAGTTTTTCAATTCAGCTTTATTGAACGGCCAAAAGGGCAACCGGAAACCGGAACGCTTGGAATAGTTCGCGGTGATCGACAGATCCTCATTTGTACCCCGGCTGGCGCCGAGCTCCTGTCCATTGGAGAAGGTGGTCGTCAGTGTTTTTGATCGGTTTATCTGTACGTTGCCGGTGAAGCCGTTTTTGAACGACAAGTCCAGTTTTCCGAGGGGACGGAAGTTGTTTGAAAAGCTCTCATTAGTCTTGTTGTCCGGGTTGCCTATCCAGTTTGAATCTTTTTTTCCAGTGAAAGCGTGACTCAAACTCACGGTCTTAAACACCTTGTTGAAAAGCGGAAGACTCTGCAGACCGGTGACCCGGACGTTCCACTCGGGAAACGGCATGTCAAAACCCTTTTCTGACAACCAGCTATTCGAGGTACTGCCGTTGATCTGGCGCGATTCGTTGCGTTGATTAGCGTGCTGAAAACGCAGGCCAACATCAAATGCGCGCCCGAAAGCAATCCCGGAACCTAGAGCCAGATTCTGACTCTCATTCCTCGAAATCGGGTTCGTGCTCAAATTTGCGACAGTGGCAACCCCGGTCGTGTCGGACAAACCGAACTGAAATTTTGTGGTCGGTTTGAAGAGTGAATCCAAACCGCTGTGCGAGTTGTCTTCGCGCTCACTATAGTTGAAGGTGATGTCCTTGAAGTTTGAGAAAAAGCCACCTACGAGTCTAAGCGGATTGAAGGAAGTCCCGCCTTCCTTTTTCTCCTGGAATACGGTTAGTTTTGCCCCTTCCTCAGGCTTAGGCTCTTCCCTGGTTCGGCCACGATTTCCGGGACGGCTACGGCGACCACCCGTACGGCTCGGAGTCCTGGATTTTTTGTCGCCGAAAATGGAAGAGACCAATTGCTTCCAGCGAAAGGTGGCGTCAGCCGACCTGGTGATATTGTTGCTGGCGCTACGGCCCGTTGTCTTATTCTGCAAATTATTGTTAAAACGGTAGTTGGCGCTGTAGCTGACATTGTTGGTCAACCAACTGAAAACTTGCGGCGAGTAGCGAGCGGTAAATGCCTGGGTTTGGTTGATATCTTCAAAATTGAAACTTAAGAAATCCTGAAATGTCCGGTCGCGCATCTGCGACTTATGCGCCCTGCTGAAATCTACGGACAGGTTCTCGAAGATCTTCATACTGGTCCGGATGCTGCGGTCAAAAATAAAATCTTCAGTCTCCGTCGCCTCAGCCAGAGCATCGGAGTTCGCAATGCGATTTTGCCGGAGCGAGGTGCGCCGGTTGCCATTCAGCTTAAGCGAAACCTGCTGCGGTGTATAGTACAATTTGGTCGCCTTAGCCTTGCCGATCAACGGCAGGTTGGGCAACCACGCCAACGGGGAAAAGTAATTGTTCCTGCCAAAATTGAGCTGATAGTCGAAACTGCCGTTCCAGGTCGTGGTCCTGGACTCCGCGATGGTTGGGCTACGCTGTACATTGTCCGATCGGCCCACACTCATGGACATGCCGTCAAAAGTATTCTTGATGAAAAAATTCTTTGACTTGGCTTGCCGCCGCAAAGAAAGATTGAAGCCGGTCTGGTTGGAAGTGGTTTGGACCCGCCTGAGCAGGTCCGGGTCTTTCAGGTCGCTGCTGGTCACTTTGCGATCCAGTCCCGGGAACCACTTGGGGTCGCTCTTGCTGTCGCGAAAACTCAAGCTGAGCGGCATTGCGACTCCCAGCCAGCGCGGCAGGACTTTGTCGATACTGATATTGGCGTTGAGGTTGCTGCTACGGCTATTGTTGCCGGTACCGAAACGAGTGGCCACATTGTGGAAGTCCGCATCCTTGCGTTCGACCTCGATATTGAAGGATCCAAAGTCACCGACCTTAAGGTCGGCGCGCGCGCGCATGGCCACACCCTTGTCCTGCTCTACATCGGACAAACGCAGTTCGTTGAACCAGATTTCTCCGACAAACGGTGTGTTCGGCAGTCTGTTGCGCAGGCCGAGGGTGAGAATCCTTACATTTGTAAAAGAAGGTCGGCCCTTGACTCTTATGGATTTTTCTGGGCCAAGAATTCTCACAAACGTTCCTGTCGAATCTTCGAAAAATACGTTTGGATCGTCGACCTGAGAGGTGTCCTGGCGATCGATTGTGGTGAAGTCCAGGATGGGCACGTCCATGTGATTACGGTCGTCCCATTCTTCGTAAACGGTCGAGCGGTATTCATAATAGTTGTCACGGTTTGCCCCGAAACGGACGAAATACTCCAGGTTGCTACGGGCGGTGGTGTCGCCTTCGGTCATAAAGGCGAAATGCGTCATCCCCTCATCGATACCGTGGACAAACATTTTGATGCGGTCGTAGTGGATGTAACTCTCGCCCTGAAACAGACTCTTTTGAGCGACCGCGGCAAAGTTTCCATCCAGGCGGTTTGCCTTGAGCACGAGGGATTGTTCGCGCGCGCGTACCCTACTGACCCGGTCTTCCTCACCCTGCACACCGATTTGAGTAAGGGAGTCAAAATATTCGGTGCTTTCATGCGTGTTGATTTGCGTGACTGCGAACGCTTCTCCCGCATCCTCCGGGGAGATCAGGCCGACGGCCAGGTCGTGCTCGTTTTGGGTCAGGCCAACCTCTTTCCATTCGCTGCCGACCAGATTGATCTCCGCGATGCTGACGCGCGCAAAATCAGGCAAATTCGCATCGAAGGGCTGGCGGTTATACTCCAGAGAATCAAACCAGATCCGCACGTACTCTATCTGGCTGGTTGTAGGGTTACCGATTATTGTGTCGGCGGCCTCGGTGCTGAAGGGAATCCGGTACAACTTCCAGGACGGATTAATATCCGGATTACCACCCACGATCAGAGCAGTATCGGGATGGGTTAGCGCCAGTGAAAATGAATAAGAAAAATATTGGTCCGCCCGATCCACTATGCCGTTACCGTTGATGTCTTCCGTGTCCGGGATGCGGCCGCCCTGGTCGTTTTCGCTGCCTTCTGTGCCATTGATGGTACCGGTACCGGCAGTCGCATAACGATCGCTTAGCTCAGGGTAGAACCAGTCGTCATAACTCCACGGTTCATCGTGATTCTTGAAGCCGTCCCGGTTCACATCCCAAAAATCGAATTGCACTGCGGCCGCCGAGCTGTCCTGACCTATCGGTATTCTGCGCGGATGGTTGAAAACCGGCGGGTCCGGCTTGGCTACGCCGTCCAGTCCCACATCTTCGCCGGGATCGAGAACACCGTTCCTGGTACCAGCCCGCAAGATGTCTTCAGTATTGAAGTCGTTCGGAATGACATCTTCGGAAATGCTGCCGAAATCCATATGCACGCGCCCGAGATCGCCCTGGACCATAATCTCGATGAACTTGGTCTGCGACTGGTCGAACAATCCCGGCGAAAGGGCGCGCATGATACCCGCCCAGCGGCTGGTGTCGCGCTCGGCCTCACCCGGGTCAAACAGGTCCAGGGTCAGAACATGCGTACCGGTTTCGGTGCGGCCGACATTGACCTCACGATTTGGGAAAATGTCAGTTATCGGAACCAGATTCGCCGGGTTGTACCAGACGAAGTTGTTGAGACGATTGCGAAAGCTATGTACCCCGTCCCGGGGCTGTGAACCGAATTGCCAGTTGTTTTTCAGAATGCCCAGATTGGTGGTTTTCTTAGCAGCCTCGAAGTCATCGACATAAGCAACACCACGGTTGTCGCCGGTATCCGCGCTGTTAAGTGTATTCGGAGTCGGCAAAACCTGAGCAATTTCACCTTCAAAACTCAACGTGGTCTCGCCCTTGGAACGAATCATCGGCAGATAATCCAGTGCCCTTCCAATGAAATTAGGCCGAAAACGCAAGCGGGTATTGAAATCCCAAACCAGGTTCTGCATCGGTCCCCGGCCGACGCGGACCTTGCGGTCAAGCGTGCTTTCGCTCAAATACAGCAGCGTTCCACCAAAAAATGAGTCTCGGCCGAGCGTGTACTCTGCACGCATGCCCAGGATGGTCTTTTTTTCGAGCTGAAACAGTTGGTTACGTTCGTAGGTTACATCCAGTTGCGCGGAAGGGTTGCTAGCCCTCTCGTCCAGCAAAATGAGCTGGCCGGAGAAGTAGTCGATGGTATAATCCCGGCCGCGCTGCAGGTTTGAACCATCAAGGGTAACCACTTCCGAGCCTTCGATGACGTTGAAGCCCAGACTGTACTCCGTGCCGCGATTCTGCGTCTCCACTTCCAGGTAGAATTTGCTGGCGCCGCGGATGATGCTCTGGTCTGTTTCCCTATAGATCTGCGGCGTGCGATCGGCATCAGCGACTTCAAGCACCAGGTTGTTGTTGACAAAGTAGCCAACCGGGTCGAAAGGCCGCAAGTCTCTAAAATGAAGTTCACCTCTTGCCAGGTTCACGATGTTCTCATCGTTATCCACGACACGATCAGGTATTGCGGCGCCGCTTTGGTCCTTGGCATCGAGGCCAAATATGTTCAACCAGGACCGCCCGGGAGCGTCTGTTTCCTGCGGAGAACCGGAGGAAGGCTTGTTGAACATTCTGACCGTAAAGCCTTCCTCGTTAATATTGCGGCTGCCCAACGAGTAGACATGTTTCCAGGCCAGATCGAATGTCGGCGTGTCCGGTAATGGGTTCCGGTCTCGGAGCAACTTGAGTTTGATAGAGTTTACGTTTAGCGAATCACCACGTACAAAATTGAGATCTCCGATTGTCCGGCCATCTTCGGTTTTGTACGCGATGGCGAGTATCTCGGAATCCGTAAGCGGGATATTGAGTCGAATAAATCCGAGCTGGGTCTCAAGAAAATATTCTGTTTTTTCAAGGCGAATGAATTGTTGTTGTGTGCTCGCCCCGGGAATTGTATCAAAATTATTCTCGTCAGTGACTGTGCCATCCAGCGTCGCGAACCCCGGAATTACCTTATCTGGGAATTGCTCCTGGTACCCGGCTGCGGCTTTGTAGACCTCAAATGAATCGGGGATGACTGCTACGGCAAGCCCTGAGAGATGGACACCATCGGCATCGAAATGACGATATTGCTCAACATAGGTGCTGTCCAGGAAGAAGTAAACACCTTCAACAAAGCGGTAATCCTCGATGCGACTCTTGCCGGCCTTGGCGCCGCCGGACAGACTGAGTTTTTGACTCTCTCCTTTTTCCTGGCTGGCGATGGTGGTGAGGTTCAGGTTGCCGAGCACCATTTCACTTTTCAGACCGAACAGGCCGGAATTCTTGCCGCTAAAAGTCACATAGCGCGTGCCCGGCAAGGACAGCGAGATGTTACCCGCTTCGAAGCGCTGCACGACTTCATCTTCAAAACCCTGGTAAACAAGACGCACGTTGTTGTCAAAATCAAAGGCGCGCTCACTGTCTTGATCCACGTTGACCGTAACTTTTTCGCCGATTTTCCCGGTCACGGAAAATCGCTGTGTTTGCTGCATTTTGAAATTGGTAGTGGAACCACGAGTCAAGGCGCTCCTGACTTCACTGCGATCCTCGCGCCGTAACCCGGCCTGGATGCGAATATCGCCCGTGACGATCAGGCCCACCGAACCACTACCGAAGATTTTTTGGAACGTCTTGCTCTTGATTTTTACCGGGATCTCGAGATTAATCCCGCCCCGCCCCTTACCGGCAATAACGTCCTCATTTACATGTGCAACGACATACTGCCTCCAGGAATCCCGTATGCTCGATTGGCGCAGCGCGGAAACGTATTGGTTGAAAGTGAGTACAATGGGCGGACGAACGGCGTCGTCTTGCCGCAGGGTGCGAATCAGAACCGGGTCGTCGGTTGAGGCGATCTCAACCTCGTAATTCGCTCCGAAATAATTGGAGAAGGAGCCCGGGAAGTAACCGTGGATTGAAAACACGCTAGGCCGTGTCAACGCGAATGGACCGCCCGCCCTGATACCAAGATTAGAGACCCTGAGTCCTATCGGACTCTGGCCCACATCCGGCGACTGCGCCAATAATGGCTGGGAAGATAAAGAAAGGAAGCTCAACGAGGCAGCGAAGAAGAAAAAATCGCGCTTCCTAAGTAGGCTAGCAAAAACCATTTCTCGAGAGTAGTAGCAACTTTCGTTTCGGGTAAAACGAGATCAAGACACTCTTGTCTCGGTTTGCCGCTGTCTAAAGATAAGCGATAACAACTACTCTATAATGCCTCCGGGTGAAATGGCTTTTGAAAAGTGAAGAAAAATACGTAACGGTCAGCAGAAATGCAAGCAAAAAACTGTGCCGGGCGGTCGGCAAGATCCGGTGCAAAAACAGCAATTAAACTGCTTTGCGATACCTGAGTTTCAAAAAATAATACCTTGCTAAAAAACCTGTTTGCGACTATATTTTCGCTTCGTGTAGCCTGCAAATTTCGAGCCGATATCATGAACAGCGCTGCAGCCTACGAACGGTCGAGCTTCAGAGTAATCTTGGCGGTATGAATCCGGTACAATGATCAGAATTTTACCTAAATATGTGGTTCGCGAGCATATCGGTCCATTTTTCTTTGCGCTAGCCATCATTAATGCCTTCTTCGTTCTCAATTTGCTGTTCAGGCAGTTTGAGAAATTTCTCAGCAAGGGAATTTCTTTTGTGATTGTATCGGAATTCTTGTTTTTGAATCTTGCCTGGATGATTGCGCTTTCCGTGCCCTGCGCTGTCCTGACCGCGACCATCTGGGCTTTCGGACGCCTGTCCGCCGAGAACGAAATGACTGCTGCACGCGCCAGCGGTATAGGACTGCACCAGATACTTCCGCCAATGCTGCTATTATCGACCGGCTTGACAATCGGCTTGATTTGGTTTAACAATCACGTACTGCCCGACTTTAATCACCGCACCAGGCTTCTGGCAGTTGATATTGCGCGCAAAAAGCCGACACTCGATTTAGATGAAGGCGTTCTGTACACGGAAATCCCTGACTTTGGTATCCTGGCGCAGACAGTGCGGGAAGAGGGCAAAACCAGCTACCTGGGCGATGTTGTCATCGACGACCAATCGAATGCAAACAGCATAAAAACTATCGCTGCGGAGCAGGGCGTACTTTCCATGGATGACCAGACCGGCGTTTTGGACCTGGCGCTGCATCGGGGTGAACTCCATGAAATCGATTTAAGCAATAGCCAGTCATTTAAACGCGTCTACTTTGACAAACACGTGATCAGAATCCCGATGGGCGAAACGATCTTGCGCCGGACACAATCGGGGTATCGCGGCGACCGGGAAAAGAGCGCTTCGGATCTACTGGAGAATGTGCACCAGAACCAGGAACGCGTTCGTGAGCGCCAAATGAAGGTCCAGGAACTGATCCAAAAACAGGTGACTAAATACAGCCAGGCTGTTCCCGCCGACAAGCGGTCGGTCGCCTATGTTTTCAAGGAGCACCAGCGCGTGAAGCGTCAAATTCAGACCGAACTGAATATGATAAAGAGCTACGAGAAATATGTTAACGTCTACCTGGTGGAGGTACACAAGAAGTACTCAATACCGGTTGCCTGCATCGCCTTTGTTCTTGTGGGAGCACCACTCGGCATACTTGTCCGAAGACAGGGTTGGGCGGTCGCAGCCCTCCTCAGCCTCGGCTTCTTCATCCTCTATTGGGCCTTTCTGATCGGTGGCGAGATACTGGCGGACCGCCAAAAAATCACCCCCTTTACGGCGATGTGGAGCCCTAATATTCTGATAATTGGCATTGGGATTCTGCTCAATATCCGCGTGATGCACGGAGCCTCCGGCCTGCGAAGCCTCCTTCAGCTGCGCCGGAACCGGACTGCTAAGAACGGGGCGGGATGATACTTCTCGACCGCTATATTCTGAGACGCTTTTTTTTCATTTTAGGCGTTTCCCTCTCCTTCGTCATCCTGCTGGTAGTTTTCGTCGACATGGTGGGAAACCTGGGAAAGTTCATCGACAAGGATGTTCCCGGTGATGTAATTGCAGAATACTATCTCCTCTACATCCCTTTTATCGTTGCGCAGGGCTTGCCGGTGGCGATGTTGTTGAGCAGCATGTTTGGCCTTGGCCAGATGTCACGCTTCAACGAACTGGTCGCTATCAAATCGTCAGGCAGATCTGGCTTCCGAATCATTGTGCCCCTGCTGGCGACCAGCATTATCGTCAGCGCACTGGCGTTCGTATTTAATGAAGGAATCGTGCCCTGGTCAAATCAGCAAAAGTCAGCGATTGAAGAGCGGCACCTGGGCTCAAACAAACCTTCACGAGAAATGCGGTTGACCAACATTGCGTTGGCCGATAATCTCGGCCGCTGGGTCTTCATTGGCACTTATGACACGCAAAACAAGAAGGCCGAACGCATCACCGTGCAGACGCACAAAGACAATCAGATCATCGAACGTATCGACGCGGACGCCATGGTGTGGGACGACAGCAGTTGGGTACTAACCAGCGGATTCCAGCGTACATTTACCCGGGACGGCGAAGAGGCACGCATATTCGAGAACCTGAAGGAAGAATCGCTTGGCTTTGGGCCCGAACGTCTTTTGCGGGTACAGGTAAAGCCGGAGGACATGTCCCATTCAGAGCTGCACAGATACACTCAGGAAGTCCTCCGCAACGGCGGAGATCCCAAACGGTGGCTGGTTGATCTTGAGTTCAAATTAGCGATGCCCTGCGCGAGCATTATTTTGGTGTTGTTCGGGGCGACAATTGCATCGCAAAAAAACAGGAGCGGTGCCGTCTTTGGCTTGATAATCAGTATCGTGATTTACCTGCTCTATTTCGGCATGACTCGCCTGTTTCAAACGCTGGGACAGGTGGGTACTTTGTCTCCTCTTATGAGTGCCTGGTTCACCAATACACTCTTCTTATTTGCCGGATTGGGGACAAGCATTTTGTTACGCAAATGATGGTAGGGCGGCGGCAACTCTAATGGACGAAAACGGCACCGGGTCCGCAAACAAACGGACCCCGGTGCTGCCTCCTGTTAAATACTTAGAATCTGAACATCCAGTCGAACGCCATTCCAAGGCCTTTCCCACCGAAAGCCCCACTCCTGCTCAACACTGCAAAGTCCCATGAAAACACCGAAAAGTCGAGACCAAACCCGGCGGATCCGGAAAAGCCATCACCACCACCCAGGGCCGCACCCAGTCGCATTGGGAAAAAGCCGATCAGCCTGAACTCCGTACCCAGCGCAAAGCGGGGACTGGTGGACACGCCGGCTCCCCTTTCCATGCCTTGCTGCATGTCGAGTCCAACCGTCAGTTTATCGCTGGTGTGGCCGAGACCGAACCTGAGTTCCGACGGCAAGCGCGACTTGAATGGATCGATGTCTACTGTTTCATCGGAGTCGATGAAGACAGAATCGATGTCCGTATCGTCAATGAGTTCCACTGAGGCAGAATCGGCACTGAATTCGTAGGTAAAACGTTCGGTATCTGTTGACCAGTTGATCTCATTGAACAGATTGCTGACTCCGAGACTCCAGGACCAGCCTTTCTGCAACTGTGCCGCGGCACCCAAATCAAAACTGTACCCGCTACCGCCAAGCGCCTGGTCGACGACCAGGCGACCGTTGGTGTTCAAGCCATCGATATCTGTGTTGATGCTTGTCCGCGCTTCAATGACTTTAGCGTAAGCGAAACCCCTTAGATATTTCACCGACAGTCCGACGGCAAATTGCTCGGTACCGGCTACGTCCAGCCTGAAAGCGGAAGAAAATGCAAAGCTGGAAACGCCCCAGGCTTCACCGTCGCTGTCACGTATATCATAAGCGCGGCCAAATTCATTGCCGTTGAGCACCAGCTCTGCAACATCCTTCGATACGGAAATATCAGACGCGCCGAGCCCCGTGGCAGTAAACGCAAACGTTCCGAAGCTGAAGCCCAACGCCTGCACTTCGCTGCCGGCATCCAGAAAAAGCCCTTCAGCAGGAATCGAACTCAGGATATCTTCTTTGTCCGTGTCTGTCAGATACTCTCCGTTGTAGCGGTCGTAGTCATTCATGGTGAAGCTGTTGTTGTTCAGCCCTACCCCAAATGAAATGAGATTGAAATGATATTTTCTCTTTCCGGAAAGCCCGAGGTTAGCCGGGTTCCAGGAAGGTGACTCCACGCCGCGGGCAAGTGCGGTGTAGGCCCCTGCCATGCCCACGCTTCTGGCATTTGAAGATCCTGCCTGCGCCAACACAGTATCGGAGCCACAAACGAGCAGGCACAGGACCAGGCCGGCGAAAACGAATTTTTCTAAAAAGCTGTTCATCGGATTACTCCCCTTATTAGTCCTGGTTGACCTTGACCTTAACTTTCGTGTAGGACTTGATTTGAATGAAGTCCGAGCTTCTCACTTTGACGAACTGGTCACCTGTTCCGTCGAGGAGGACCCGAACGCCGGAATACAGCGAGTCGCTCAGGAAAGTCCTCAGTTGGGCCTCGGTCAGGGAGAAAGTCAAGTCCGTTTTTTCAGCGGCTAGTACATAACCGGATGCATCGACCGCTGCACCATCAGTCCGCAATGGTCCGATCTGCAGGATGGGATTTTCAAAAACAGATCCCCTGGTCTGAGCAAATACTACCTCGAAGCTCGCCCCGACGGGCAGGTGATTCGAGATCTCGGCAAAAAATTCACCGTTGGCCAGATTGTCGATCACATCGTCTTTGACATCGTCATCGATGTTGAGGTCATTGACCTCGGAATCGATGCTCTGCGTTGGCAGCCGTAATGAGAATGGAGCGGACACTTTCACCTGCCCGTCGACGAAATCATCTTGTGAGATGGTCCCGACCCAATTGGGGTCACCCAGTTTCACATTTCCTGCGACGCGTATCAGGTTCGGCAAGATGCTGATGAAGTCAGTGATGTTGCTGTTCTCGCGATTCAGAACGATCTTGGTCTGCACTGGAACGCCCGGTTCGGTAGCAGGCTGAATGACATCGTCGACCTGCAGGTAGGTCACGGACCCGGCGTCGTTCCGTCCTTCGATTTCAAAGACGACCCGCGCCGGAAAATTAACGCGGTTGTTCACCTGCAGCTCAAGTTCTGCTGTTTCAAAAAAGATGCTGTCGAGGTCGGCAGGGATGTCGAACTCGATGTCGTCCTGCGTCACTTCTATTCTCTGCTCGCCGATCTTTCCGGTTACCTCAGAAAAACGCAGTCCGGTGAGGTCGAATCCAGCGTCCATGCCATCGACACTTCTGACCCTGACTTGCTGGACACCGGTATCGATTGTCCGTATCGACCAATTAAACCGGACTCTCTGAGCAGCAAAGTCAGCCATCTGTGGCTGCAACGAAAAACCCTGCAGGTTAATGGTACTTTCGGTGCTGCTATTATTCGCGATAAAAAGTGAGTCAATAAACGTATCGCCGGCAGGTGTCAGAAAGTCAGGAAACTCATAAATCAACCAGATATCCAACGGGATGGTGCCTGCCAGGGCCAGACTTATCGTGCCGTCCTGGATTTCGGCATCTACAACCACCAGCGAGTCTGAAATGGTAACGTAGTCGCTGCTGGAAACACTCTGTGCGGGAATCGCCGCCATGGCTTCACTTACTTCGAGGTCAGTAACCTCTCCTCCCATCTGAAATCTGCTGTTGGCCCGGACCGTAACCAGTTCACCGCTGCTTCCGGGAGAATTGGCTAGCATGCGTAACGAAAGCCTGCTCGAAAAGCTCAGGCCTGCCAGGTCTGCGGACATGCTGCTGCTGGTGCCGGGGTCGATCTGGCGATTCTCAGAAACCGAGACCACCAGCGTATCAGTCGCTGTATCCCAGACTTCGAGCGTTATCGGGCTGCCCAGGGGTACGGCCAGATCATTATTGATGGCAATGTTCAGGAAGCCGCTATCGATGATCACGTATGAAAAGTCATCAAACGCTTCTAGTTGCTTCTTTTCTGTTGTAAAGGAAAACGAGGGCACCACCGCCTGCAGTCCATCGAGGGCCTGCGCGTCCGCAAATATTTCACGTAACTCCACAGCAGTAAACTCTTCCCCAGGTGAATCTATGGAGAAGACGCCCAGCGTTTGATTAAATCCTTCATGCTGGTCATCGACGTCTAACTCGTCACCGACATAGTATGCGTCAAGCTCGGATGTCTCCTGAAAACTCAGTATGCCGGTACTGTCCACAGAAATGGCATCTTCATCATCCGCGATTTCTTCCATGGTATAGGTCTTGCTGATCAACGGAATCGCAACATCCACATCCCAGGAGGGAGCGCTGGGTTTTTCAAGCGCGCAATGAAATGAAGTGAAAAGAATCATGATCAGCATGGCAGAGAGCACCGCCGGGCCAAATCGCAGGCCGCCCGTGCCATCATGATACGCTCTATTTGAGCGTGAGCGATTTTGCTTCTTTCTGTTGTTCACAGCCTAACCTCATGTTAAGTCGATAAATCTCTTCAACCCCTGACAGCCAGGGGCGTTGTGACGAACCTGTAACAGCAGGCTTAACTGTTAATTCGGTCACAAGCAGTTTGCACTTTAGAGAAATGTTATGGCATTGTAAGATGAAGAAGGGCGATCGGAAGCACCTGCAGGACAAGGCAATTCCGGCAGAATGACGCAGGGATTTCCCGGACGGTGTACAGGGCTGGCACGAATTCACAACTCAACCAGGTCGTCCTCGGCGAGGTCGGCTTGCATGCGGCGGCCCCGGGTTGCGCCCGCCAGATCGGTGCCGAAACAGAAGCGGGGTTGACTTCAGGCATCAAAATATTTACATTGAACCTGTGTCTATGCGAAGAAACTCCTCCTCCCGCGAATCAGTGCGATGAAACCAGGCTCCCGGCGATGACCACCTCTATTTGTTTGCAAACGCCGAAGGAGTTTAGTTTTGAAGAGTGTCTGGTTTATTTGAATCGCTCGCCTCTGGAACGCTGCCACGCGGTGGCCCGCTCCAGGGTCAGAAAGCTCCTTGATTTGGGAGGCCAGGACTGTCTGATCGAAGTGGCGGAGGCACCGAAGCAGACTTTGAAAGTCGATTTTTTGTATGGCACACCGTTGCGTCGTGCGGAACGCTACGGAGACTATGTGCGGGAATGGTTCGATCTCGATAGAGACCTGCAGCCATTCTATACCAGGGCTGCGGGAGATGAGCTGTTGCAGTATCTGACGCGGCGTTTCTTCGGCCTGCGCATCGTAAAGATCGTGGACTTGTTTGCCGCCCTTTGCTGGGCTATATTAGGCCAACAGGTCAACATAAGATTTGCCTATACTTTGTACAATCGCTTCATTGCGGCCTACGGCCGTTCGGTTGAATACGAAGGTGTGGCGTACTGGCTTTTCCCCAGACCTGAGGATATTGCCTCGCTACCCGTGAAGGCACTGCGGGCTTTGCAGTTCACCGGCAGAAAGGCGGAGTATATCCTGGGGCTGGCGCAAGAATTCGACAGAGGATCAATATCCAGAAAACAGTTGTTGGCCGCCGGCGATTTTGAAAAAGCCAGACAAACGCTAACCAGCATTCGAGGCATTGGGCCGTGGACTGCCGACTATGTTCTGATGCGGTGTCTCGGTGATCCGGATGCATTCCCGGTCGCGGACGCTGGTCTGCACAATGCCTTAAGAAACGCGCTCAGCCGCGAGGATAAACCCACCATTGCGGAAGTGGAAGGTTTGGTTGCACGTTGGGCCGGATGGGGATCGTACGCGGCGTTCTACTTGTATCGTTCATTGATACAGGTGGGCAAAGAGATGGATTCAGGATTTTCTTCTGAAGAGAATGAGAGTTAACCTAACGACAGGCGCCAGGTTTTTCTTATGATTACAATCAAGGAAAACGGGCCAGTCCACGGCAAAACCCAGGCGCATCTTTTTACGGCTTATTGCAAGACGCCAATCGGCTACCTTCGAATCAGTGGCAACGACGAGGGTATCCGTAAAATTGACTTCACGGAATTGCAGGCGGCGCCGCATTCAAACGTACATCCGTGCCTGCGGCCATGCCTGCGCCAGCTAAGTGAATACTTCGCCGGTTCCCGGGAAGAGTTTAGTTTGGAACTAAACCCGGCAGGCACGCGGTTTCAGAAAGCTGTTTGGATGCAACTGCTGAACATCCCTTACGGGCAGACCAGCACTTATCTCGCTATCGCCCGCCAGTTAGGAAACGAGAAATCACTGCGGGCGGTGGGAGCCGCGAATGGGAAAAACCCAATTCCCATTGTCATTCCGTGTCACCGCGTCATCGGCAGCAATGGCGCGCTAATCGGATTCGGGGGTGGGATCTGGCGCAAGGAGTTTCTTCTGCGCCACGAAAATGTTGTCCTGGTCTGAGCCAGATTTATGAGCACCGACAGGGGTAAGCATCGTGTAACCTTACCCGGCTGCCTGTCCTGCGTTAGGCACGGGCAACGAAAACAGAGAAGGATTTTGTCATGAAAAAGACTGAGGCCGAATGGCGGAAACAGCTCACTTCGGAGCAGTATAGTGTCACACGCAAGAAAGGGACGGAGGCGCCTTTTTCCGGAGAATTGCTCAATAATAAGGATAAAGGCGTCTACACCTGCGTCTGTTGTGGAGAGGAATTGTTTGACTCGGGACAGAAGTTCGATTCCGGTTCCGGTTGGCCTAGTTTCACCGCCCCGGTCAAGCCCGGCAATGTCAGCCAGGAGAGCGATGCCAGCCATGGTATGCTCAGGACCGAAGTTCTGTGCGGACGGTGCGATGCACACCTGGGACATGTTTTCGACGATGGCCCGGCTCCGACCGGGCAGCGGTACTGTGTTAATTCCCTGGCGCTGAAATTCAAGAAAGAGCAGTCCTGAACTCCGTTCACAAACTGCCATTTTGAGAAAATGCTCTGCAAAAAGGAAGGTGAATCTCTGGAGTCAAACAAACCGTTGCACACGGATCCCAAAACCTCACAGCACCCCCGGGCATTCCCCACGCTAGGGGACAAAGTCCCAAGAGGTGGGAATCTTCTTTCCTGCGCGATCGGAAAACTAGTGGTTCGATTGACCGGCTGGCGTGTAGATCCCGGGCCACCCAATCTGAGTAAGTTTCTGGTTGTCGTAGCACCGCACACATCAAACTGGGATGCAATCTATGGATTGTGCGCGATTTCCGGCATGCGACTGCGCATCAATTGGATGGTAAAAGACAGCGTGTTTGTTCCTGTCCTCCGGGGATTTTTGAAAGCATTGGGAGGGATTCCGGTCGATCGCTCTTCTCGGCACGGAATCGTCGAACAGACTGCAGCACAGTTTGCTAAGCACGATCAGTTCATTCTGGCGCTGACCCCGGAAGGCACACGCAAGCGAGTTGAAAAATGGAAGACCGGTTTCTACCACATGGCTGTGCTGGCGAAAGTGCCGATGGTCACCGCGTTCTTTGACTACGAACGCAGAGTGATGGGCTTTGGCCAGATCATAGAGCCCAGCGGCGATCTGGCTGCCGACCTTGGACGGTTACAGGATTTCTTTGCGACCATCAAAGGCAAGCACCCCGAGAATTTTAATCCGGAATTCCGTGCAAAAAGCGTGGCCGATTCTCCGGAAAGTCCGCCAAATGAACATTGAAAAGGGCAATATTTTCGGTGGAATTCCTGATGGTTTTGATGCAGAGATTTTCGAAGACCTGGTTGAAACCGCCCCTCTGAAACTGGAGCGCATCCTTTCCGATGGCCAAGCAACGCCGGCAGGAGAATGGTATGATCAGGAGCGCCATGAATGGGTTATATTGCTGCAAGGCAGCGCCGGCCTGAGATTCAAAGGCCTCGCTGACATCGTAGAACTTACGGCAGGGGATTTCGTCCACATCCCTGCGCATCAAAAACATCGCGTCGAATGGACTGACCGATCAATAAAATGTGTCTGGTTGGCACTGCACTACAGTCCGGAGTAAAAGATGCTGCATGTTTTGAATGGCGATTCCCTGGCTGACATTTTTCAGAAAACCGGCCTGGCAGGCGATATTTTACCGTGGCGCGAAGCGATCGCGGTGGGTCCAAACCCGGCCTGCTCAGCGCCCGGCGAACGCCTGGAAATCAGGGCGCAACACCTGACCCAGGCATACGGCAAGGACCTGGAGACCGTGCGCGAGAGCCTTGCGGCTCAGGAAAGCCGTCTGACTTCCCTGGAGGAAGATGACGAGATAGTATTGTGGTTTGACCACGATCTCTTCTGCCAGGCAAACTTGCTTTTCGTATTCAACACCCTGGATAGTGAACGCCCGGAAGAAACAAAGGTGTCACTGGTCTGTCCCACTGAGATCTCCGCGGACGGGAAGTTCCATGGCCTGGCCTCCAAAACATCCGAAGAAATCCGGACGCTCTTCGGAAAACGCGAAGCTATTGCGGATGAAGGCTTCAGTTTAGTCAGCCAGGCCTGGCAGATGTTTACCGATGGGAGCCCACAGCCACTCCAGACGTTGCTTTCTGATTGTTCGTACGCCATGCCTGCGATGAACAACGCTTTACAGGCTCACCTGGAGAGACTGCCTTCGACCAAGAACGGGCTGGGCCGAATCCAGGGCCTGCTGCTCGACTTCATTGCCGGCGGAGTCGATGAGTTCACTCCGCTCTTCCACCTGACAGACGAAATTGTGCCGCTTTATGGTTTTGGCGACCATCAAATCTGGAATGAATTGCTTTACCTGAGCCGCTTACTCAATCCGTTGGTAACGATTCACAATGTCAAAATCCGCGGCGCCGGACTACCAAATCCGGACCAACTTGAGGCAGCATATTTCAGGCTCACAGATCAGGGCAGGGCAGTCTGCGTGGGAAACAGCGATATGCTCAACATCAACCGCATAGATTACTGGATCGGCGGCGTCCACCTAAACGACGAAAATCCGCTTTGGCGTTGGGATGATGAACAGGACAATGTGATTCTCGACGAATAGACGCCGGCACAGTTTTCACATTCTTGTAACATCCCGGAAAAGATGCTCACCCGTTTCTGCAGAATCCGCCCAAATCAAGTAGACTAACGTAGTTTAGAATCAACGAACCAGGACGATATTAATAATGTTTTTCGTCCGGTCGTTTTTCATTCTGCCGAAGATGCAAGCGAATCCATAGCAAAGAAACTGGAGAGTTAGATGAATCAGGAAACCGTTACAATTGTCTCAGGCCTGCCGCGTTCCGGCACCTCGATGATGATGAAGATGCTTGAAGCAGGTGGGATTGCACCCTTGGTCGACAATATTCGCACCGCGGATGAGGACAATCCCAAGGGCTATTACGAGTTAGAAAAAGTCAAGCAACTGGACAAGAGTGATGACAAAGCCTGGATTGCCGAGGCGCAAGGCAAGGTGGTTAAGATCATCTCCCAGCTTCTAAAAGACTTGCCGAACAACCAAACCTACAAGATCCTGTTTATGCGGCGCAAGATGGGTGAAATCCTGGCTTCACAAAAACAAATGCTTGTACGCCGTGGCCAAGCGACAGATAACATTAGCGACGAAGAACTGAGTCAGCTGTTTGCCAAACACCTGGAACAACTGGAAAGCTGGCTGGCGAGCCAACCGAACTTTGACGTACTCTACGTTCCATATAATGATGTATTAGCAGAGCCTGCGAAACATGTCGGAGAGATAAATTCTTTTCTGGGAGGTACGCTCGATACCGACGCGATGGCTGGTGTGGTAGACAAATCGCTGCACCGTCAACGGACTTGATCATCAAAGGGCTGCCGCAAAAACCATAGCACGTTTTTGTGACAGCCCTTTGCTCAGAATCTTGCTATCCCTTCAATACCTGCGCAATTTCCGTCACCATCTTTTTGGCATCCCCGAACAGCATCATCGTCTTTTCATCGTAGAATAGCGGATTATCCTCTCCAGCAAAGCCCACTGACAAACTGCGCTTCACAATCATTACACTGCGCGCGTGATCAACATTGAGAATGGGCATGCCGTAAAGTGCGCTGTCCTTCTTATCGCGCGCTACCGGATTGGTGACATCGTTGGCGCCGATGACCAGAACCACATCCGTGTTCTTGAAGTCGTCATTTATAGCGTCCATTTCGAAGAGCAGGTCATAGGAGACATTCGCTTCGGCGAGTAGTACATTCATGTGCCCGGGCATCCGACCGGCGACCGGGTGGATCGCATACTTGACATCCATGCCGCGGTCCATGAGGATCTGGGCCACTTCCTGCAAGACGTGCTGGGCCTGAGCCACGGCAAGACCGTAACCCGGGACGATGATTACCGACTGGGCGTTGTCCAGCATCACGCCTGCGTCCTGGGCCGTGTAGCGCGTGACCTGTTTTTGCTCGCCGGAGCCGCCGCTTGCCGCACCTCCGTCACTGCCGACGGCCGCAAACAGAACATTTGCCAGGGAGCGGTTCATGGCGACGCACATGATATTTGTCAGGATAATGCCAGAAGCGCCGACCAGTGCACCGCTGATAATGAGAACATTATTCGAGATCACGAAACCGGTTGCGGCCGCAGCCAGACCTGAATACGAATTCAGCAAGGATATAACCACTGGCATATCGGCACCGCCAATGGGAATAACCGACGTGATGCCCAGCACTCCGGCCAGGACAATGATGCCCAGCAATAGCATCCAGTTGGTCGGATCCATGATGAGGAGTGCCCCCAGGCCAATGGCTGTCAGAATAAGCAGAGCATTGACAAATTGCTGTCCGGCAAACGTAATGGGAGCGCCCTTCATGATCCCTTGCAGTTTCGCGAAAGCCACAACACTTCCGGTCAGGGTTATGGTGCCGATCAGGACACTAACACCGATGGTGCCGAGAACCGACCCTTCTAAATGTCCGCCCAGCTGAAAATATTCGGAGCTGGCCACCAGCGCAGAAGCAACGCCGCCAAAGCCATTAAACAAGGCGACCATCTGTGGCATGGCAGTCATCTGTACGCGCTTCGATGCAACGGCTCCGATGGCGGCGCCCACCACCAAACCAACGATGATGTAGGTAAAATCAAGAATCTTCTGATCCAACAGGGTGATGAGAACTGCGACTAGCATGGCAAGCATTGCCAGCAGGTTTCCGCGGCGTGCAGTCTTGGGAGAGCCTAGATTCTTCAGGCCAAAATAAAACAGCACGGCAGAGAACAAGTATACGAGATTAGTGATAGTTGACATTCTATTTAGTTTCCTTCCTCACTATTTGCCTTTGTCTTTTCGGAACATTTCGAGCATGCGATCTGTCACCATGAAGCCGCCGACAACATTGATAGTAGCAAAAATAACTGCGAATAAACCGAGCATCGTGGCCAGCCAGGCTTGGCCCGCGCCAGTGCTTAACAGCGCCCCGACCAGCGTGATTCCCGAGATGGCGTTAGAGCCGGACATGAGGGGCGTGTGCAACAGGGGTGGTACTTTCGTAATCACTTCCATGCCGATAAATATGGCAAGGACAAAGATATAAATTGACATCAAAATTGCATCTGACATCGAGAGTTTTCTCCTATTTCAGGGTCTGTTTTACCATGTCGTTGACGACCTCGCCGTTACGGGTTATAAGCATACCCTTCACGATCTCGTCGTCATAATCAATTCCGTCGTCACTACTGGTGAAAATGTATTTAAACAAAGTCGCCAAATTCTTGGAATGCATCTGGCTGGCATGTACCGGTAAAGAGCTGGCGATGTTGGCCGCACCGAAAATGGTAACACCGTATTTCTCGACCGTCTCTCCGGGTCTGGCCAATTCACAGTTGCCGCCATCCGCGACCGCCAGATCAACGATTACCGAACCCGGATGCATCAGCTTCACCATCTCTTCCGTGATCAGGACGGGAGCAGGTTTGCCGAAGATCTGAGCAGTGGTCACCACGGCATCGACATTCGGCAGGCGCGCTGCAATCACCTCCTGTTCCTGCTTCAAGAAAGCGTCAGACTGCGCCTTTGCGTATCCCCCGGACGTTTCCACATCCTCCTGCATGGGCATGGCAATAAACCTGGCGCCAAGACTCTCTATCTGTTCCTGCACGACCGGGCGCGGATCGAAGGCCTCGACCTTCGCGCCGAGACGTTTGGCTGTTGCGATTGCTTGCAGGCCGGCCACACCGGCACCCAGAATCAAGGCCGTGACCGGTGGAATGGTGCCGGCGGCGGTCATAAGCAACGGGAAGAATTTGCCCAGGTGGTAAGCCGCAACCAGGACCGCTTTGTAACCCGCCACAGTCGACATCGAACTCAGCACATCCATGCTCTGCGCCTTGGTGATGCGCGGTAGGTACTCCATTGCAAATGTTGTAATGTTTCTTTTCAGAAGCTTCGGAATCAGCTCCGCGTGGGTTCTGGGTGGCAGTGAACTGACAAGAATGGCAGCGTCTTTCATCAAATCGATTTCGTGCTTACCCAGGTCAGTGTTCTCGATTGGAGCCTGGAACTTAATGACAATATCCGATTCGCCATAAAGCTCTGCCGCGCCCTTGACTACGGTAGCCCCCGCACTTTCGTACTCAGAATCGAAGAAAGACGCCTCGTCGCCGGCGCCTGATTGTACCAGAACTTCGTGTTCGTCTTTGGTGAAGACCGAAATCATTGCCGGGATGACTGCGACTCGTGTCTCTCCTACTGTGATCTCTTTGGGAATTCCTATTTTCAATTTCATCCTCCAATTTTATCTGGCAGCAAAGATCCTTAAAAACTAAGACTTTACGAACCGAAAAAAAATACGCCGCGCCCCCCATTCTCAGACCTCAATTTTGCGCGCCGGAATATACTAAACAAGCTCCCGAAACACAACAAAAGTAAATGGCTTTTTACAAGAAAATGTCAGCTTCCGACCAATATTCTTTCTGCCGGGAACAGTGGCAAGAGATTGTATGATCTCAAAGTCAGATGAAACGTCTCGTATGCGAAAAATCCTGCGCGCCCGTCCGGCGCTCCGGCACGACAAATGGAACCCTTTCCCGGTGAAAGTAGCTGCTGCAATGCCGGCGGTTTTGCGGTGCGGAGGTCAATCAGGGTGTCCGGCAGGGCAGGCAAGATGATTGGGGGTTGAGGAATTCGCCCGTCTCAGGTTGGGGTCAACCCCTGATCTCGACAACCAGCTGGATTTCACGCAGGACGCCGGCGACGCGGTGGCACTCGGCAAAATCACCGCTGAACGCGACAGCCTTGCCGGTGTTGTGGGCTTCAAGCGTAATGCGCGTCGCCTCAATAAGCGTGCAAGCCGTTGCTTTCTGCACCTGAATAATGACATCGTCGAAGGAATGAATATCGTCATTAAAAAGGATGACGCGCCACGGCTCCGTGATTTTTGGCGCATTGTCCGCCTGCTGCTCCTTTTGCGGAATTGTGCTTGTGTCAGACATCAGGATTGGCCAGTGTCTCCAGGATTTTTTGATTAGATCTGGCAAAGGCGAGACGCTCGGCTTCCGCCGCTGTCACCCACCTGACCACGACGTGTTCTGGCGGGCGCGCTTGCTCAGACAAAAACGTGCACTGAAAGGCATACAGCGTGATCTTGAAATGCGTGTAACCATGCTGTATGACGGCTAGCTGCTCCTGCACACGAACCGCGATCTTGAACTTCTCTTCGATTTTTCTCTTTGCGCAGGTCTGTGCGGTTTCGCCGGGCCTTCGCTCCCCGCCAGGAAATTCCCACAGACCGCCAAGCAGACCTCGGGCGGGCCGGCGGTGGACGAGGAACCGGCCGGCGCGCCAAACTACGCCCACCACAATGTCGTGGTGCGGTCGCTCTTTTTTCTTCACCTTCGGCGGCAACACAGCCGGGTCAGGCAAAGTCAGGTGGGCCTTGCACACAGCTTGCGCCGGGCATCGACGGCATTGCGGTGCCACGGGCGTACAGATTAGCGCCCCAAGCTCCATCAGGGCCTGATTGTAGTCACCGGCCCGTTCTTGCGGCAAAAGTTCGTCGGCAGCGTTGCCGTAGATCGCTTTCGCGCCTTTCTCAGAATAAGGCAAGTTGATTCCGAGGAGGCGTGCCAGCACACGAACGACATTTCCGTCGACCACTGCGCAGGCCTCGTCATAGGCTATGCTGGCGACCGCTGCAGCGGTGTACGGCCCAATCCCGGGTATATCGAGAAGCCCGCGGTACGTGTCCGGCAGTAAACCATCACGGTCTTGCACAATGGCCCTGGCGGCTCCATGCAGATTGCGCGCCCGTGCATAATATCCAAGCCCTTCCCACAGTTTTAGGACATCATCCAGTGACGCCTGTGCCAGCGTGGCTAAATCTGGGAACCTTTTAAGAAAGCGGTGGTAATATGGTATCACTATCCTGACCTGAGTTTGCTGCAGCATAATCTCAGAAACCCAGATCGCGTAAGGGTCGCGGTTGTTTCGCCAGGGCAGGTCGCGTTTGTGACGGGAATACCACTGCAAGAGCCTTTCAGAAAATACAGATATTAACTTTGGTTCGAAATTCATCCTTTGCTTGATTCTTTTTTGAATCTTAGTAGATTACTACTGCAATTTATTAAGGAACATGAGGTTTAGGAGCATTTTATGAAACAGTACTATTTTACCGAGGTCGGCTATGAAAAGCTGCGTAAGGAAATCGACCACCTGGAAAGATATATCAAAAAAGATATAGCCAAAGAAATAGGTACTGCCCGTGAACATGGCGACCTGCGGGAAAATGCCGAGTATGAAGCAGCCAAGGATAAGCAGGCCAACTACATGGCCAAGCTCGGACAGTTGCAGCAACGATTCGCAAATGCCAGAATTATCCGCAAACAAGACCTGCCGGAAGACACCATAACCCTGGGCAAAAAAGTCACGATTCAAGATATGAGCTCCGGCGATGAAGAATGTTATACGATTCTTGGCGAAGGAGAAACCGATATAGATCTGGGTATTATCAGCTATCAATCGCCCATAGCCAAAGCGCTTATCAATCACAAGCAGGATGATGAAGTCGAAGTCCAGCTTCCGCGCGGCGTAAAAAAGTACAAAGTTATTTCAGTCGATTTCTTTGAATAAATCCATCGCCCGGGAAACAAACTAGAACCCACGCTTTAGTTTTCTCTCTTTCCTTTTTCTCTTAATTCGGGACAAAGCTTGCTGCATGGCGTAGACCAGATCTGTACATGGTTCATGCAGCATTCTTTCCTCAAGGTACTTTGTTGCCGCATCACCTCCGAAATACCCGAGGATAAACACCCCTTCCCAGCGGTCGAACCAGTTGTCGCGCTCTACCAGCATGATCAAGCTGCGATCGGAGTGCTCTTTGTAGGAATTCAAGTAGTCGTGTCGCAATTTGTAGATTTTGCGCGCAAGCAGTTTGCGGGTAAAGCCCTCTCCGGCCCGCGCATACAATCTTTCCAACAAAACAACTGATTGGGTACTCAACCGTTGCGAGCAAACTCGCAGGATTTGTTGCTCCTGCCGCCTCCCGCGCTCATCCTCATCCCAAAACACGTCCAATTGTCCAAAGATTTCAGAGTAGTAATCCGTGATATTCGGAACAGGCTTTTGTTTGCGCCTGGCTCGCTGCGGGGTTGGCGGGAACATACTTCCCCATACCTCTGTTTTGTTTATTTGTCCTTTCAAGCCCTTAGCCGGAAATATAGTCATTCACCGAGAAACACGAACCAAACTGGTTTTGCTGCCCTGCGGCCACTTGATTTAGCAAGGCGACCATGAGCGTGCTTAACAAAAACAGGCATCTTAGTCGCTCTCCCGAGAGCCAAAATCGAGACGACCTGCGATGGTGATTTCCGGTGGTTCGAGCGCGCATCTGTAGACCACGACTTCCACACCTGCGCTGTGCGCGTGCTCTAAAGCCAGGCTATAAGCCGGATCTATGTCAGCGGCAGGCGCAAAACAATCACAATCTGAACGCCCGACCAGAAAAAGCATGACGGCCCGGTGTCCCGCTTGTCGCACCTGCTCCAGCTCGCGCAAGTGCTTGCGGCCGCGCTCGGTTACGGCATCTGGAAACTGCGCGACCCTGTTGCGCGCCAACGTCACGCTTTTCACCTCAAGAAAGCACTTTTCGGTGGGATTTTCCAGAAGAAAATCGAACCTGCAATTCTGCGCCCAGACCGGCTCAGGCTTGAGTGAGTCATATCCGGAAAACTCCGCCAGTCGGTTTTGCTTCAGCGCCTCGCGCACCAACCGATTCGGCACCAGCGTGTTTACCAAAACCCAACTTCCTGCAACCCGCACCAGTTCCCAGGTATAGGCCAACTTCCGCTTCGGATTCGTGCTGCGCGACAGCAAGACCTGATTGCCGGTCTGGTCCAGCCCGAGCATGCTACCCGAGTTAGCACAATGCACCGTAACACGTTCGCCTGTGTCAAGTTCTACATCCGCAAGAAAGCGTTTGTAGCGTTTGATCAGCTTGCCGGCGAGGAGAGGACTGCTCAAATACACCGGGGTCTCAAATCTGGGTTAGAAACGTCAGGGCCTTGAGGTCGTGCAACCCCTCGACATTGTATCGCAGAAAGTCGTGCAGGAAGTCGCCCACCCGGCACCGCGTTGTACGTTTGAAGTCAAGCTCACCGAGGCGCGTCATATGCACAGTTTGCAGTGCGCGCAGCGCGTGGGCGGTGTCGCTGTCGAGAATGAAGCTTGTCGTCTTGTCTTCCCGGCAATTCCGGCACCTCATACCACCGGAACCAAGCTCGAACGGCGCCGGAAAAGACAAAGAGCCGCCACAGTCTATGCAGCACTGGAAGGTCGGTCTGAATCCCATCAGGTCGCTGATGTGTAGTTCGAAGGCGTAAAACGTGTTCATTTCATCGCCGGTGCCGGCATCAAGGCCGGTCAAGGCCGTCAGCAACAGCCTGAACAAAAGCGGATTTGCTTCCTGGCCGACTTCCAGGCGATTCAACAATTCGCACAGGGCCAGGGCGACGGCGGTGCGTTTCAGGTCCGCTCTGATGTTTGCAAAAGAGTGCTGGATTTCGGCCTGGCTCAGGAACTGGATGTCCCTGCCCTCCTTCTCATAGATCAGCGTCGAAATGTGATTCAGTACTTCCAACGTCCCTCCAAATCTGCTGCGATTGCTTCGCGCCCCCTTTGCCATCACAGTCATCTTGCCGGAAGACCTGGTATAAAACGTGAGGATCTTGCTGGTTTCGCTGTGGTCGAGACTACGGAGGATGACAGCATCAGTTTTTTGCAGAGGCATACGTCAATGCTCAAAAGGACTTAAAAAAGGGACCGGTCACGGACCATCTAAACCTTGTTCCGGATTTTCCACTCTGATAAGCCGGTACTTAAGCAGAACGACGATGAGGGTTGGAAAAAACAGCGTGTTGAGGATATCGTGTAGACTGGCGTGCCACCTGAAATGACCGAACGCCACCAGATCGTCACGCAGGTCGAGAATCTCCATCACAAAACTAACCAGAAGAACCGGAATGAGCGACTTCAGCGACCGTATCGACTTCTTGAACAGACCAACCCAGGCCAGAAAACAGAGCAAGCCAACATAGATGTGCGCAGCATCTTTTGACAAAGAAAAAATTGACAAAAACCTGAGTTTGAAAAGCTGATAAACTGAAGAATCCATTCAAGTCCCTATTTCAGCATGAACCGCAGCATCAGGGTCACCAGACCTAAATAAATGGACAAGCCGACAATATCATTGAACGTTGTAATCAACGGGCCGGTGGCAATCGCCGGATCGATTTTGAAGCGACGCAAAACAAAGGGAATGCATGCACCAAAAAATGAAGCGTTGAGCACGACCGCAACCATAGACAACCCCAGAACTGAGCCGAAGGTTGGTCCATAGATCATACCCGCAACGCCAAATAACAGGACCGCGCACAGGCTGCCGTTAAAGAGCGACACCTTGACCTCTCTGCTCAATCGGGCTGCAGTTTCGCCGGGGCTTAACTCACCTAGTGCAATGCCCCGCACCACGATAGTCGCCGCCTGGATGCCGGCATTGCCGCCCATGGCCATCATCAGTGGAATAAAAAGCGTGAGCGCGATGATCTCTTTCAAGGAAACTTCGAAAAGACCGAGGACAAACGCCGCGACTAACTGGCCGACGAAACCGACCAGAAGCCAGGGCAGCCGGCCGATCGAGATTTTCACCACCGATGTTTCCCGAATTTCCTCTTCGTCGGCAATACCGGCCATTTTTTGAATATCTTCAGAAGCTTCTTCTTCCATCACGTCGACGATATCATCAACTGTGATGCGTCCGACCAGTTTCCCCACATCATCGACAACCGGCAACGAAACCAGGTTGTAGCGCCGAAAAATATTCGCGACCTCTTCCTGATCCACATCCGTCTGAACGCTGATGACATCGGTGACCATAACATTGTTGACCTTCTGCCGCGATTTCGCCAGAATGAGCTTCTTGAGCGGAAGAAAGCCAACCAGGTGGCCCTCGTTGTCGACCGCATAAACGTTGTAAACTTCTTCTACTTCATCTGCCTTGCTGCGTATTTCCCGGATGGCATGATCCACTGATGAGTTTTCGGAAACCGACACAAACTCCAGCGCCATGATGCCGCCGGCCGTATCTTCCTCGTGCTGCAGTAACTCCTTGACCTCTTTGGAGTCTTCCGTATCGATGGATTCCAGGACTTTTTCAGCAACCTCTTCCGGGAGATCCGAAACCAGATCAGTCGCATCGTCCGAATCCATTTCGTCGACGATTTCTGACAGGCGCTCGTGCCGCAGCTCCGACACCAGGCGGTCACGCGTAACATCGTCGAACTCCACCAGGACATCTGACGCCATGTCCGCATCGATGCGACTGAAGACATAGCGCGCACTTTCCTCGGATAGTCCCCGCACCAACATGGCGATATCCGCCGGATGAGTGCCGACCAGGATATTCAGGATCAAACCGCTGTTCTTTTCAGCGGCAAGGTACTCCAGGTCTTCAGTGATGTTTGCTATGTCTTGTTTGTCCATAACCTGGCGACTTGATTGCTTAAGTCCACGAACTCTGTGACATCTAATTCCTCGGGACGCCGAGTCAGGTCAAAATCCAGACCGGGTCCATTTTCCTGATAGCAGGACAAACGCTGCAACGAGTTCCGCAGCATCTTGCGGCGTTGGTTGAAGGTCGTCCGAACCACCTCGACCAAAAGTTCCGGCGAGTGCGGCGACACGACCGGCGCCTTTGAAAAATCCCACACGACCACAGCCGAATCGACTTCCGGGCGTGGCTTGAAGACATTGCGCGACACCTGAAACGCAATGCTCGGCTCAGAGTAGAGACGACTAAAAACGGACATGATGCCATAAGCCTTTGTGCGCGGGACGGCCACAATTCTGTCAGCGACCTCTTTCTGAATCATCATGACAGTCTTCGACACGAGCTGCCGATAGTCAAAAACCTTGAATAAGGCAGGACTGGTTATCTGATATGGTATGTTGCCAACAACCTTGGCAGTCCCCTGCGGTATCAATTGCTGCAAATCAACTTTCAGAAAATCCGCATGCACCAAAGTCAGATTCTGCACCTGGCGCATCTGTTCTTGTAAACGCGCGTGCAAATGACGATCGATCTCGACAGCGGTAACGTGCCCCGCCTGTTGCACCAGGTATTTGGTTAGTACGCCGTAACCCGGACCGATTTCAATCAGGGCATCGCCGGCTTGCGGGTCGACTGCTGCGACGATCTTACGGGCGACGTTCTCGTCCAGGAGAAAATTCTGCCCAAGGCTCTGCTTCGGACGAAAAGCGAGCCTGGTCACGCAAACGCCTTTTCGTGCAGCCTGAACAACGCCTCTGCATTGGCGCTCGTCGTTGCAACCAGCGTTGCCAATTCAATCCCCTTTATCTCGGCTATTTTCCGTGCGATGTGCACCACGTGCGCCGGTTCGTTGCGCTTGCCGCGTTTAGGTTCCGGTGACAAAAACGGACAGTCGGTCTCCAGCAAGAGCCTTTCGGTGGGAATTGCCGCAGCTACTTCCGGTAGCATGGATTTCTTAAATGTAAGATTGCCGGTAAATGAAATGTGAAATCCCAGTTGCAATGCCTGCTCAGCTATCTCTGCATTCTCTGAAAAGCAGTGAAATACGCCGGAGAGGCCGTCCGTGCCTGCACTGTCCAGAAGCTCCAGGATTTCAGGTCCAGCCTCGCGGTTGTGGATGACGATGGGTAACCCGACATCTTTGGCCAGGCGGATCTGCTGGTGAAATGCCTGTTTCTGCACGTCGACCGGGCACGTGTCCCAGTGGAAGTCGAGCCCTATTTCGCCGATGGCCACGACCTTTTCATGCCGGCTCAGTTCCCGCAATTGCGCTAGGGACTTGTCATCCAGCTTCATCGAGTCATTGGGGTGAATGCCAACGGTCGCGAAAAGGCCGGTATGACGCTCGGCCAGTTCGATGCACGCCAGACTGGTGTCAATATCGATGCCGATGTTGATAATCTTCCGCACACCCGCGTCAAAAGCCCGCTGGATGACCTGGTCGCGGTCTGCGTCGAATCGGTCAAAATAGAGATGTGCGTGGGTTTCAATCATCTTTTTTCTTGCCAGAGAAACTCAAAACCAGTCATGGCGCTATCTTATTTTCGTGCCGGAGGAAATGTCTTTTTCCACCGTCAGCAAACTGAACTCGCCGGACTCGCTTTCAGCGGCCAGGAGCATGCCTTGCGACTCCAGGCCACGGATTTTTGCCGGCTGCAGATTTGCCACCACAACCACCTTTTTGCCGACCAGATCTTCCGGGGCAAGAAACTCCGCCATGCCGGCGATGATTTGCCGCTGCTCGGTTCCTAATTCAACTTCCAGGCGCAGGAGCTTGTCGGTTTTTTCTACTTTTTCGGCGGTAAGCACTTTTGCGATGCGCAGGTCGACATCCTTAAACTGATCAAATGAAATCAAGGTACGCTCCTCTTTTTCGGCGGTTTTGTTTGAACCTGGCTTTGCTTTCGACTTTAAACGGTTAGTCTCTTCCGAAATGACATCGTTCTCAATTTTGCTAAACAGAACCTCCGGCGGGTTGAGAACATGGCCGGCGGCAAGCGCAGCTTCACCGGACTGTCCCCAATTTTGCTCGTGTACGTTACCGGGCAGGTTCAGAAGTTTCCACAGCTTGACAGCCGAAAAAGGTAGAAACGGAGCCATGAGGACGGCCAGGGCTCGCGAGACCTGCGCACAGATGTTAAGCGTAGTGGCGCAGACGTCGCGATCGTCGTGCACACGGCGCCACGGCTCTTTATCGTTGAAGTACTTGTTGGCGTTGCGGGCCACGTCCATCAGTGCTTTCAGCGCGCGCCTCACTTCGTATTTTTCCAGAGAATCTCCGATGGCGCCCGGGGCTTCGGCCATGCATTTCAGCATCCACTGGTCAAGCTCGTCGGGTGGCTGCGCGGCGGGGACTTTGCCGTCAAAGTGCTTCTGGATGAAAGTCAGCGACCGGTTGACAAAATTGCCCAGAATACCGACCAGCTCACTGTTGTTACGCGTTTGAAAATCCTTCCAGGAAAAATCCGAGTCCTTGGTCTCCGGTGCGATGGCTGCCAGGCAGTAGCGCAATGGATCCGGCTGAAATCTCTCCAGGTAGTCATCGACCCAGACCGCATGGTCGCGGCTGGTGCTGAACTTCGCGCCCTCCAGATTCAGGAACTCGTTGGCGGGCACATCGTGCGGCAGGACATAGCCGCCCCTGGCCATCAGGAATGACGGAAACATGACCGCGTGGAAGACGATGTTGTCCTTGCCGACAAAGTGCACCAGTTTGCAGTTTTCGTCCTGCCAGTAATCTTTCCAGCGTTCAGGTTCTCCCCTTTTTTGCGCCCATTCTTTGGTGGAAGAAATGTACCCGAGCACGGCCTCGAACCAGACATACATGACCTTATCTCCCGCGTCCTCCAGCGGCACCTTGATTCCCCAGGTCAAATCCCGCGTTATTGCCCGGTCCTGCAGCCCCTGCTTGATCCAGCCGTAGCAGTAGTTGCGCACATTCTCCTTCCAGTTCGGCCGGGCATCGAAAAAGGCCCGCAGGCGCTCCTGAAAATCCCCGAGCGGAAAATACCAGTGAAAGGTATCGCGTAGGACCGGCGTTTCACCGGACAGCTTGCTTACCGGGTTTTTCAGGTCGGTCTGATTCAGATCGCTGCCGCAAAGCTCGCACTGGTCGCCACGCGCTTCCTCGAACGCGCAAACCGGACACGTGCCCTCAACGTAGCGGTCGGGCAAAAACATCTTTGCCTTTTCATCATAAAACTGCTTTTCCTGCTTCTTCTTCAGGATGCCTTTGCTGTACAGATCGCTAAAAAACTCCTGTCCCGTTTCGTGGTGGATCGGCAGGGACGTACGCGAATAATTGTCAAAGCTGACCCCCAGGCGCTCGAAGCTGTTCTTTATTTGCGGGTGGTAGCGATCGATAATGTCACGCGGGCTGACGCCCTCGCGTTCAGCCCTGATGGTAATGGCAACGCCATGCTCATCCGAACCGCACATGTAGACGATGTCGCTGCCTTTGAGTCGGTGATAACGCACAAAAATATCTGCCGGGAGGTATGCGCCTGCGACGTGCCCGATGTGGACGGGACCGTTGGTGTACGGCAGCGCACTGGTGACCAGCAGCTTTTCCTTCTTGCTCAAGAGCTTTCCTTCCTTGTCATGATCCCGGGCATTATACCCACAAGAAAGCCCATGTCCGAATCGTGTTCAGCATGAGCTTTAAGTTTCTCCATTATGTTTGGGCAGAGCGGCCGCGAGTCTTTACACGGCTCCGCATCCGTCGGCTTTGGTTAACACTGTCGGCACTTTGGTTTTGCCGTAAGAAATGGCCCAACTGTACTGCACCAGTGGCACGAAAGTCGGTGCGTTAGTTCGGGTTTCCAAGGTCATCCAGATCACCATTTTCGTGTCCGCAACCGTGATCGCACTTGTAGAGACTGCCCTTAACATAGTCCAGTGCAAAAGTCTCCGTGGTGTCATCGGGGTAAAGCACAATCACACGCTCAGCAAAAATATCGATATTGCTGACAATGCCTTCTCCTTTTTCCGTTTTGATCGGCTTGGCCAGTTTCGGGTACTTCTTGATGGCTTCGTTATAGAAACCTCTCTCGTACATTAGACAACACTTGAGCCTGCCACAAACACCGGCGAGCTTGGTCGGATTCAGTGGCAGGTTCTGATCACGCGCCGCCTGCGTGGTGACCGGTGCGAAATCACGAATCCAGGTCGAGCAGCACAAATCGCGGCCGCAGATGCCGAACCCACCCAACTTGCGCGCTTCATCGCGTACGCCGATCTGGCGGAATTCTATCCGCGTGCGGTAAACCGCTGCCACGTCCTTGACCAATTTGCGAAAGTCAACCCGGTTTTCCGAAGTAAAGTGAAAAGTGATCTTCTTGCCGTCCAACTGAAATTCACAGTCTACCAGCTTCATTTTCAGATTGTGCCTGGTCAGCTTTTCCTTGCAGGTTCGCAGCGCCGCCTTTTCCTTTCCCCGGTTCTCCTCATGTTTTTTGAAATCCTGATGAGTGCACCTACGGATGATTTCTTTCAGCTTCTTTTCATCAGCGGCCTTTTTCATCAGACTGCCAAGATGGCCAACCTGGCCGATGTCGATGCCCTTATCCGCTTGTACGACGGCAAAGTCACCGACGCGAAAAGCGATCTTCTTGGGGTTTTTGTAAATCACCCGGCGTTGTCCCTTAAACTTCAGTTCTATTGTTTCACTTTCCATGCTCTCAACCCTTGATAAGTTTTCTGAGTCGGTTCAGGAGGACGATCAATATCAAGTTGATCTGCACGTTCCGCTCCATTAATTCGAATGCCTGTTCAAGCTCCCTGGCAACCGCGTGCAAGTCAGCTTGCGGGAAACCCTCAATAAACTTTTTCAGGACTTCTGTTTGTTCCGAGTGGATGAGATGGCGTTTCTCCAGCGTATCTTGTTCACGATAGACCAGCACATCTCTCACCCAAATCAAGACATGTGAAAGCAGGTGCCGTAACGATTTCAGGTCGCGCTGAAAAGTACTGAGCAGTTGATCGACGTACAGCAATTGTTTGAAATCATTCTGCACACTCTGACGAAAAAAACCGAGGGCCAGCTCCTGCATTTTGGTGAGCTCTTCGTCCATGAGCTGCAAGGCTTGCCGGTAGCTGCCATCAGCAAGTTGGGCCAACAAGCGGGCGCGCGCAGCCTCCACTGATTTACGAGTGATCAGCGCCTGTTCGATATCAGTCGCCGGCAGGGGACCAAACTTCACAAGCTGGCACCGGGAGGTGATGGTCGGCAGCAACATGCTTGGCTTCGAACTTGTCATGATCAGGTACATTTTATCCGGCGGCTCTTCCAGAATTTTCAACAGTGAATTCGACGCCTCTATGGTCAGCCGGTCGCAATCATATAGTAGAAAAACGCGGCCCTGACCTTCATACGATTTGAAGGAAGCAGTTCGGCGTATCTCCCGGATTCTATCAATTGAAATCGTTGGTTTCGCCCATGGCTCAAGCCGCTGGTAAGGGTCCGCGACGATACTGTTTATGACGCTGGTGCGCTCTTCCTCTTTCAGTTTGGCCGGGGACGGAAAGACAACATGCACATCGGGATGGCTAAGGTTGCGAACCCTGGGGTCATCTTTGTGCTCAGTATCGCCGGCTTGCAGCATGAGCCGGCAAAGTTCGAGTGCCGCTGCCTCCTTACCAACCCCATGCGGCCCGACAAACAAATAGGCGTGCGACAGGCGGCCGTTTTTGACGGCAGACTCAAAGAGCTTCTTGATGCGGCTTTGTCCGATTATCTCTTCAAAAGGCATAATACAATCAAGTAGTTGCGTCAACAAGTATGCCTGGTGTGGCGCGATAGATTATTTCCCGAGCCAACTTTCGGGATTGAGTTTTTCAGTGCCTTGCCAAATCTCGAAATGTAGCAGCGGACCATCTACTGATCCTGATTCGCCCACCAAGCCCAGAACATGCCCCATATCTACGTTCTGCATGAGGTCGACGCGCACTTCCTCAAGGTGCGTATAGACCGAATAGTATCCGCCGTAGTGGCTGACGATAACGATGGTGCCACGGCCGCCCTGCCAGGTGATGGCCGTGACCTGACCGCTGGCCACTACCTGTACGGGTCTTCCTGCCGGTGCGGCAATGTCGATACCGATGTTCTCTGTTACGGTTTTCAACTCCGGGTGCCGGTACTTGCCAAAGCGGGCGACAATACGGCCGGAGACCGGCCAGATCATGCTTCCCCGCAGCTCCGCAAAAGGCGTGTCAGGCCGGACCATCGGTATCCGGTCGGGCCTCTTCTCAAGCTCAACAATCAGACGCTTGATCTCGGCGGCAGCCATTTCCTTGGCGGATAGCTGGTCGCGCAACAAGTTAGTGCTCTTGCGAACCTTATAAAGAATCTTCTGCTGCTGTTTCTTCTTGACACTTAGCTTGTTTTCCTCTTTGCGCTTCTTCGTCAGGATATTGCTGCTTTCTCTCAGGTCGCGTGCCAACCGGTCCCGGTCCCTGGCGATTTGGCCTGATTTTTCCTGAATCTTACGAAGTGTCCGCAGGTCGTGCTCCGCCATTCGGCTCTGGTACTCCATCCAGACCAAACCGTCGGTCAACGATTTGGATGCCAGCAACACCTCCACGTCCTTCGCACGTCCATACTTATACATATAAACGACCCGTTTTGCAAGCAGATCTTTCAACCGGACAAGTTCTGCTTCACTTTCTTTAAGCTGCTTTTCGCGCTTATTTATTTCCCTCTTCTTCTTTGTCAGCGTACTTGCCTGGTCCTGGATCACCGCGTTGGCTAAATCGATATCCAGCTCAAGCAGGTTGAGTTGCCCCAGCACGGTCGCTTCTTTTTTCTTGCTGGCATTGATCTCCTTTTCCATACTGAGAATGTCGTCCCGGATCCGGCGCAAACGCTCATGGTTTTTCTCAATTCTATCCTGAGCCTGTACGGAAAGCGCAACAACGACAGCGCAAAAAAATGTCAATAAGGACTTGGAAAACATGGAGTAAAAGATAACAGTCCCAGACAAAAAAGCAAACAAAAAAAGCCGTTCCCGGCCCGGCTCGCGGACCAGCCCATCAAAAGGAACGTGTTGCGGTTTAGAGATGGTTTTAATATTTTGCAGACTTATCCGGCAGCCGCATCACGATTTAAGAGAATACCAATCACTTCATGTTGAATAGTCGCTTACTAACCCCACAGCTCACCCTCAATTGGCTGACCCGGATTCTCTTTTTCACGAGCCTTGCCTCGCTTTTGCCGATCACTACCTATATCGAAGCCATCGGGGGCAACAAATCTCAAATCGGCATCGTCATGAGCGCCTTTGCGCTGGGGGTGTTGGTTTTCAGGCCTTTGGTGGGCAGGACGATTGACAATGTCGGCCGCAAACTGGTCTTGATCGGCGGTGCAGCCATTTTTGTCATTTCTCCACTGATCTACATCTTTACTCAATCGGTGCCGGCGTTGCTGCCGGTGCGCGTCTTTCACGGCCTGGGATTGGCCGCTTTCGGAACGGCATCTATCACGCTCATCACCGATGCGGCACCCCCGCATGACCGGGTCAACGTCATCAGTTACACGGGCATGGTCAATACCATAGCCTTTGCGATCGGGCCGACGCTAGGATTTTTTCTCTTGGATAAGTGGGGATACAATACCCTCTTTACCTTCGCATCTGCCACATCCCTTCTGTGCCTGCTGGCATCTTTTTTCCTGCGTGAGACCAGACGTGCATCTCATGCCGAAAGCAGAATCAACTACAGGCAGACAATCAGTCAAAGAAAGATCGTCATCCCTTCAATCGTGGTTTTGTTGGTGGGCCTGGTGCACGGCGGAGTCATGTTCTACCTGCCGCTTTTCTTAAAAGGCATCGCGATGAATAAGGGTCTCTTCTTTTCGGTCTACGGCCTGACCGCGTTTGCGATTCGCACCGTGGTCGGACCGGTGTCGCGCAAGATCGGGCGCGGTACCGTTCTGATCATATCTATTTTGCTCCTGACCGCCGGCGTTCTGGTGTTAAGCCAGACCACCACCGGCTTCCTCATGTTGCTGGCGGCAGTAGTTTACGGAATGGGCTTCGGGGCGCACCAGCCCACGCTTACCTCGATGGTTGCAGACAACACCACTGAAGAGACCCGCGGCAAAGTCTTCTCCTTTTACTATGGCGGTTTCGACCTCGGCATCTCACTGGCCGGCCTGGTTCTGGGCGCTATCGCTGAAAGTTACGGCATCAAGAATATGTTTGTAGTCTGCGGCGGCCTGACTTTTGTTGCCATGCTTGTTTTCCTATTGCGCCTGGAAAAGAACGTGGTCCGTTCCATCCGGACCGCACTGGCCGTTAATGAGCCGGAGTACAAACATGAGCCCCAAGGCAGGGTGGCCAAAACCCCGATTGAGGCCGGATAGCTATTCGCAACCCACCGATATGTCATCCCATTATGTAAGAACGCAGTGTAAGCAGTGTCAGATTTACTTTGCCAAAACGCGGCCCACCTGAGGTTCCGAACATCCATAAAAACTTTCACACATCTATTTTTTAAAAGGTTAGTTACAAAAACAGTATTGGTTCGCCGGCATACGGCATGCATGGTACGGTTGTTGTGAATACCCTCTCGTCACATTATTAGGAACAACCAGGCGCATTGTCATGCAAGTGTCAAAAAGAAGAAACAGTTTTTCGC
This sequence comes from Candidatus Zhuqueibacterota bacterium, assembly GCA_029262055.1. Taxonomy (GTDB): domain Bacteria; phylum Zhuqueibacterota; class Zhuqueibacteria; order Oceanimicrobiales; family Oceanimicrobiaceae; genus JAJDAD01. The sequence goes on from JAJDAD010000062.1 coordinate 47,672, forward strand.
TCATTGCATTTTGGGTCTGCTTTGCCTACCTGCTCATATTCTTGTTGATGGACAAGATGCTCATCAAGTGAACATTCGTGTCCCAAGATTAGGACCGGATCACCCCTCAAAAACCGGGAGCAGGCCGCTCCTGGTTTTTGCACCAGATTGACACGCGGCACGCGCCAACCCACCGCCACACCTCCCGTGCATTGAATGCTTGCTTCCAACCTGATCGAAGCGTATTTTGCCTCTGATACAGTCAATATGTAGAGGAACAAAATGGCAACCGAAGCAGGCACAAGGCAATATTTCAAACGCTTGCAACACAAAGGTATTCCCGCGCATGCCGTCCGGACCTTGGGGAAAACAGGCTTTCGTGTCGGCAGCATCGGGTTTGGCGGGTACCGGGTTCACCATGACTCAGCCCAGCACGCAAAAGCGTTACGCTACGCCCTTTTGAACGGCGTCAACCTGATCGACACATCGAGCAATTACACGGACGGCGGCAGCGAAATGCTGGTGGGCAACCTCCTGGCCGAGATGTTTGAGCGCGAAGAACTGGAGCGCGACGAGATTGTGGTCGTTTCAAAAGTCGGCTACGTTCAGGGCCAGAACCTGCAGTTGGCGCGGCAGAGCGAGGCGGACGGCACACCGTTCCCGGAAATGGTCAAGTATGTGGACGATTGCTGGCACTGCATTCATCCTGACTATCTCGAAGACCAACTGAGCAGGTCGCTGGAGCGACTTCATCTGTCGCATCTGGATGTGTATCTGTTGCACAACCCCGAGTACTACCTCTCTGACCGCAAGAAGCACAACGGCGCGGACCGCACTTCGGTTGAGGCCGAATACTACCGCCGCATCAAAGCCGCGTTCGAGTGGATGGAAGAAAAAGTGGCAGAAGGCCGGATCAAGGCCTATGGCGTTTCGTCAAATACCTTCGTAAATCCGACAACAGACTTCGAGTTCAGCTCATTGGAAAAGATGATCGCCGTTGCCAATTCCGTGCGTGCCGAGAATTTTTTCCAGGTCGTCCAGTTTCCATTTAATTTGATGGAGACAGGCGCTTATCTGGAAAAGAACCAGGCCGAAGGCACGAAAACACTGCTGGAACTTGCACGTGATTGCGGTTTTGGTACGATGGCCAACCGGCCCCTGAACTGCGTGTTTGGGGAACGGATGATCCGTATGGCCAATTTTGCCACTGCCGACCCGAAGGAGCTTATCGACACATTTCACACAAAGCTAACCTCGGTGCAACGGCTGGAGAAACAATTCCGCGACCGGTTTCTCGACCACGTGCCCGAAAAGATCTCGAAAGAGAATGTAGCCAAAGTCTTCTCGCTCGCCAGGCAGCTTGACAACGGCTTGTCCGCATTTACAGATTTGGAGCACTGGGACCACATAAAGCAAAGCTATCTGCTGCCGCAGCTTTTCTCCTACCTGAACTACCTGCAGCAGGAAATGCAAAGCATTCCAAATTGGCAAGAATGGGGAGAAAAATACGCCACCACGGCCCTGGAATTCGTGGAAGCGATTTCTCAAAAATATCAAAATCAGGCCGAGGAGCGCTCCGCAAAGCTATCAGGAAAACTAAAGAGCCTCGAACCGGAATTAGCCATGTCGGAAACGCTGTCGCAGCAGGCGTTGCGCGTGCTGACCGCCGTGTCAGGGATCGACTCCGTTCTCCTGGGAATGCGCCGGACGGCCTATGTCGAAGATGCCACCAGCGCCATGAAAGCAGATCTGGTGGTTTCGGCGGATAACCTGCTTGGCAAATTCAGCGCATGACTGGCGCCGCTTGCCCGCAGCGCTCAGTCTGAAGAAGTAGTATGTGCGGTCGGGTTAGCGCACCAGGACCATCTTGCGGTGCCGCACTTGGGTTCCTAGCGCGAGTTCATAAAGATAAATGCCGCTGGCGACACGCTGGCCATCGTGATCGTTTTTCCCATCCCATGTCACCCGATGTTCGCCGGCCGACTGCCACCCATCGACCAGGGTCGCTATGGACTGACCCAACAGATTGTAAATGGTCAGGAATGTCACTCCCGCATCCGGCAGCATGTACGCAATCGTTGTTTCAGGGTTAAATGGATTGGGATAGTTCTGGCCAAGTGAAAATGTCGCCGGGATTGGTTGCAGGTCTGTGCCAACAAAAACGGTAAAGTCATTTTGGTAGTAAAACAACTCTCCCCTGTCGTTGCCCACAATCAGGTCCGCCCTGCCATCGCCACTTAAGTCGCCAAACGAAGGGCGTGCGGGGCTGCCAACATCGATTCCGCTGAAGACGCTTTCGTCAGCCTGCCAACGCGGCGCTTTGGAAGTACCCACATTTTCATAGTACATCAAAGTGCCAAGCTCTGTGCCAAATGCCAGATCTGGATCGTTATCCCGGTCGAGGTCCACGAAGTTGCTGTGATGTAGAATCCTTGTATCCAGTCCCGGCAGCCAGTCTGTGCGTTCTACCCACGTAACTGTATTTCCGACCAACTCGTTTTCAAAGAAGATGTACTTTCCCGCGCTGGTATCTGCCTGGCCGAAAATTCTTTGAACCAGGAGCAAATCCTGGTCGCCGTCATCATCTACGTCCGTGAAACTCGGGTCTGAATAAGTGGTATCCTGCCGGCTCCCGTCAGAAAGAAAGGGGACTATCAGTTCATTCTTGGCATTCCAACTTTGGAAGCTGCTGTCGCTCGAACTTTCAAAGGCAAGGAAAGACGAACCGAATTGAGATTGGCCGTTTAGCGAAATGACAAGATCGGAGAACTTATTGCCGTCGAGATCACCAAGTTGTGCCTTAAATTGGAAGGCATCAGAAAAGTCCCTTGGTGGCTCGAACCAGCCTGTCGTTCGCCACAATTCTCGCTGCGAAAGGGTTTTCTTTTCGTACGCCTGCACTGTCGTAAGATCGGCGGTGAACCCAAAAATCTGGCCAAAGGTGAGAAGCTCAACTTTGGAGTCATTGTCGTGGTCAAGGAGGATAGCTGAAGAGCGCAGGGGAAATCGAGGCGGACCAAAGCGGAAAAAACCGGCGCGCTCAAGACTATGAGTCGATTCACGAAAAGGATAGACTCTACCTGTTGCATATTCCAGGAGCAATAAGTCATCATGGCCATCCGCGGTAACGTCATAAGGCAAGAGCTTTTGGATAGATGCATCAAAACTGCGATCAAACAACCCTTGAAAACTGTCCAACCAAAAGAGGCCAGTCGTATCCTCTGCGCCCGGATAAAAGCTCGCGCCTTGAAAACCTTCAATGTCAAAGGCAACTGCCAAATCTATTAGAGAATCATCATTCAGGTGCATTAATGCAGGCGATCCTACATTGAATCCGGGAGGGTTATGGAGAACGAGGCGCAGGCGGGTCGAATCCTCCTGCCAAAGTGGCGAGACCTCGGTGCCGATGTTTTCGAAAAACTGAACGTTGAATCTGCCATTTTCGGGAGTCGAACCGATCAGCATGTCCAAATCCCCATCTCCGTCGACGTCGGCGAAGGACGGATCATTGGCGCGAAAATCATTGCTGGTTATTTGAATCGAATCAAAGACATTCGAATCAGATTCCCACTTCCCATCTGCATCCTCTTTCCAGAATAATGGGTGGATGAAGTTCTCTGACTGTTCCCTAACCATCGTGATTAGATTCAGCCTGCCGTTACCATCCAGATCGGCTATGGATATGCCGATGAGCTCGGGGTCATCAGAAATGCCGGAGAGGAGATCTCCAGATTCCAGCCAGTATGGCGGCTCTGTCGTGTCCTGTCCGCGAAACGAAATCAGGCGTCCAGGCCCATTGTCGGCCCGTCTGACGATTACGATATCCGGCCAGCCATCCTGATCCAAATCTCCCCATGCCCAACTTCTCGCATCTTGCAAATCGAGACCGGATGGATTCAAGGCCAGATCGTCTCTTTGCCAGTACGAGTTCTGGGAGCACAGTGCGGCAGGAAAAAGCAATGCCAGGCACAGGCTCCGCAGAATCATTGTGACCGAATTCTCTACTCTCACTTTCGCCTCCCAAGACATGTCGTGAAGCAAACGGGAAGGTAACTCCCCTAGCCTGCACTATTCACAAATTACCTTTCTTGTCATCGTGGAAGGACCTTTTTTGGCAAAATCTGTGCCCGTCGATTGCCGCCGGACCCGCTCCAAAAGGATTCCTCCTGAATGACGATGTTTGCTTGATTTGTGCGCAATACGCTGATTCATGATCTATCCAGGTTAGAAGAGTCGATCAGAAATAGTGAGGACACTTGCATCTGCGGTGTCACATTAGGAGTTCCGGTGTGCAGCGAATGCGGTGCAACCATCCACATCGTTCTCGCGTAGTTCTGTGTTGCAGCAGGTGGACTCTGCAGAGAACACCATGATCGTCATACCCTGGAAATACTTCTACCGGACACGACCTGCACGGAGTAGAGTGAGCGTCTCTGTGCCAGGTTTTCCGAGCCGAGGTCTGATGGGGAAGCGAGGCTCTGTCCTTCCCGGGGTAAACCTATCGGAAATCATGCTACAAAAACCAAGCGACGGAGGTAGAATGCGTATTTTCAGCACGCTATTGTTACTGATCATGAGTACGAATATTTTTGCGCAAGTTGAGGTGAGACAAGTGTCGATTGCCAGCAATGACAGATTTCAGCTCCAGGCCAAATACTATTTCGGCGCTACTGGAGGTCCGGGAATTCTGCTGCTACACCAGTGTGACCGGGAAGGACCGCTGACAGGCTACGAGAAGTTAGCTGGCAAGTTGGCAGGAGCAGGTTTCAATGTTTTGGTGCCGGACAGAAGAGGTTATGGTGAAAGCAGAGACGAACACTATCGAGACTTTCACTCGCAAATGTCACTCATCGAGCCGACAGTTGCCGGAGATATGGAAGCAATATTCGGATTCTTGAGCTCGCAAAGTGAAATCGATAAGACCCGGATCGGTGTAACCGGGGCGAGCTGCGGGGTCAGGCACGCTATCCGCCTGGCTGCCAACCACCCGGAAATCAGGGCCATGGTGTTTGTTTCCGGCGCTTATAATCCCAAGGGTAGGCTGGCGGATGATTATGTCAAGCTTGCAAATATTCCTGTTCTCAGTATGTATAGTGAGCGTGACCGATATGGCACGCCGGCGGCAATGCGCCACGCATTCGAAAACTCGAACAATGAATACAGCAAGCTGCTTGTCTATAAAGGCAACAAGCACGGAACGCCGCTTTTTGAGCAGGATGTCAACCTGGAAAATGAGATTTCAATGTGGCTTGTGACAAACCTGCAGGAAAAGTGAGAGCGAGCCGGACTAATGACACAAGCCTCTCTGGTTGGTGTGCGACCGCCCGTTCCTGTGGCGCCTGTTGCAAAGTCCACATCAGTACGATTGCCGGCACCGCGGAGGAGCCAGGCTTTGATGGCGACGGAGGGCCAGCAGGCCATGCTCGTCTCAACAGGCCGCACCATGTTGCAATCGACCCGGAAGGCAACATGGTTATCGGTGACAGCGAGAACCAGCGTATTCGTCGCGTAAATCAGACCACGAATCATATTGCGACGCTTTGCGGCACCTGGAAGCAAGGCGCAACCAGGGACGGCATCCCGGCCCGGGAGGCATCCTTTTCCTATTTCGGATCACTTGTCGTTGATTACGAGGGCAATCTTCTGATTGCAGGGTGGTCGACAACCGCATCCGCCGTGTTGCTGCCGGTACCGTTGAACCCCGGAACCTCACGCGAGAACTTCCGCACAACAAGCATGGAGTTCGAAACTGCAAACGTGCTGTTCCCAAATGCGTATGCCAACCTTTTAATCACCCAAAGCACCCTTTCATACTGACGCAAAGACCATCCGCTAAGCCAATCTACGAAGAGCTGTTAACCGCATTGAATTTAGACATATTTGTCCTATATTCTCTGCTATACGAAGCACCTATTACAACCAATGTCTTCCTTGACTCTGAATCCGAGGCGTGGGAAAATGATAAACTCAAAATTTACTTCGGTTCTAGTTACACTGGTCGCTTTACCGGTATTTTTTTCAAACACTCTATTCGGGCAAAGCAAGCAGTTCAAAACAAAAGTATGGAAATTTGACACGAACGGGAAAATATTCACGACGCCAGTCATTTATGATCGGGTGATCTATTTCGGCAGCAGCGATAAATCATTTTATGCGGTCGACGCTGACACCGGCACCCTCATTTGGCGTTTCGCAACCGGAGGCGCGGTAAATTCCGGTGCAGCAATCGACGGAGATTTGATATGCTTCGGCAGCACGGATGGCTTTTATTATGCACTAAATTATGAAGATGGCTCGCCGGTTTGGAAATTTAAAACCGGAGGCGAAAATGTTTACGACTCATGGGATTACTATTTATCAACGCCCGTATTTTCAGAGGAGCTTGTTTATTTTGGCTCCGGTGATAAAAATATTTATGCGCTTAATAAAAAGAGCGGTGAAGCCGTATGGACATATGAAACAGAAGGCATTATTCATACACGAGGAGAAGTCGTCGGCGGGAATATATGTTTCGGGTCGTTCGACGGCAACATGTACTGCCTGGACAAAGTCACGGGTCAACTGAAATGGAAATTCGACACCGTTGGTACCCGGCATTTCCCCAAAGGAGAGATACAAAGCTCAGCCACGTTGCACGATGGCGTATTATATTTTGGCAGCCGCGACTACGTGCTCTATGCGCTCGATGCCGAAACCGGCACCGGTATTTGGATTGAACCGACGCCGAGTTGGGTAATTGCAAAACCGATTGTAAAAGATGGCAACGTATATGTCGGTAATTCCGACGGTCCGCGCTGTTATGCCTACGATGCAGAGCATGGGCAAAAGCTTTGGGAATACAGACTTTTTTTGAATATCTTTGGCTCAGCTCTGGTAAGCGAGAGCGAAGTATTCTACCCGAGTTTTGATGGTAAGATTTATGCTTTGGACCGAGAAAGCGGCAAGTTGAATTATACAATCAAATCGGATTTGGCAGAAGTCAATTTCGCCAATATCTTTACAGAAGAACGCAAAATCAAAAAACCTATTTTGGACGAGGCCAGGGCAATCGGACATTATGGAAAATTATACGACTTATTGCATACACTAGGCTCTGTTTTATCGGCGCCGGTTCAGGTAGAGGATAGACTTTATTTCACCAGCACCGACGGTGCGCTTTATGCGTATGGGTACTAAGATAGGCGAGATCTGTACTGGCATTACGTGGTAATACGTTGAGTACAATATCTTAAAAACGGACAATACGACATGGCTTGGAGTTCGACCCGGGATGAGTCCATGTTTAACGCTGAGGTTTGCCGAGAATAGATGTGCGCCCAAGGCGTACCCTACGGGACTTGCAGAAACCGGGGCTGATCTGTGGATCGGGCACGACCTCGCCCAAATTGAACGACTGAAGAAGCCACCGCAGTATCATGACTAAGCGATGATTCTCGGGTTAATCGCCAGTAAAGAGCAATCCCCCCTGCAAGACGCTCCCGCTACCTGGCAGCCTAGCTTTGGAGCTCCAACCCAGGCTCGAGAATTTTTCCTTGTTTCACATCCGCAGAATTTTTAGTTTGTACTAACTTCACCACCCCAATTAACGGACAAGGCCGGGAGGACGTGATTGACCCCAATTCCAAATATCTTTCTTGCTCGATAATAAGGAGGTGCCATTGCCTGGCATGGGATACTTCTATGCAGTTTCCGACCATTACCTTCTTAAGTCATATTATGCAGTTAGGTTTTTTTCGTGATCAGCCATGTGCGACGATAAAAGGATTGTGATTCCGGGGAGTTATGCAGAAACGATAGAATAAGGTGTTACGGGAGAAGATCAAAGAGCCGTCATGATGGATCTAGTAGCTGGAGGATTAATTGGTGCCGTTTTTAGCATCCTATTGACACTAGGATGGGCTTGGCTTGTTCAATTAAGAACTCCAGTTGAGTTGTATCGTACGTGGTATTCAACATGGCAACCCACATCGCTTAGGGACTGGAGTTGGGTTACTGAAAAAGTCACAATTAAAAAGGGCCTTATGGGTATTCGACTTTCTAGTTCGGAGAATTCTGCCGGGCATCGGTGGCAGGGGCATGGAAAACTCGTTGGGAACACATATTTGATTGGCGAGTGGCGTTCTGTTCTTCCCGGGTCTAATGCGGAAGGAGTTTTCGCTCTCACAATGACAGTGGAGGGAAACGGAATGATTGGGTATTTTTTTACGCGCGATTTAGATCGGAAGAAGGTTGCAAGTGGATTCGTCCTTGGCAGGTCAGAAGGGGAAATGATCGAAGCCAAAAAGAAGTTGATCGCTTCGCGTGTAAGGTTTCCGAAAGATGTCGCCTAACGAGGAAAGGCAAATGAAACTTCGTACATATATGTTCTTGATCGTTTTTACGACTGTCACGGTGTATCTACTAATCTATTGGCAAAAACGCCTTGAGATAAACGATACTCTTGTTGTTTACTTTGGTCGCCCATCAGATATTTGGTCTTATGTTACGCAACATTGGTCACAAATTCTTGAAGGTTCCATACTTAGCACCGGGGTCGCCCTTGTATCTCTTCTTATTTCTGCAGGACTGGCAGTCATCTTTCTTGTGCTTGGTCTTTCCTCAGAAGGATGGCTTCGAAGTGTCGAGCGATTCGCAGCCATATCGCAGACCATTCCTATACTGGTAATTGTAACAATCTCATTCATAGTGGAGAAAAGCTTGTTGAAGAAGTTTGGCTTGGACTTGGGACTTGCTTGGTATTGTTTCATACCTGTCAGCATTGCCCTCTTTTTCCCACCTCTAGTCTATGGAATCAAGGGCGTTCGAGATATTGATTCGAATATGAAAGCTCTGCTCAGAATCTGGGATGCACCTCAATCCTGGCGTATTAAGAGAATCTACCTACCTCAAGTCCTACCTCATATTCTAACAGGTTTACGTGTTAGTTCCACTTGGGCAGTTGTTGCGACATTAATAACCGAGGGCCTCATATACGGAGTCGGTGGTAATCAGTATTCGATTGGCAAAGGCTTGATGAGACCTTTCTCTGGATCGTTGGTTGCTGGACAAACCCCAACATTAGTAGTTGTTGCAACGTTACTAGGCTTTTTAGTTTACTATATTGTTGGGGGTGTTCAGGTCTTAGTCCAAAAGAAGGTGTTTGGTTTAGCGGTTGAACAGGAAAAGAACTATCCAATCACAGGTTAATTGGTGAATATTCGACGTAAAATAGGCCTGACAACTAAGGAGATCGTATCATGAACGTACTTTCCGCTACCATGAAACTCGCGGTTTTTAGTTTCATGTTAAGCTCTTGGACTCTAAACTGTTCTGACTCAGTTGAGACCCTTGTTCTGCAAAGAGAATGGACAGCCAATGCTGAATATGCTGGAGATATTTGGGCCTCTAAACTTGCGAGAGAAAAGGGATTCCATCTTGTAGTCCATGAAGGCTCAGAATTGCTTGATCCCGTCCGCTTGGTCAGATCTGGTGATGTACAGTTCGGGGTTGCTAGCGCAGACAGGATCCTTCAAGAAAATGAGGGAGGTGCCCGACTAGTCATAATAGCATCCGCAACCTTCAAAACACCCGTAGTATTCCTATCAAAGAAAGGATCGGGTATCAAAACTCCTCAAGACTTCATCAATAAGATAGTTGGAATTCAGGCTGGCACCAATACAGAACTCGTGTTCAAGGCACTTGTTAGTGCAACCAATATTATTGAAGAAGAAAGAATTAGGGTTGTTGAATCAGGATGGGGTATTCAAACATTTGTAAATGGTGATATTGATGTACTTGGAGCATTTGACTACGATGAACCCGTACAACTAGAGTTCCGAGGCATAGAATACAATGTTATTTCTCCTGAAGACTATGGTGTGGATTATGTAGGTACAGTTTATTTCACTCGGGAAGATTTCATTGATAACAACCCTCGAGTTGTCCAAGATGTTTTGAACTGTCTTGTCCTAGGATGGCATCGGGCCTTACAAAACCCTGAAAAAGCTCTAAATCTGCTCGTCGAATACAGCTCCGAGATTAATGCGGATAAGGAAAAGCGATCACTTATGCGAGGTAAGGAATACTTTCAAGGTGAAAATCAATGGCCCCTATATTCTTCAGATGATAGGTGGGAATCTATGTCCAGAAGTCTTATGAGCTTGGGTCGCTTAAGAACGTTTGACTACAGAAACAACATAGATTACAGCTATTTACAAATAGCTCTTGCCGAATTAAAGAAAAATTATGATGATTAGATCATTGAAAAACCGAAATGCCTACCGAAAGAGGTCTCGACTCTGCTGGAGCAAAAACTCGACCTATTGGCTTTCCAATCCTCTTCGTCATGTAGTCGACGTTGGTGATTATATTGCTGACACGGTGATTAGGATTTGCTCTCGGTCCCGTAGCTCAAAGCCAACAATTGTGGATATGGGATTTGGCAGTGCGTGGCTATACCAAGCTCTCAGCCGAAAAGGATTCTCATGCTACTATATTGGCTTTGACTCAAACGAAGATTTCATTAATTATTCTCTACAGCAATTCGCCACTGATAAGTCATGCAGATTTGATTTGGTCGACTTGGAAGAACCCATCGATGTTAACATTCGAGCTGATTTGGTGGTTAGTGCGTTTTCACTTTTCGAACTTTCGGATCTTCGACAGCCAATGACCAACGCATTTAATCTTTTGTTGCCCAATGGTCATTTCCTAATTTCAACCATCGACCCTACCTATCTTATTCTTGCTGTCAGTGATTCATGGCCAGAATTCCTTGAGAATCTGGCCAGATATGAGACACTCCCAGGAACCAAATACGCGTTCCAGCCAATTGACCTTGGCGACAAGGCTTCAAATACATTGGAATATCCCAGTGTTCTTTATTCTCGATATGATTATCTTTCCATCTCAAGAAATGTTGGATTCCACTTTGGTTCTTATAAAGAACATATTCTCACTGCCAAACCAATACCTAAAATCTATTTTCATCTAGAGTTGGTCAAAGGAGCCAACCATGCTTCTTCGACCTAGAGATATAGAACATTCATCTTTTTCCCAAATAGTATCTTTTATCGCCTCACTGGTCACTGTTGTGAGCATTGCAGTTTCTGCTTTCTTCTACCTTAAAGACAGGCCAGCCAGAGCAAGGGATACTGTGTATGCGGCATGGCAAATCGTAGCTAACATGGAAGGGAAGAAGGGAAGCGGAGGAAGGGAAGCAGCGATTGCTCAATTGCGTGATCATGACGAAGATCTCACAGGCATTGCTTTAGATTCAGGCTTCCTAAATGGTGTAGATTTGTCTCACGCCGATTTGTTGAAGTCTTCTTTCATTTATTCGAGCCTTTCGAACAGCACGTTTAATCATTCTCGCCTTTCGTTCGCCAGTTTCCGTGGCGCTAGGCTGCACAAGGCTCAGTTCATAAATACATCGTTGGATTCTGTCGATTTTTATGCTGCCACGATTACAGATGCCAATTTCAACCAAGGGGAAATGGTTCGATGTGTTGGAGACTCAATCACAACTTTCAATGGCTCGACATTTAATAAGGTGAAGATAACCTACTCTGAATTCCAAAATGCTAATTTTGATAATACACTTTTTGAGAACAGTCATTTTGTTGAGGTTGTCTTAACTGGTTCACGAATGCGTCGCAGTAGGCTGAATGATTCGGTTTGGAGACATGTTGAGGCGCCTTCTGTCGACCTGCTACTTTCTGAGGCAACTAATATCTACATAGGTGCATGGAGTAACCTGAGAGGTTCACGTTTCGACCGCGCGATTTTGCACTCCGCTAAATTTGAACAAGCAATCTTATCCAAAGCAAGCTTTTTCAATTCAGACCTCTCTAAGGCTGAATTTGTTGATTCAGATCTAAGTTTTGCTGATTTTTCATCTTCTATTCTAAAAAATGTTGAAATCACCAGGTGCAACATTGAGAGTACGCTCTTTTCTGGTGCTGACCAAACGGGTCTCACTGTAATGGGTTGCTATGGTAAACCAATAGACCTACGTGTTGGCTACGAGCTGAAATGAGTATTTATTTGGAGTAGCAAGTTGGCAGATCGTTGAATCGTTTTAGGAGTTGGATCATCAAATTTGGATATGTCTATGACTAATATGATTGAAATACGCAACGTTACTTTCCGCTATCGGCGGGAAATAGAGCCGTCCCTTTGCAGCTTAAGTTGTGACATACAATGCGGTCAGATTGTAGCGATAATCGGGAAATCCGGTATAGGAAAGTCAACGCTCTTACGTCTTATTTCGGGTGTTTATAGAAAATTTGACAGCTGGAATGGTGAATACGAGGGCGAGATACGCATATTGGGGAGACAGCCTCAGGAACTTAAGGGACCTGAGCAAGTTTCTTTGATGACTCAAGACCCGTTTCTCCTTACTCACCTCTCTGTTAAGCAAAACATTCTTCTCCCTTGCCACCTCCTCTCTGAGGAGGCAACAAAAGAGGCGGACACCTACTACGGTGATCTTATTAATTGTCTTGGGCTTTCCGGTCAAGAAGATAAGAAGCCTATGGACCTCAGCGGCGGGATGAAAACTCGGGTAGCCTTCGCTAGAGCAATGATAAGCTGTCCCGCCTACCTATTTCTCGATGAACCATTTACGAGTCTTGACATAGTAAGACGTTGGGGTATGTACAAAGCCATTCGTAGGGCAAGATCATACGACAGATTTACCACTGTCCTGACAACGCATGATCTTTGGGAGGCCCTTGTCCTTGCAAATTGGATTCTTGTTTTGGATAAGAAAGATGGTATTAGTGATGTAGCTTATTATGAAAATCCACTACCAGAAATTGATGATTGCTCAATAACAGAATGTTTGCGGATTATCCAACCAAATATGGAACATGTTTCTCAACTACTAGAAATGCGTGCATAGCACATGCACCTAATCGGGTAAGCGGAGGGTTTCTCCATGCTCGGGAGGTGTGACAGCTCACCGTCACACCTTTGAGTAATCCCCCGCGGAACGATAGATAGGGATTGTATTCCCAAACGGTTCGGAGTTGTTTAGAAATGCTTAGTTTGAGGGGGAATAAAATTCCCGGTTCATTGGCTCCGCAGGAGATATGATGCGCTCGCGGGGGATTTAACAGCTCACCGTCACGCCTTCTGATTAATCCCCCGCGGAACAAATGGATGGGGATTGCATCCCCCTAAGAAGGTTCCAAATTTGGGTGGCACACGATAGCTTGGCACGGCACCCCTCGTTAGCTATACCCCACTATTGTAAGATTCCTTATAAGGACATCATTGATTTACAGTCATGATATTCGTAAATTAGTCCTTGAAAGTTATATATGAAAATACAGAGGCAATATGATATGCTTGTAAAGCCTATAGAAGTCAAAGCACTTGATGACTACAGAATCTGGCTAAAATATGCCGACGGTGTCGATGGAGAAGTAGATTTATCGAATTTAGCTGGCAAAGGCGTCTTTTCGAAATGGAATAATTACTCAGAATTTCAGAAAGTCCACGTAGGCAGCCATGGAGCGATTACTTGGTGCGACGAAATCGACTTATGCCCCGACTCGATATATTTAAAACTAACTGGAAAAGCGCCACAAGATCTATTTCCCGCTCTACATCCAAAACCAATCGATGCCTGAGATAAGCCGATTCTATGGTATAGTCATCAAAATGTACTTTGGTGACCATGTCCCGCCTCATTTCCATGCGGGAATATGGAGAGCACGAAGCTTTGATAGATATAGACCTGCTTGCTGTATTTGCGGGGAAACTACCACCCAGAGCCCTGGGTCTCGTGATGGAGTGGGTATCACTCCACCAGAGTGAGTTGCAGAAACTCTGGCATAAGGCGGCAAATCTGGAGCCGCTCGGCCATGTTGCTCCATTGGAATAAGCTCGTTGTTGGCAGGTCGGGATGGCTTTTCAGAGTTATTCAGACGGAGCTACAATATTTCAACGTAGATAATTTAATTTGCCATAACCTGCGTTTGCAGCGGATGCTCCGCACATCCGCTGGTACGACTTACGAACAAGAAACGTTCGCGCCGCGGCGCTGAAACTGAGCGTTATTGTACCCAAGCATGATGTTGGAGATACTTTAAGAAAGAATTGTGTTGTGCCTCTGGAGACAGAAAGTAGAACCGCCTACTTAAGCTGAACGCTGATCAATTCTCAGCCTTGACCTTCTCGTCACCAGGCACCCCAAACCCAAACCTGGCCTCTTCCGGCTCACCCACGCGAATCCCATCTCCCAGAATCAACGTATCGCTCACCGTTTTGTAAATGTAGATGAGGTCGTACATGGTGGTGTCTGCCCGGATGAGGGTGTCTGATTTGATGACGTGCACCAGATCGTAGGTGGTGATCGAGTCCGGCACCGGCGGTGGTGGTGGCGTGTAGCTCAGGGAGTTCTGATCGAAGCCCCACATTTCAAAGGTCACTCCGCCGGCGTCGCGTTCAAACCAGATACTCACCGGTTCGTCGCCATAGTTGCGGTTCAGGCCGCGCAGGATGGAGGCAAAGATGCCGTTCTCCGCACGCTGCTTCGTAACCTTTTCAAAGGCTTCGGGCGGGCGACTCTCCGTGACAATCTGGAAGTTTGCGGTAAACTTCCAACTGTTCATAATCTTCTGTGCGGAATCTGACGGCACCGGAAAATAGATGGCCTCGGACGGATAGGTTTTCACCAGATCGTCTTCACCGAAGCCATTGCCGGTGGCGTCGATAATGTCCATTTTGGTCACCAGGGTTTCCGGGATAAAAAACTCGAACGTGAAGAAGTTGATCAGCTCCCGGTCGGCGACCGAAACCACCGGTACACTGATTTTGTCCACGGAGATGTCGCCGCTGCTCTGTCCGTGCGCGGCGGCACTCAACATTCCCAACAGGACGATAGATGGGATTTGCATGATTCGTTTCATCGACGCGCGCTCCGGTTAGCATTTTGTAAAGCGACCCAGCGGCCGTAGTAGGTGCGCGCTTCATCAAACCTGCCGCTGCGCTTGAGCGCCTCCACCAGAAGCTGGTAGGCCTGAGTTTGTTCGACCGCTTCCAGTTGCCCGGGGTTGTTCAAAGCAGCCAGGCAGCTCGCGATCACGGCGCGCGGATCGTTGCGCGACAGCTTGGCGATTTCGAGGTGGCTTTTGGCCCGGTTCTCCCAGGCGATGGCCACGGCTTGCTTAAAATAAGCAAATGCAACCTTGCGGTTCTTCTTCACATTCTCTAGCCCGAGGTTGTGGCACATGACGCCGTAGCTGTCAAAATAAGGAATATACGTGCTGTCTGCCGGTGCACCGTCCGTGCTCTTGACGGCCATCTGCACCACGTCCTGCAACCGGGCGATGCCTGCGTTCTGCCGCTGCAAAAACTGGAACTCGGTGACCGCCAGCCGCCAGAGGATCTCATCAATGGACTTGCGGGTTTTCAGTTGCGGCAGCAGCTTCTCAAACCCTTTGGCCGCGTCTTTGTGTTCGCCCTCTTCCTGCAGCGCAATATACTTATCGCGCAGCTCGACCGCACGCGTGTTGCCATCGTCCCAGTTGACCCAATCGATGTAGCTTTGAATGTCCTGGCGCTCCTTGTCGCTGGCGGCGTAGGTGCGCGCCCGCCGCAAGGTGGCCAAACCGCGCGCTGCTTCGTGCATCTTAAGCTCGCAGTCAGCCTGGTAGTAAACGTAGTAGAAGATGGTGGCGCTGTCCGGTGGCGCGCTTTGTCCGGCGGTTTGCGGGTCGAGTTCAAGACCGGCCCCGTCGCGCATGACGGATTCAGCCATGGCGAAATTGTGGTACGCCTCCTGCCACTCCTCGGTCGCGAAATACGCCTCCGCCAGGCGGGCGTACAGGGCATGTTCCCCGCGCTCGATGCGCAGCAGGTTTTCCAGAACATTGACGGCACGCTCGTAGTTCTGCTCATCCAGGTAGCGGATGGCAAGGGTCTGGTACACACGCGCCAGCCAACTCTTGCTTTCCAGGTCGAACGGGTTGAGCACCACGGCACTTTCAAAACTCTTTCGGGCTTCCAGCAGCAGGTTCCTGGCAGTGGCCTGGTCGCGGTCGGCCTGCTGCTCCAGGGCGGCCAGCTCCTGCAGGCT
The DNA here is from genome assembly GCA_029262055.1 of Candidatus Zhuqueibacterota bacterium. GTDB lineage: Bacteria > Zhuqueibacterota > Zhuqueibacteria > Oceanimicrobiales > Oceanimicrobiaceae > JAJDAD01. The sequence goes on from JAJDAD010000062.1 coordinate 63,717, forward strand.
GCGCGCTCCGGCATTGAAGGCTTCTACCGACCGCACTGAGTCCTGGCCGCTCGCCTGCAATGCCGGGTCCGGGGTGGCGGCGAGGTATTTCCACAGCGTATCGCTTTGGGTTGTACGGCTCTTGCCGGCCAGCTTGAACCGGTCAGCCTGTTCTTCCTGTTCGATTGAAACAAACAGGCGGCCGGCGATGGTATCGGCCTGAATCGCCACCGTTGAGTCCACACCGGGCGGCACGACCAGGGTGAAACCGTCCTTCCTGACTTTTAAGCCGCTGCTGCAGCCGGCCAAGAGTGCTGCAGCAAGCAGGCAAGTGAGTGCAATTTGAGTTAGCGGGTTGGGTTGCTGTCGACTGCTGACCATTGTTTCTCCTGAATTGAACCTTTGCTTTTCTGTCCGGCTGTCCGATTGTCTGGTTGCGGTTTTACCAGGCATCGCCGAGTCTGTGAACCTTCGGCGGGACTCTTTCGGGCTAGAGAGTGCCCGCATGACTCGCAGCTATTCCTTATCAGCGCGCACGCTACTTTACGCTGTCCCACCAGGACAGAAAGATTTGGTAAAACTCGTCCGTGCGTTGGTTCGAGGCCGCCTGCCGGGTGGTGCCGAATGCCAGCAGCGCGCCGTCGCCGGCCCGGTTTACCGACCCGGTGCGCAGGAAGCTGCTCTGCTCCTTAAATCCGCGATCGATCAAATAGGTCGAACGATCATCTTCCACCAGGCACAGGCGAATCTCGTTGAGGTTTTGCTTGCACATCATGAACATCTCGAACTCGCGACCTCCTATTTGAAAAGAGACCACCGAAGTCAGATCGCCCGCGGTGCCTTCCATAAAACGCCGAACCACTTCCGGCAGGCGAACCGGGTGTTTTTTCATCCAGTCCACCAGCGGATGGTAAAGCGGGGACAAATCGGCGAAGCCCTGTCCAAAGCCGGCCATATCCACCATCTCGACCTGGGCAACGGCGCCGGTTTCGCTCTTACCTTCCGGAGCCTGCAAAGTGGCGCCGGATGTGCCATAGTTGCCGCCTTGTTTCAGGTCCGCGCTGCTGCCGGAACCCGCTTGCAGGGTGGCGCCCGTGCTTCTCTTGCCACCGCGCCCGGGCCGTTCCGGTAGGCGCAGGCGCTGCGACGCATCGCCCAGCAGCGTGTTGAGTCCGCTCAGCATGCTGGACTTTTTCACGTCTAGTTGCACTTTCTTCCTGGCGCCATCGCCGGACTTGCTGTGTGTGACTTTCTTTCTGGCCGGAGCGGGCTGCCCGAGCACATCCAGTTGCGACGCCAGCGCACTCAGATCGATCTTGACGATGGCCTTGGCTGCAGGCGGCGGAGGCTCGGCTTGAATCTGCTTTTCAGGTTCCGGCGGTTTAACCGGCCTGGGCGCCGGGATAATCTTCTTCGGTTGCGGCCTGAAGCGGGTCCAGTTGATATCTTCGTAGGTTTCGGTCTGCAACTCGACTGCCGGCAGGCTCGCGAGGCGCAGAGCCAGATAGGCCCCGAGCAGAAAAAAGGCAGTAGCAGAACCCGCGATTAGCCGGTCGGTGCTCGAAGGTGTGGGGTAAGTAAGATTCATTATTTCGTCAGAATTGCATGCTTTCGTAGTTGATGTTGCGGGCCAGATTGTTGCGTTCGCACATGTCCAGCGCATCGACCGTGTACTGGATCATGGATGCTTCATCAGGCTCGATGAGAACGATGGCTTGTTGGCCGCCCTGCTTGTAACCGGCCGCCAGACTTACCAGGCTCTGTTCCAGAGCGCGCGCATCCTGTGTCACGGTTTTGACCTCATCGCCGGCCTCGAGAATATAGCCGTCCTGCGCATCGATCTTGACAAAAATGAAAGCTGGCTCGGTTTGCTCCTGCTGCGGCTCTTCCTGCCGGTCCGCGGGTAGCTTGATCTGCGCCCGCACTTTGATATCGCTGATCGCAATGAAACCGAAAAGAATGATCATCGCGACATCGATCAATCTGATAATAATGCCACCTTTTGCCATTTACTGCCGACTCCCTTTTGTCAGTTTGCGCTCGCAACGATGCGGCGCACGTCGATGCCTTTTTCAATATTCAAATGGTCACAAATATCCGCGGCGGCCATGGTATATTTGATGGGGGTATTCCAGTTAGAGCGAATGCGTACTCGCAGGTCGGCGCCGCTTGCGATCGCCTCGGACACTTTGTCTTCGAGATAGCCCAAAAGCTCGCGCGGGCCGTTGGCCTGCAGGGACTCGTCCTCCAGCAGATAACGCCCTTCCGCACTGATGCCGACAAAGAGCACACGCTCGCGGTCCGGGCTGGAGGCGGGCGTTTCACTGCTTTTGGGCAGCTCGATTTTGCTCTTCTGGTTTATTTCTGAAATGGAGATAAACCCGAACAGCAGAATGAAGACGATATCGATCAGCCTGATAAGGGTAGCGCCGGAGTCCATTTTTTCTCTCATTTTAAAAGGTTAGTGAGCGACGTGTTAAGAAACATACATTGCCTTTTCCCGCGACGCCCGGGCCTTCGCAGGCTTCTCAAGATCTGGGATAAATGGCTGCGCCAGCGCGGCAAATTCCAGTTGACTGCCACGGTCGTCCGGAAGAAAAACAGCCAGGCGTTGCGCACCTACTTCCTGTCCCATGGTCCACTCCAGGCTTGCCAGCCCATTCTTATTGGTCTTCACCAAAGCAGCGCTGTGCTTGCCGGCCAACAGTCCTCCACCCTGTGTCACCTGAAAATGAACCGGAACGCCTGCGACCTTCTGACCGTTTGAGGACTCCACCAATGCAATGATCGGCTTGGACAAGATCTGGCCAATGACGCCATCCTGTTGAAAATCGGAAACCGCCTGCAACTGCAGAGAAGGCACGGGCGCGCGTTTGGTCGGCGCTGGCGTGGCCTGCTCCTTCTTGCGGTTGTTGCTCGTGCCGCCGCCCGCAAGCGGGGTTCCGCTCTTGCGCTCGCGCTGGTGTATGACGATCATCAGCCAAAGCCGGAACTCGTCCGCTTTGGTCGAAACCAACTCCATGCGCTTGTTGAACACGCTGAAGATTTCCGTGGCACAGAAGTTCAGTATCATGCTGACCACCAGCCCGATCAGGGTCGTCACCAGGGCCAGGCCCATGCCGTTCAGGATGCGTTGGCTATCCAGGTTGCCGCCGAAAAAAGTGACAAACATGCCCCAAACCGTGCCCAGCAGTCCCAGGGCGCCAGCGGTGTCCGACAGAAAGGAAAGGCGGCTCTTAAAAGTCCCGAACCGGTCCTGCTGCAACTGAATGTAGTTTGCAATCTCATCATGAAAATCGTTGGTGTTGCCGGTGGTGTGAAAAATCGACAGCAAAACCGAGTAGAGGCGTGCGATAAGACTGTTGGGCGAATTTTTGACAATCCTGGTGACGTCATTGACGGAGTACTGACGATAGTTCGTTTCCAACAACTGCCGGCCGCGGCTGCGGTCGGTGGTCAATTCATAGATCTGCAAGGTGATCAGAAAAATACCCAGTGCTAGAATTCCAAAAATGGCGAAAGAAATACCACCGCCCATTTTGGTCAAGGACCAAAATGTACCGATGTCACCGACCTGGCCCATGGCCGCGTTGGTACCCGCGGTTGCCGGGGCAGTGAGTTCAGTTTGAGCGAGTGCGGTTGCCGGCGCCAGAGATAACGCTGTCAGGCAGAACGCCACACTGGCGCAAACAGCAACGATTGTGGTTCTGCAGCTAATCTTTGAGGATAATGTTGACTTCATCTGCGTCGGCTCCTATTCTCTTGGGATGATTGGTGACTTCAATCGTGATGTGGCGAAGAAGCTTTTGGACTGAAATGTATTTAAGCTCGGTCTTATTGGTTGTTTCATCCGGCCCGATCCACTCAAGATGGTAGTTGTACAGGCCGGGACGAACCAGGTCCCCGCTATCCGTGTGCCAGTCCCACCTCACCTCCGTAATGGGCAGTCCGCTACCGGTGAATGTCTTCGCGATGTTGCCATTGCTGTCCCGGATCAAAAGACGCCAGGTTTTTGGACGCGGCATGCGGGTCACGGGCGTAATCTGAAACGTGGTCGACCTTGCGGACAAAGAGGTCAGCGCTTCCCTGGTCCTGACCGGACCGCTCCCGATTTTTCGGTTGGCGCGCAGGCTGTCCTCCACCGAATCGTAGCCGGGCTCCCAATAGCCCAATTGCCCGGCAGACTCTGCATCGACGCGCAGGTGCCGGCGCAGGCCGGCGGCCCGGAGGTACGACTCTTTTCCGGTGATCACCCGGGCTTTCAGCTTGTCGTTGTGTATCAACTCCTCCGCGACTTCACCCATGAAACGCTGGTATTTGCGGGAAATCGGCGCGTCCAGAGTCGCCGGAATCAGGCCTAGGTCGACTGCACGTCCTTCGTACGGCGTCGCCGAATCCGTCCGGCTGGAGTCAAGAACGCCTAATTCATATTGAGAAAGCTGCGCCAACTGTGCTTTGGAAACGTCGTCGGCAATCTGCCGGTGGAGCCTTTTCTCAACAATTTCGAGCCGGTCCACTGCGGAATAGACATAGAAACCGGACTCCTGATTCATGCTACGATCCGGTGGCCGGAACTCCACTTTGTACTCGTCCGGAAGTTCAAATTTAGGCAAAGCCCGGCCGCGGCCGAATTGGTGAATCAGAGACACCGCGTGTGAACCCTGACCAATGCCGGCGTCGCCGAACAGAGTATACTCATAGCTGTAATTCAGGCTCAGCGGACCGGAGAGTTGGAGTTGGCCCTCGGCCTGAATCGAGTTTTCCGTAAATCCCAACATGGCATAGCCCTTGTTGTGAACCAGGGTCTTGATGCTGGTTTGTGGAATCCAACGCCCGTCTTCGTAGAAGCCGCTCACCGCTGCCTGAAAAAGTCCGACATTCAGAACAGCGCCGAGGTGCAATGCCAGCGGTTGATTGACCCCGTCACCGGCCAGTGAAATGTCCGCCCGGTTGAGATGATCAATCCCGATGGCAAAGCTCAGGTAAGGCAGCGGGAAGGCAAATAGTCCGGCCCCGACCGTGCCGGCCCACTGGCTGGTGCCGCTCCTGAACACAGGATCGTCGGCATCTACCAGGTCAAAATTATCACGGTTAAATCCGCGGGAGAAAAGGTTTACCTTAACACCGATGGCGTAGTTGTAGCCCAAACGTCTCGACATTGCGAATGAGATGTTGCTCTGTGAAAACAGAGGTGTATTGAAATACTGCGCCTGTAAACCCAATCCGATCTGTTTGCTGATACCAAACGGCAGTCCGATATTGACGAAACCCTGCCGGAACGGACTGGACTCATCCGCAAACCCGAGATGGAACACTTTGGCCCCCAACGCCGCTTGCGCGCGCTGAAAAGACAGTACTGCCGGATTCACGAATGCAGACCGAAAATCCGTGGTTTCCGCAGGGTTGGCCAGGATCATGTTTTGCGCGCTGACACTGGTACCGGCAACCAGGAGCAAACCGAGTCCCCGCAGAACCGAGCGCGCGCACTTTGACAGCAAGTAGGATTTTCGCTTCAACATGGTCTCTTTTCTTTCAATCCCTGGTTAGCGCGCCAGCACGATATAGCCGCTCTTCACCCGGGCGCGGTTATTGGACAGCACGTATAAGTATATTCCCGGTTGTTGCTCCCTCCCGCCGGAATCGCGCCCGTTCCACCTGAAAGTAGAATTGACCGAAGGATTGAGCGTGACTAAGCGCTGCCCGCGAAACGTAAAAATCCTGAGTTCCGGCGCACCCAGGGCAAAGTCCGCGAAGTCAAATACCGCGACATCGTTGAATCCGTCGTTGTTCGGCGTGAATGGATTCGGTCTGACGCTCACGGCGGCGGGCCTGGCCTGCAGCAGCAGGATGGCGTCGTTATTCTCTTCATTCGACTCCTGCACCTGATCGAATCGGTCAATGCGAAAGGCCACCTCGTGGCTACCGACATTGTTGAACGTGGCCACATAGATAAAACTGAACTCCGCTCCGAAGGCCAGACTTGCTAGCAGTGTATCTTGCACGACTTGCCCGTTTTGCAGGAAGGTCAACCTGAAAGGATTGCGGACGGCGGCAAAGTCAGCCCGGGCGGTTGCGGTAATCGGCACGGGCCTGCCGATGGCAACCTCCGTGCTGGTGACGGTCAGTTGCGCCACACTTAAATCGGGCAAAGCTTCCCGCACACGGATATTGACGACCAGCGTGTCGCTCAGCGGGACGGGTTCAAACACTTCTCTTACGATAAAAGTCACCGGGTAATCACCGGCAGTGCCGCTGCCCGGCAGCCAGGAAAAAGTGCCGCTTTTGTTGCCATTGTCCGTAAAGACAGCGCCTACCGGCAGGTTGAATGCCTGCAACACAAGTGTGCTGTCCTCCGGATCTGTGGCTGTGACATCAAAACTCAAGAGCTGCAACTCGACCACCGTCTGGTCGACCATGGGAACAAAGACTGGCGGATCGTTCACCGGCAGCACCCGCACGTAGACCGCCAACGTATCGAACGAAAGCACATCATGTGCGATCAACGTAAAACTCGTGTCCCGATCCCCCTCCCGTGGCGCGCCCTGCACGGAGTTGTTGTCGGGCTGGCTGGACGCCACGCTCAACCAACCTGGCAGGTCGCGAAAAATAAAACGGGGCTGGGTTCCGTCCGAGTCGTTGGCTGTTGCGGTGTAGGTGACAAAAATGTCCTCGATGGCGGTCACCGTATCCGCCGATGTAATCTCGGGTGCAAAGTTATTCGGCCCGCCCAAAAGCAGGACCGTCAAGGCGGAATCGACGCAATCGTTGCTAAAAATCGTAAGCGTGTCTAAGTATGAAATCGGCTCAGCGGGAGCGAAGGAGACTTGCACGCTCTGACTTGAATGTGGCAAAACCGTAAGCAGAGAAACGGTGACCGAGAACGAAGGATCGGTCGTCCGGAACTCTTTGATAACGAGGGTGCCGTTGCCGTCATTGACAATCTGCAGCGGCAGGGTTGCGCTCGTGGGCGGCTGCAAACCACCGAAGTTCAGCGTGTCCGGCGCTGCGCTGATGAGCGCTTGTATACCCTGGCCGCGCAATGCCACCCGGACTTCCTGGTTCCTGCCAAAAACTTGTCCGCGCACCAACAGAGTATCCTGATAAGCTAAAGTGTCGTCCGGCGCAAATGTCACTGAAAGCGCCAGAAGCCCTCCCGGTGCAATCGTTGCCTGCGCCGGCGAAGGGATGAAGACCGGCAAAGTGGTTGAGATTTCCTCCAGAATAATGGTCTGGTCCGTCGGGTTGACCAGTGGGAAAATGCGGGTCGAATCATCGCAGACCGAAACCCGGCCAAAGTCGATGAGCGCATTGGGCAGGGTAAAATCGATGCGACCGCCATTTCCGCCCTTGTTCAGCAGCACCGTCACTGCATGGGTGGTCAGGTTGGTGACTGCCAAGTCGATGTCGCCGTCTTTGTCAAAATCACCGCCCGCGATGGCCGACGGCGTTTCCCCGGCTGCAAAGACGTCGTTCGGGTCCAGGTTGAAGCCGTTATTGAACTGGTTCCGGATGGCGTAAACGTCGTTCGAAAACATGTTGGGCACGGCAATGTCCAGGTCGTGGTCTTTACCCAGGCCAACCGTCAGCGCCGTGACATCGCTGGTATCCAAGTCCGCGACCATAAGATCAGGTGGCCGCAGACCGGCGTCGATTTCCTGCGCCAGCACAAAACCGCCGTCCAGAGAACGATTTTCCAGGACGGAGACGGAGTTGATGTTCGGATGGGCGATGACCAGATCGAGGGCGCGGTTGCCATATTCGCCGCTGACCCGGCCGAGCAAATCACCGCTGCGCACCACAGTCGGGAAATCCGGGACGGCAATTTCACCGGCGTTGCTGAAGCTGCCGCGCCCGTCATTTTTGAACACAAAAATGGAGTTGTCACCGGAATTGCTGACCACAATATCCGAATCACCATCGCCGTCAAAATCACCCGAATTCAACCCGTACGGACTTGCACCGGTTGGATAACTTGCGGGAATCAGGCTGAAATCCGCGTTCCCCTGGTTTTGAAAAACCTGGAGCTGGTTGACTCCTAGTGCCGTAATTGCCAGATCGACAAGGCCATCCGAATCGAAGTCTTCCGCCACAATCGCGGTCGGATGCTCGGCACTGACGACTGTTTGCAGCAGGACAAAACTGCCCGCAGCAGTATTGCGCAAAACAGAAATCGAATTGTCATCGAAATTACAGACCGCCAGATCCACCCAGCCGTCGTTGTCGAAGTCCGCGCCGCTTACCGCCACCGGACCGTTGCCCACCGGCAAACCCGGCTGCACCTGAAACGAGCCGCCGAAAGTGAAAAAGTTGTTGTTCAAGATCGAGACGGAGTTGGTTGAATTGTTGACCACCGCCAGATCCACGAAACGGTCATTATTGAAATCGGCCGCAAAAATCGCGGACGGATCGCGCTCACTGGGGTTTTCCGGATCCGCGGACAAGGCAATTGCGATGGTCTGATCGTAAACACCAGTCCCGAATTCAACGCTGACGGTAAAACTGGACTGAAAGGGACGTAGCGCCACGCCGTTGCTGCTCAGGATGGCCGAGGTCAAGGTCAGCGTGATGTCCTCGCCGGGCTTGAACGGAGAATCTGCGCGAAACTGCGCTGTACGCGTTGCACCGTCATAAGCGATCGAACCGGAGTATAATCCGCTTTGACTGCCGTACACCAACCAGGTGGCAGAAGTCAGGGTGGCTGGATTTACATCCGTGCTGAATGTGACAAGAACCGGACTGTCGCTTCTCACATTCAGAGCATGGCGAACCGGGGAGGTACTCCCGACCTCAAACTGGCCATGCAGGGGCGAAAAAATAATAAGCAGCAGCACCAAAGCAAAGCTGGCTCGGGCAAGGCGGTGTATTCGTTCCATACTCACCTTAATGTCGAAGTCCTTTCGTGTGCGTAATAAGTCAATTTGTGTCGGCGATGCGGTGAATATGGTGCCGGGCCTGGGCAAGTTGCTCTTTCTGCCCCAAAGCCTCGTAGGCGATAGCCAGGCTCTTCCAGCCCGTGATGTCCTCCGGAAAAGTGTCGACAATCCGGCGAAACCAACGTGCCATCTCGTAGTAATTGTGCCGAAGACGGTTGGCTTCCCCCAGGTGGCGGTAGAGCAGTAGATTATCTTCGGAAAATCCAGTGGCAGCCTCGAATTGCTCAACTGCATTATCGTAGTCTTGCAGACCGTAATAAAGCAGGCCGAAATCGGTCAGGAGCTGGGCGGACGGATCCAAAGAAGCGACGCTCTCAAAATCCCGGATGGCATCGTCGTACTTCTCGAGAGCCTCGTAGGAGTAGGCCCGCCGCTTGGTAGCGTTGACGTCGATGCTATCGGTCAGCAAAATTTCGTTGCATAGCTCTATGGTCTTACCGTATTCGTGATTCAAAAAATAAATCTCCGCGAGGTTGTTCTTGTACGTGGCATTATCAGGGTCGAGCGTGAGTGCATGCAAATAAACATCGCGTGCCTGCCGGTAACGGCCGATCAGGAACAAGGCCGAGCCGTAGCGTTCCAGGCTGCCCTTGTTGTCTTCGTCGAGCTCCACCGCCAGCCCAAAGTAATGCGCAGCAGCGTTGTAGACATGGTCCTCAAAATGGCTAGTGCCACGTTTGAAGTAGCGCACCCAGAACCTCTGTTGCAGAAAGTCAGCTCTCTCCCTCAGGCTGTGAAACTTCTCCCGTACCTGGTGCAAGGTCTCCTGCATTTCCAGGCCGGCCTCCAACTCGCCGTAGACCTCAGCCAGAAGCAGATGCGCATCCCCGTCCCTGGGGTTGCTTTTGGTTGTCTCTTCCAGAAGCGTCCGTGCTTGTGGCCAGTTCTGCTGGCGCATGTAGGTATCAACCTGCTGGAATCGACCGGCAGCGCATCCGGACAAAAACATAATTGCGACGAGAATTGTCTTAATTATGATTGCCGGGCTCCATGCCTGGAGTTCTGGTCTCTTATGCCTTGCCATTTTAGCACCTGCTAAAGTTCATCCTTAAGATATCGTTTGTCTCCGTCATGCCGGAACCGCTAACCGGTCACGACAGTTCCGGACATCGAGCGCGCTCAGTCGCGCGTGGCAGCTTCGTCAGCAATTTGTGTACCAACGTGATTTGCCAACAGATACAGCCTCGATTAGAGAGGAATAATTACCCAATCCGGGCGACCTTGCAACCAAACATAGATCCCGTTTTTGGTAATTATTTGCCCAACTGTACAGAAATCGGCCAGATAGGTTTTCGCTTGATGCTTTTTTACTTAATTGATTCAGATGCCTGTCCGCAAGCCTGATGGAGCCACAACGAAGGGACGAGCGAGTGGAGGATTATAGTGCCCGGCACTTTTCTGAAAAAGTGGATTGCTTCCTGCCCAAAGGAAATGAGGAAAATGAGGAAGGCAATGGGGGCTTTGAGGAAAGGCAAGAAGCAATCCCGGGCATTGGGTTTCTACCGCCTACAGGGCACAACTTGTAGATCCATCTAGGCTGCTCTTATATCCACCGGAGCAATTAAGTACACCTTGCAGGTGTCTAATTGTACACTTCTTCTTGGAAAGAAGCAAGCTTTTTAAAAGAAAACTTGAAGTTCTATGGTGTTTATTAGTGTGGATGATTTGGCAAAAAGTAAGTCACGGATTCGCACGGCGCGGCAGAGCCACAGCCAAAAGAGCGAAACGCAAAGGTCGCAGAGGACCGCAGAGTTACGACAAAGTCGGTCTTTCCCTTTGTGCTCTTCGTGACGTTCGTGGTGCAATGGATTATTCAAGTTAGAATATGAAGACATGACAGAGGCTATTGTAGGTTCGGCTCTTGAAGTGTCCAATATTCTCGGCTATGATTTTTGGCGACAGTTATCAAAAGGCATTACAGGTTGAATTGTCACGTCGGGGCCATTCGATACTGCAATAAACAAGATCCGTGTTTCATCAGTGTGAATCCGTGACTATGGAGCTAATATTGATACGAGCGCAGCCGTAGCAATCTTTGCGATTCCTTCGGAAACCGCCTTTGCCTGGACGAATTTCCAGCACCAAATTTTTATTTGCAATGATTTCATGCCGATAAAAAGTGATAACTCTATTCGTGAAAAGTAGTGGAGATACAAGATGCGAATTCTAATTGTCGAAGATGACCCCGATGCCAGCAGGCTCCTAAAAAAATATCTGGCACCGCTAGGTGAATGCGAAGAAGCTGAAAATGGCCAGGAGGCGGTCCGGGCTGTTCAGCGCTCGCTACGGGAAGAGTATCCCTTCGACCTGATTTGTCTCGATATCATGATGCCTGCCATGGATGGCCATGAAACATTGCAGGAGATCAGGCAAATAGAGCGACGGGAAGGTCTGGAGATCGGAGAAGGCATCAAAGTCCTGATGACATCCGCTCTCTCGGACAATAATACTATCCTGCAGACCTACATGGAATTATGTGACGGCTACATTGTCAAGCCGTTTACTCAACAAGAGTTGTTCGACAAATTACACGAAATTGCAGATGTCCGGCAGCTTGGGGAAGCAGAGTAGCTCCTGGTCTTCTTTCGGGCAAGCAGCGCCACCAAATGCACTGCCACTCATCTCTCTCCGGCCTCGCAAGCACACCGGCAAGTCGGGACACTCTGAGTTAATGCTGTCAGGACCGCAGTCGTAAACATCAGCCAAAGTCCCTAGTCGTATGGCTGTGTTGCTACTGCATCCCCCAGGTTTTTGAGGGATCGCCATCGAGCAGCCCTCTGCAACAGTACAACCAAATCAAAGCCGCTCAGGACATTCCCACCCGGCGCTCCTACTTGATTATTTCAAAACAACTACATACCTTGCACAATTCTCGTTGACTTATTTTGGAGTATCATTTGCGCGAACATATCAACTACTGCAGTAACTGTGGCAGCAAAGTGACATTCGGACCTGTTCCGGACGATGACCGGCCCCGCCATCACTGCGAGGACTGCAGCACCATCTTGTACCAGAACCCCAATATGGTGGTCGGATGCATCCCCATCTGGCAGGACAAAATCCTGATGTGCAAGCGCGCCATTGAACCGCGTTACGGCTTGTGGACCTTACCGGCCGGGTTTTTGGAGTTTGGAGAAAACGCTGAGGATGGCGCTGTGCGGGAAACGATTGAGGAAGCCCACGCTGAGGTCGAGATAAAGCGTTTGTTTTCAGTCTATAGTCTGCCGAAAGTCGGGCAAGTCTATTTGATGTTTCTGGCTGAGCTGCAGAACTTAAACTTTTCAGCCGGCAAAGAAAGTCTGGAAGTGAAACTTTTCCGCCAGAAAGAAATCCCGTGGGATGAAATGGCCTTCAGCGCCGTCAAGTTTACCCTGGAAAAATTCTGCGAACACCAATTCGATTCCCGCCCGGAAGTTTTCCTGGGAGCGCTACAGCCTGCAACCTAAGCGGGTCGCTGACAGCTAGGACAAAAAAAGCTGCTCCGGCCGACCTGGACAAGACGTTCGATTTGCGTGTTGCAGGACTGGCACCCCTCCCCTTCGCGACCGTAAACAGCCAACGAAAGCTGGAAGTAGCCGGTTTCGCCATTGCTGTCCACAAAGTCGTTCAAGGTTGTTCCCCCTTTTCGGATCGCCCGGCGCAAGACCTTCCTGATCTCGCCCAGAAGCGTCCGCCAATCCGTTTCTGACAGCACAGCAGCGGGCGTCGCAGGATGAATCCCCGCATAGAACAAGGCCTCGCTTGCATAGATGTTGCCGACCCCGACAATGAACCCGGCATCCATCAGTAGATTCTTTACCGGCCGCTGAAGCGTCGCAGCGCGCTGATGAAGTTTCCCAAAAGTGGTGCCCCGGTGCAGCGGCTCCAACCCGAGATTCACGAGACGGGGATGCTCGCGCAAACGGCCCGGTGCCGAGGCATCAACCATGCCGAAACGACGTGGATCCCGGAAACGTAATTGCGTCTCGTCATTGAAAGTAAAGATGACATGGTCGTGCTTGTGGAACGGCTGTCTTTCCGTGAGAAACAACAGTTGGCCGCTCATCCCCAAATGCAGAATGAGACAACTGTCCTGCTCAAATTCCACTATCAAATATTTGGCGCGGCGCTTAACCCCGACAATCGCCTGGGCAAGCAAAAGCTGCCGCAAACGCGTTTCATCCACCGGCCAGCGCAGCCTGGCGTCGCGGACCTGGATTTTAACGATACTCCTGCCCGGCAAGTGTTCAGACAGGGCGCGCCGAATGGTTTCGACTTCGGGCAACTCGGGCATATGACAAACCTTGCTAAATTGGTGCGCTTAGACTATATTCGGCGAATTTCACACGAAAGCATCTGTTTCGTAAGTTCATGATCATGCGCGGCGTGACGCTCACGCTTTATGCAGGAAAACATGTCTATCGCTTTTCCTGACCCGTGTCAAGTAGCGCGTTCTGAAAGACAGGATCCCAACCACCGCGATCAAAACATAGACCGAAAGATTGCCTGTGTAGGCGTAAATCGTGCGCGGCGGCGTCTTGGGCAGGTGCAAGGTAGTGTTGATATATTCGCGGGTGTACAATTCGGTCTCACGCGAAATCGTCCGGCCGGCAGCATCGATTACCTGGGAGCTGCCGGTGTTCAGGGCCCGCAGCAACGGCTTGCGATATTCTACCGTGCGCGGACGCGCCATCTGCTTATGCAAATACGATGCATCCGAATCGCCGAACCAGCCATCGTTGGTGGTGTTCACCATAAAGTCCGCCGCCCCGTGGTCAAAGCCCGCAATAAAGCCCGAAATAATATCCTCATAGCAAATGAGCGGCAGCCAGTTAACATCATCGCGGAGTTTAAAAACCGGCTTCTCCGATCCCCGCGTAAACTGCGATATCGACTGCGGCAGCCATTTCTGCAGGAAGGGCAGCGATTTCGCCAACGGGATGTATTCGCCGAAAGCCAGCAAGATAATCTTCCGATATTTGTCATAAACCTCGCCCTGACTGTCAAAAACGAACTGTGTGTTAAAAATATCCCGTTGCCGGTTGCTCCGCTGCTCGATTTCGACCGAACCCGCGGCCAGCATCACATTTTGACTGCGCGCCAGATCAGAAGCTGCTGCCGCGATTCTCTGATAATTTAGAATCGGAAAGTGAACCGAACCTTCCGGCCAGACCAGCAATTCCGTTGTATCGGGGTGCGCAGCGATGGCTTCTTTCGAAAACGCCACCAACGATTCGAACTCCTGCAACCGATCTTCCACTGTCAGGCTGGCACCATAGAATTTCTCCATGGTCGTATTGGACTGAATGACCGAAACCGCAACCTTCTTTTGGTCTCCTGAAGGTGTGTTAGAATAGTGTTGTAAAGCCCAGTAGCCATAACCCGCCACCAGCACCGTGAAACCGGTCAGCGCCATCAGCTCCAGTTTTTTCACTGCCAAGGAAGCGCGCTGTTGCCACAGCCAGTGCGGTAAATGAATAAGCGTCATGGCCACAAAGCTCAAGCCGGCGACTCCCCAGATGTCGGCAGTCTGGTAAAAAACGAGCGCCGAATCCAAAGCCGTGCCGAAATACCAAGGGAATACCTGCGGGTTGATCTGTTCGGTTGCCACAAACAGGGCAGCCGTACAGAAGGGCAAAGTTCGCTCCCCAAAGAGCCGCTCAAGGTAAGCCCATGCCACGAAATTGAGATTGTTGAACGCACTGAAGAGCAAAAGCAAGCCCCATCCCAGGACGGCAGGCAGGCCGCCAAAGTCCATGGCCACCAAACGAATCCAGCCAAAGCCGCCGAGGTTGGTTACGATAGCCATGATCCAATAGGCCAGCAGCTTACGTTTGAGAGGCAGGTCACGCATACCCGCCAGCAGGAATGGCAGTACAAACAAACCAGGCAAGAAATTATAGCGCTCAAAGGCGAGGAAAATACTAATCCCGGCAAGCACCGGAAGAACAAACGTCTTGATATTTGTGGCGTTCAAAATCTTCTGATTCATAACTGCTATCGGTGATGGGGTGAATAAGAACTGGACAATTCAAGGAAAATAGCTCTTTAAACACCAAACGCAAGGAAAGGTTTTGCTCAGGCAACACTTTGCGGACCAGGCTTGAAACAGGACGACGGGGCTGTAAAACGAACCGGGTTCAAAGCCTGAACGAAAGGCTAGGGGCCCAGCACAGAGAAGCGCTCCGCGCTGGTTTTGTCCATCCGGATGGAAATGATCTTGTCCTTCTTCCGCTTCTTGCGCCAGAACACAATGTCGATGTCTGTCAACTCTTCCGGAGGCAAAACAAAAGCTGCAGGGGATTTATGGACATCAACGAACAAAGAGTCACCAGCCGGCGAAGCAGCTGACCGGACAACTTGGGAAGACGTGTCTTGTGCTGTGCCAAACTCAAAGGTACTCACGTACTCAAAATTGCTGCGGTTTGCTCTGAAGATTTGCCACTGGCCATATATCTGTTCTGTCTGACTGTTCTCTAAATAAAAGTGGGCAATGCGGGCGCCCAGAATCTCGTGCTCCCCGTGCATCACCGAAACGTCCATTCCGTTAAACCACATTTCCGTGACCAGTAGCTCAGACATCATGTAGCGCATGCCGGTAAGAATAGCTGACGAGAATTGTCGGACCAGCACAGGATGGTCGGACCACTCCACTATTTTCGCCGGTTGGTGCAGAGATGGAGAACAACCAGAGAGGCACAGAATAAGAAACAGGTGATAAATCGAGAGTAGTCTTTTGAGCGAAAAAGTCATCTTTGTTGATCTAAAGCGTTTAGCCACTTTGAACCAGTTTCTTTACCTTGCCACCACAAATCAAATAGGGAACCATGATCGCCGGTCACGTTTGGAACAGCCGGATTCCGGAGGAATCGCATCACAAACAGTCAAACCTATATTTACCTGCAACACAGCAGTATCCCGTAAAGTCTGGAAAGCACAATTGCATTTTGCCAGTCGGGTGAGTCAACACACGTAAACCCAGGTTTATCAACTACTTTTGCGCACAGCCGTACAAACTTGTCAGAATCGCTTACACTCGCGTGCCCAATTGACGCACGGACACGAGCCGGACGCACCCCAACTCTTTTCCAAACAGCTACTTACACCAACGACACAAACAAACAGCATCGTAGCACAATTATTGCAATAATGTTTTTTTCTCATGCCGAAGACTTTATTCTGAAGTCATCAGGAAACGAATTTTCTTTTATTGAGGGGAGGGCGTGCTATGCGAATCCTGGTGCCGGTTTCCGGCGTTCTGTTGTGGGTTTTGGCCCAGACCACTGTCCTGTATGCCGGACCGAGTCTGATCATCTCAGAAATCCTGTATGATGCGCCAGCACCTGAGTCGGATGAAGAGTGGATTGAAATCTTTAATGCAACGGGAAATACCATCGATATTGGGGGCTACACGTTCGGTGACAACACCGCCTCCACTTACACGGTTGCCACAGGCACCATGGTCCAGCCGGGCCAGACCATGGTATTTGCACGGGACGCAACATTCTTTCAGGCCCGCTACGGGTTCTCCCCTGATTTCGGAGACTTCTCTTTGGGCTTAAACAACACAGGGGACAAGCTCGTGTTTCGTGATTTGGCCAAGGCACTGGTAGACTCGGTAGCCTGGGAAAACCATGTGCCGGGTTGGAGTATTCTCGCCAATGACAACCAATCCTTAAAACGATTTGCTACAGCCATCAGTCCAGCCTCATGGCTCAGCAATCAAACACCGGACCCGGGGAATCCCGCACCAATTCCGGAGCCCGCTACTTTCGTACTCATGGCCACCGGCCTGGGCGCCTTGCGCTGGGTCCGCAAGCACGCAAAGAGACGCAAAGACTCATACTTTAAGAATTCTTAATTTGGTAGTCAGGCGCCGGGTGCCTATCTTAGAATAACTTATGACTCATTCCAAAGACCTCGAAAACTTTCTGCCAAAAACGACCAAGGTGAAAAGCAAATCCCCTGGTGCGAAGCTTTTTGGTTTCATAAATGGGCTTTTCGTCATTGTCCTGCTGGTCTTCGCCGGACTAAAAGCATCTTCAGCTCTGGTGGACGTTTCTCAGAACATCACGGGCGGGAAACTGGTCGATTTCACCCGCATTCTTGTTTTCGGATTCTTCACCCGAATTGGCGCACTGCTTTTGCTTCTGCTCCTGGTGTATGATCTGTTCTATTTCATCAGATGGTCGAGGGCGCTCAAGTTTACTCAAAACATGATATGCCCGCATTGTGAAACCAGATTGCGACGCAAACACAGGAAGACATTCGACCAGATTATCTCGAAACTGTTTCCGCTGCGCAGATACGGCTGCCGCAAATGCGAGGTCGATTTTCTGGTGCCGAAATATACTGAGGAGAAACTGGGGAAACGGGAGACGTTTTTCAGCCCGGATGAAATCGATGAATCAGTCGCTGCAAGATTTGAATTTGCGGCTGTTGCACACGGCCTGCAGCGGGAATTGCAGGAGCTTTTGCATGCCGGTGAAACAGAGCTGGTCCAGCTCCTGAAGAACAGGCTCCCCGAGATCAGCGAAGCCGATATCATAACATTACTAAAACAGGCTCACGTCCGCATCGCGACAAATCCTCAGGAGTATGAGGAAACGGCTACGTTGCAGCGCGAACAACAGACACAAAGTATCACTACGAGTCAAACCGCAGACAGCACCGTTGACGCCAACGGGAATCCACCTGAGCCAACCGCCACACAAACGATGAATGGCGGTGGCATGCAATAGCAGTTCTTGTTTGCCGGCACCCGACCTCGCCTCATCGACCTGCCCACACCCTCTACTTTCTCTATATTAACGTGAGTTCGACGTAAGGGATCCTTTAATTGAATCGCCATAACAGATTGTTTTCATTGGAATAAGTGCTGGTTCTTCCGTAAGTTGTTTTTGACAAATAACTTGCATACGTACAAAAAGGAAGAACCAGCATGCAATACTTTGACCTTGCTACTGAAATCTTTGTATCTATTGATGACTTCTATGCTGAATTTAACCATCAGCTCAAGAAATTTCAATTGTCTGGAGAGAAAAAACGCCGAAATCGGTCATTCTTGATGTCGGGCAGCGAAGTGATGACCATCGTTGTGTTGTTTCATTTGAGTCAGCACAAGAATCTAAAGCACTTCTATCTCTACTATGTCAAGAAACATATGCAGGCTGAATTTCCTAAAACCGTCTCTTACAATCGCTTTGTTGAACTCATGCGCTCGGTGCTGTTGCCACTGACAATTTATCTGAAGAGTTGCCGCTCCGGC